>NZ_JAYEZO010000001.1:975212-1300283 GCF_037031285.1 Halobellus sp. LT62
CGAGTACGCGAACGGGTCGGCACCGCCCATCGTCGTCGCCGACTCCGAACACCGCAACGCGCTCTCCGAGCGACTCGGTGCCGACTACGCGGCGGCGACCTATCGGCTGGGACTGTGGAACCGCGAAGTCGCCGTGTTCGTCGCCAACGCGTCGTAAGGAGGTCACGAACGCGTCATAAAGGAGCGTCGAGAGCGCCGTAGAAAGTCGAAAGCGTCGTGAAAACCGACGAGAGCGCCGTCAGGGAAGCCGTTATCGGAAGTGTTACTGAGTTAGCGGAATCCCATCGCTTCGATCTGCTCTTGATACCGGTTGCGGATGGTGACCTCGGTCACCTGCGCGACGTCGGCGACCTCGCGCTGCGTTTTCTTCTCGTTGCAGAGCAGCGATGCGGCGTAGATCGCGGCCGCGGCGAAGCCGGTCGGCGACTTGCCGGAGAGCAGTCCCTGTTCGGCCGAGACGTCGATGATCTCGGTCGCCTTCGATTGGACTTCCTCGCTCAGCCCGAGTGAGGAGGCGAAGCGGGGGACGAACTGCTTGGGATCGACGGGCTTCAGTTCGAGACCGAGCTCTTGGGAGATGTAGCGGTACGTCCGTCCGATCTCCTTCTGGGGGACCCGAGAGACCTCCGCGACCTCGTCGAGCGAGCGCGGGATGCCCTCCTGTCGACAGGCGGCGTAGAGCGCGGAGGTGGCGACGCCCTCGATGGACCGCCCGCGGATGAGGTCCTCGTTGAGCGCGCGGCGGTAGATGACGGAGGCGACCTCCCGTACCGACCGTGGTACCCCGAGCGCCGAAGCCATCCGGTCGATCTCCGAAAGCGCAAATTGGAGGTTGCGCTCGCCCGCGTCCTTCGTCCGGATTCGCTCCTGCCACTTCCGGAGGCGGTGCATCTGCGAGCGTTTCTCCGAGGAGAGCGACCGGCCGTAAGCGTCTTTGTCCTTCCAGTCGATCGTCGTCGTCAGCCCGCGGTCGTGCATCGTCTCCGTGATCGGCGCGCCCACGCGGGACTTCGACTGCCGCTCGGAGTGGTTGAACGCCCGCCACTCCGGACCGCGGTCGATCTGCCGCTCGTCCAACACCAGTCCGCAGTCGTCGCAGACCAACTCTCCCTGGTCGGCGTCCGTGACGATGTTCTCGGACTCGCATTCCGGACAGACGACCTGTTCGTCGTCTATCTGTTCGGTCTCCTGCTCTCGCTGGCGCTGACGACGCGAACGTTCCATTATAAGGTTTGTGGTGAAGGGTGTATTTAAGCCTTATTGACAACTATCTTATTTGTCGGATCGCACACCTCGTAATCCGTAAATGCGCTGGGGTACAGATCTGGAGGTATGCGCCGCGTCTCACTCGCCGTCATACTTCTCGTCGTCTCCGCCGGGTGCATCACCGGGACGCCCGCACTCGACGACGAGGCGTCGAACGGGACGACGGCGGGTCCGACGGCAGTTCCGAGCGAGGAATCGCCCGTTGACGGCGTCCGCGTGACGGTCACGGAGGTCGTCGACGGCGACACGATGCACGTCGCGTACGCGAATGGATCGCGCGAAACCGTCCGACTGCTCGGAGTCGACACGCCGGAGACCTTCTCGGAAAACGACCCGTCGGACTTCGAGGGCGTCCCCGAGACGGAGGCGGGGGTGGCGTGTCTCGGCCGCGCCGGTGAGGCGGCGTCGGCCTACGCAGTCGACCGATTGGAGGGTGAGAGCATCACGCTCGTCTTCGACGAGGAGTCCGACCGCCGAGGCTACTACGGACGGCTGCTGGCGTACGTCTACGTCGACGGGGCGTCGTTCAACCACGACCTGCTTCGGGAGGGCCACGCCCGCGTGTACCCGAGTACCTTTACCGAACGTGAACGCTACGAGCGGACCGAAGCCGAGGCCCGCGAGGCCCGTCGCGGCCTGTGGTCGTGCATCGACGACACGAGTGCAGCGATGACGGACTCGCCAGCGACCACGGATTCGCCCGCGACAGAGACGGCGATGGCCGACGGCGGCGGCCCGCTCGTCGTCAGCGAGATCCACGAGGACGCCGCGGGCAACGACAACGAGAACCTGAACGACGAATACCTCGTCTTCCGCAACGTCGCCGACCGGGAACTCGACCTCTCGGGGTGGACGGTCGTCGACGCCGCGGACCACGAGTACACGTTCCCCGAGGGAACGACGCTCGCGCCGGACGCGGAGCTGACCGTACGGACTGGATCCGGGACCGACACCGACTCAACGGTGTTCTGGGGCGCAGATCGGGCGATCTGGAACAACGACGGCGACGTCGTCGTCGTCCGCGACGCGAGCGGTTCGACAGTCGTTCGTCGGTCGTACTGACACCCGGTCTCTGCCGATCGTACTGACGCCGGCGCAGCCGACAAGGATCAGAAGCTATAGCCGACCCGAAGCGGTAGAGAGTTCTGAAATGTCGTGGTATCTCCTCGTCCTCGCGGGGCTTTTCGAGATCGGCTGGGCGATCGGACTCGAGTACTCCGACGGGCTCTCGAAGCCGGTCCCGACGCTCGCCACCGTCGTCGCACTCGTGATCAGTATGCTCCTCTTGGCGCAGGCCGTCAAAGACCTCCCGATCGGAACGGCGTACGCCGTCTGGACCGGGATCGGGGCCGTCGGGACCGCCTCGCTCGGAATCGTGCTCTTCGACGAGCCCGCCGGCCTCGCGCGGATGGGCTTTATCTCCCTGATCGTCGTCGGCATCGTCGGCCTTCACCTCGCGTCCGGCGGTCACTGACCGGACTTCGGCGACGTCGGCGAGCGAGCGCCGAACGGGAGCCGGGTTTTTGTATTCTCACGCCGAATCCGCTCACGATGAACCCGAACGTCGTGCCGCCGTGGGTCGAGGTCGCGGTCGCGACCGACCCGACAGGGGGGCGGTCCTGATGGCGACGAAATCGGCGCTGGAGACGCAACTCGCCGTCGTCGCGGGGTTCGAGGACCCCCGGGCGGATCTCGAACAGTACCCGACGCCGCCGGAGTTGGCAGCGCACGTCGTCCACGTGGCGGATCTGAACGGCGACGTCGAGGGTCGGCTCGTCGTCGACCTCGGGACCGGGACCGGAATGCTGGCGCTGGGGGCGGCCCTTCGCGGCCCCGCCCGGGTCGTCGGCATCGACGTCGACCGCTCGGCGCTCGTGACCGCCGTGGAGAACCGCCGGCGCGTCGGCACGCGAACGCCGATCGATTGGGTCCAAGCGGATGCGACCCGCGCGCCGCTGTGTCCGGACGGCCCGACGACGGTCCTGATGAACCCGCCGTTCGGCGCGCAGAACGGGAACGAGCATACCGATCGGGCGTTCCTCGAAACCGCGGCGACGATCGCGGACGTCTCCTACTCGGTTCACAACGGCGGGTCACAGGAGTTCGTCGAATCGTTCGCGACAGATCGCGGCGGCGAGGTGACGCACGCGTTCCGGGCGACGCTCGACTTGGACCGACAGTTCGACTTTCATACGGCCGACAGCGAGGAGATCAACGCCGAGGTGTACCGGATCGAGTGGTCCGGCGGTGACGACTGAACGAAACAACCGTGATCTGTCGGTGATGATGGAACGTAATACCGACTCACCTGCGTCGCCTGCGGGCGAAGCCCGCGGCCGTTACTCGTAGGTCTCTTTCGCGAGCAACTCTAGGTCAGTGCCGTCGTAGGAGACGTACACGCTCGAGTTGTTCCGAGTGAACGTGAGAGCGTTGAGCGTCACCGACTCGTTTTCCGCGGGGAGCTGTGCGCTGAGGGAGTTGTTACCGCGGTCGACTCGAAGGAAGTAGCCGTTCTCGGTCGGAACGACCGTCACGTTCCGGTCCGCGAGCGTCGGAGCCGCGGTGACGGGATCGGAGGTGTACACGATGCGCCCCGACTCGCTGTCACCGAGCGCGACCCGGTATGCGGTCTCGTTGCCGAGGACGTTCCACCCGTCTCGCTGGGCGTACACCGTCTCGCGCCAGCCCACGCCGCCGAGGCGGACGGCGACTTGGCCGTCGAAGGCGAGTCGACCCTTCGGAACCGCGGTCGTCCAGATGCCGCGCTCTTCGCTGCGGACGATGACGCCGGAGGTGTTGACGGCCGTCGTCTCGCCGAATGCCTCGACGTCGAACGCGGCGACGAGGTCGTTTTCGACGTCCTCGGCGTACGTGATCTCGTAGTCGCGGACGGTCAGTTCGTCGCCCGGGAGGTCATCCGAACCGGCGGTGAAGAGGTTCGCGGGCACGGCCGGCCCCGCGAGCGCCGCGGTCGCAAGCAGGAGCACGCCGGCGGCGACCTGCCAGTTGCGAACGACCTCGTTACTGCCTGCGAATTCCCACGTGAACAGCGGGTCGTCGCGCGCGACGACGCTGAAGACCACGACGAGCGCCAGCGCCGCGACGAGGACGACTCCCACGGCACGGTACAGGACGTAGGTCTCGCCGCCGCGAAACCAGTAGACGGCCCACAGAGACTGCTCGACTGAGAACAGAAGCGTCCCGAGCCAGAGGCGTGCGGCGCTCGGCCTGTCTTCTACGTTCCGTGCTCGAACGATCGCGAGTCCCACGAGAACGCCGATAAGCAGGCCCAGCGCGTGTCCTTGGATCGCGATGTCGGCCCACCACGGCGTGATGTAGCCGGGGCGACCGGTGGCGGTGATGACCGGGCTCAAGAGCGCGTTGTACACCAACCGGAGTGCACCCCCGCCTGCGAGCGCGATGACGGTACCGAGCGGGTAGTTGACGAGCGCGACGCCTGCGAACGCGAAGACGACGCCCGAGAAACCGATGATCGGCCCGAGCGCGAAGATCGACGTCAGCAGGCCCACGATCAACACCACCGCCGGGAAGACCACGAACGCGCGGACGTAGGGGTTCGTCCGAAGCGAGCCGAACGACTGAGACCCGCGTTCGCGTGGGAAGTGCCCCCACGCGTACTCCGCGAGCGGGGCCAGCGTCAGCGTCCCGACGAGGTTGCCGACGAGGTGTCCCGGCCCGCCGTGGGAGAACGCCGCGCTCGCGATACCGAGCGGGTAGTAGTACGACCACGCCCGAAACGGGATCGTCACCGGCGAGTACCAGTACTGGTATCCGCCCTGTACGAAGAGGTAGACCGCGAGCACGAACCCCGCGGAGACGACTGTTCCCCACGGAACGCCGAGGACGAACCGCCGTCGCAGCCGTGCACTCAGTTCCGAGGTTCGATCGAGAGACAGGATCACCGCGAAAGAGAGGAGAAGCGCCGCCACGACCGCGGCCCGTTGAAGGACGTCGACCGGCAGGGAATCCATCATCTGTCAGGAGTAAACGAGCAGTTAAGAAACTAGGCGGTACGGAACGGCCGGATGCGTGCGATGGGCTCGATGCGCCGGCGGTTGGCGGGTTAGAGCTTCCCTTCGGCGTCTTTCGCGAGCTCTTCCATCCGCTTGCCGACGCGCCCGGCGTTCGAGAACTCGTCCTCGCTCATCGCGGTCGCAAGCGCGTTTCCGAGCACGAAGACGGCGTGTTTGTGCTCGCTCTTGGACTTGTGGACGTGCGATGGGTCGACATCGAGGTTGTCGTACTTGTCGAAGATGCTCTCGTCGACGTCTTCGCGCGCGCCGAAGTTGTCCCTGATGATGACCATCTGTTCGTGCAGTTCCAATAGCTCGTCTTTGTGCATAGACGTGGATACGTGCGAGTCCGATTTAAGGATTATTGGTGGTTTCTGTCACAGCTAGAAGACGTACTCGTCTTCGTGACCCATCATTCCGTCGTCTTCGAAGCGGTCGTCGCCCTCCATCGGGCCGCTGGTCTTGAACGCTCGTATACCCGTCGAGAGCAACTCCTCGATGGCTTCTTCCCGACTGACGAACTCGCCTTGGTCGACGAGTTGTGCGATCTGCATCTCGAGGTGTTCGGGGACGTTTATGTTCACCTTGGGCATCTGATCATCAGGGGGTTTGAAGGGGGATTATTTAAACCCTGCGGCGGAGTTTCCGTGTTTAGAAAACTCTCGTTTCGGAAAAGTACACGTAATATTCTTAATCTGAGCATAATTGTTTATGTATCCTCTATAACTATCTCCACGCTATCAATTTTCCAGCGGCGAGCAGCTCTCTTGTCGGCATACCGTGACGCAATTCAGTTCTGCGCTGAGCGCTATGCGAGAGGCGCAATCACGAACACGCGGCGGGTCGGAACTTCGCGGCTCGGGGTCGGTATCCTCACGGTCCTCGGGCCCGTGTTCCAACCGTGGACGACGTAACCGACATCTACCGGGAGTACGGCGACGCGCGACTGCCGCCCGGACAGCGCGAGACCGACGACGTTCCGGTCCTCTCGAAGAGCGGAACGCCGTCGTGGACGCCCGAGACGTGGTCGTTCGACGTCTGGGGGGCCGTCGACGACGAGTGCACGTTCGATATTGACGAGTTCCGAGCGCTCCCGTCGACGACGCAGCGACAGGACTTTCACTGTGTCACGGGCTGGAGCACGTTCGACTGCGAGTTCACGGGCGTCTCGTTCCCGACGATCGCAGCGCGCGCGGGCCTCTCAGACGACGCGGTTCACGTGATGTTTCACGCGCTCGACGGGTACACGACCGACCTACCGCTCTCGGAGTGCCTCCGTGACGAGGTCCTGTTCGCGTACGAACTGGACGGTGAGCCTCTTCCGGAACCGCACGGCGGGCCGCTGCGCGTCGTGACGCCGCACAAGTACGCCTACAAGGGCGCGAAGTGGGTCGACGGCGTCGAGTTCCTGACCGAGACCGAGCGCGGATACTGGGAGCGACGGGGGTACTCGGCGTCGGCCAACCCGTGGGAAGAGGAGCGCTACGGGTGATCACTCGTCTGAAAGCGGAACCCGTGGCGGTCCAACGGCCGCGGCGACGCTATAGTCAAATAAAAGAGCGTGGCGTCCGCAGAACGGGTAATGGAATCGCTGCGGGCCGACACGGCCGAAACCGATCTCGTCAGCCGATCGGTCCCTATCGCGGTGCCGTCGTTTCGCGCGGTCCTCCGCGGAGCCGACGCGCCGCGGACTGTCTGGAGCGCACCCGGAGAAGCCACCGTCGTCGGGAGCGGCACGGCGGCGACGCTGACCGCTGATGGCGCGGATCGGTTCACCTCGATTCGAGAGGCCGCGGAGTCGATTTTCGCCTCCGGTAACGTCCACGCGGGGACCGAGGCCGCCCGTCCCCGGCTGTTTGGTGGGTTCGCGTTTCACGCGGGCGGCGCTTCGGGGTCGCCGTGGGAGGACTTCCCCGGCGCTCGGTTCGTGCTCCCGCGCGTGCAGGTCACGTGGACCGACGACGACGCGTGGTTGACGGTCAACGCTATTGATCCCGATGGGGATGCAGTAGCCGTCGAAGACCGGCTCGACGCCGAGCGCGAGCGTGTCGAATCGCTCCCGACCGACGAACCGACTGTCGGGCCGCCGGGCGTCAGTACTCGGCGGCGAACCACCGCGCTCCGAGACTGGCGAACCGGTGTCGACGCCGCGGTCTCGCGGATACGCTCTGGGGAGCTGCAGAAAGTCGTGCTCGCGCAGGCGCTCGACGTCGATCTCGCGGGCGAGCTCTCCCTGCCCGACGTTCTCTCGCGGTTGGGGCGGACGTATCCGGAGTGTTATCGCTTCCTCGTCGAGCCCGAACCGGCGGCGTCGCGGCCGCAGCCGTCCTTTTTCGGCGCGACGCCGGAACGGCTCGTCTCGCTCCGCGGTCGAACCGTCGAGACCGACGCGCTCGCGGGGACGACCGGTCGCGGGGAGACCCCGGCGGAAGACGAGTGGCTGGCCCAAGAGCTCGCACGCGACGAGAAGAACGCCCACGAGCACGAACTCGTGGCCGAAACGATCGAAGCCCAGCTCTCGCCGTTCGCCGGGACCGTCAGTGCCGGTCCCCGGCGAATCAAGCGACTCGCGACGGTCCAGCACCTCTGGACGCCGATCACGGCCACCCTCGACCGCGACGAACACGTGCTCTCGCTGGTCGAGGCGCTCCACCCGACGCCCGCGGTCGGCGGCCTGCCGCCCGAGAAAGCGTTGGAGACGATCCGCGAGACGGAGCCGTTCGACCGCGGCTGGTACGCCGCGCCCGTTGGCTGGATCGACGCCGCGGGCTACGGCACGTTCGCGGTCGCGCTCCGCTCGGCGGTCGCCCGCGGCGACGCCGCCACGCTGTTCGCGGGCGTCGGTATCGTCGCCGACTCGGATCCCGACCGCGAGTGGGACGAGGTACAGCTGAAGTACCGACCGATCCTCGACGAACTCGAACGGGACGAGGGATGAGCCGGGACCCGAACCGCAACACGCTCTGGGCGCGCGCGTTCGTCGACGAGCTCGCGGCCGCGGGCGTCGATGCCGTCTGCATCTCACCGGGCAGTCGCTCGACGCCGCTGACGGTCGCGTTCGACCGACACGAGGACGTCCGCGTCTTTTCGCACCTCGACGAGCGGTCGTCGGCGTACTTCGCGCTCGGTCGCGCCAAGCGAACCGGCGATGTGACGCCGCTCGTCTGCACGTCGGGGACGGCGGCCGCGAACTATCACCCGGCGGTGATCGAGGCGTCGCAATCGCGCGTCCCGATGCTGCTCCTGACGGCTGACCGTCCCCCCGAGATCCGAGATTCGGGCGCGAACCAGACGATCGATCAGGAGAAGCTCTACGGCGACGCCGTGCGCTGGTATCGCGACGTCGCCGAACCGGAGGCGACGCCGCGAAAGCTCCGGTCGCTCCGGACGACGGCCGCCCGCGCGCTGGCGCAGGCGACGGGCACGCCCGCGGGACCGGTACATCTCAATTTCCCGTTCCGGAAGCCGCTGGAACCGACGCCCGTTGAGGGCGACGTCCCGGCGGATCTCCCACCGCTCGCCAGCGAGGGACGAGACGGCGGCGACCGCCCGTTCGTCGATACCACCGCGGGCGTCCCGGAACTCGACGACGACGCGCTCCGAACGCTCGCCGAGGAACTCTCGGAGCCGCGCGGACTGCTCGTCGTCGGCCCGAGCGACGCGCCGGGCATCGATCCCGAGGCCGTCGCCGCGTTCGCGCACACCAGCGGATTCCCCGTGCTCGCGGACCCGCTCTCCGGCGTCCGCTACGGCGGTCTCGTCCGCACGACGCCCGTCATCGGCGGCTACGACGGCTACCTCACAGACCGCGTCCGCGAGGCGTGGCCGGACCCGGACGTCGTCGTCCGAGTCGGGGCGTCGCCGACGTCGAAACCCCTCCGCGAGTACCTCGCGAGCGTCGATTCCCGGCAGTACGTCGTCGATCCGGCGGCCGGCTGGCGCGAGGCGGAGTTCACGGCGACGGACCTCGTCGTCGCCGACCCGTCCCAACTGCTCGGGCGGCTCTCTCGACTCCTCGCGGGGCCGGGAAGCCAGTCGTGGCGCGATCGGTGGACTGCCGCCGATGCCGCCCACCGGGACGCGATCAGGGAGGCGACAGGCTTCTGTGAGGGTCGGATCCTCGCCGACGTGGTCGACCTCGCGCCCGACCCGTCGACGCTTTTCGTCTCGAACTCGATGCCGGTCCGCGACCTCGATCGGTTCGGCGCGCCGACAACGGCGTCTCTCACCGCGCTGGGCAACCGCGGCGCGTCGGGTATCGACGGCATCGTCTCGACGGCGCTCGGTGCCGGCTCAGCGACGACGGACGATCTGACGCTTTTGACGGGCGATCTAGCGTATTATCACGATATGAACGGGTTGCTCGCGCTGGGCCGTTGCGACGTCGAGGCGACGGTCGTCCTCGTCAACAACGACGGCGGTGGCATCTTCCATCTACTCCCGATCGAAGAGTACGACCCGCCCTTCACCCCGCAGTTCGTCACCCCGCACGGCCTCGGCTTCGAGGCGACCGAGGATCTGTACGACCTCTCGTTCGCGCGCGTTGCGGGCGGGAATCGCAACGCCTTCCGCGACGCCTACGCCGAGGCGACGATGAGCGAAGGGTCGCACGTCATCGAGGTGCGGACGGACGCCGAATCGAGTCACGAGATCCGCTCTGGGCTCCGGGAGAAAGCGATCGATCGGGTCCTCGACTCGACGCCGTGAGAGCGCGGGGGACGAAGCGACGCCGAAACGAATCTTTTTGCGGATTCCGGGCACCCATTCGGTATGGTCTCGGAACTCTTCGATTCGACGCGCTGGGAGCAGGTCGACGGCGCGGACGCCTTCGACGACGTCACGTACCACCGCGCGAGCGACGAAAGCGCGGTGCGGATCGCCTTCGACCGCCCCGAGAAGCGGAACGCCTTCCGGCCCGGCACGGTCGACGAACTCTACGCCGCGCTCGACGACGCCCGCAAGCGGGCCGACGTCGGCTGCGTCCTCCTGACGGGGAACGGCCCCTCGAAGAAAGACGACGGATGGGCGTTCTGCGCCGGTGGCGATCAGTCGGTTCGGGGTGACTCGGGGTACGAGTACCGCGCCGACGACGAGGCCGACGAAACCGACGATCCGCTCGTTCGTGAGGCCAAGGCCGGTCGGCTGCACATTCTGGAAGTACAGCGGCTCATCCGGTTTATGCCGAAGCCGGTGATCGCCGTTGTTCCGGGCTGGGCCGTCGGCGGCGGGCACTCGCTTCACGTCGTCTGCGATCTGACGCTCGCCTCCGAGGAGCACGCGAAGTTCCTGCAGACCGATCCCGACGTGGCGTCCTTCGACGGCGGGTTCGGCTCGGCGTACCTCGCAAAGCAGATCGGCCAGAAGAAGGCCCGAGAAGTGTTCTTCCGCGGGAAGACGTACTCTGCAAACGAGGCCGTCGAGATGGGGATGGCGAACGAGGCGATTTCCCATTCCGAACTCGAAGACGTCGCGCTCGAGTGGGCCGACGAGATCACCGATAAGTCACCGACCGCGATTCGAATGTTGAAGTACGCGTTCAATATGGCCGACGACGGCCTCGTCGGCCAGCAGGTCTTCTCGGGCGAGGCGACGCGACTCGCGTATATGACAGAAGAAGCGCAGGAGGGCCGCGACGCCTTCTTAGAGAAGCGCGACCCTGACTTCAGCCAATATCCTTGGCACTACTAAGCACCCACCTTTTTACTGCGGAGGGGTCCTGCGGACCCCTCCGCGCAAAACCCTGTCTTGCTGAGCGGAGCGAAGCAAGGCTCGTGAGACGCGGTGCGTCTCACGGCGGAGGGAAAAAGGCCGCTCGGCTCGCTCCGCTCGCCTCGCGGTGAACGCCGCGCTACGCGCGGCGACGTTTCACCGCAGATTTCTCACTCTATCGATTCTCGAATCGTCGTGACAGGAATCGGGGAACTTCTCACCAGTCTACGCGCGACGTCGCCAAGCAGTAGTTCCTCCAGTCTCGACTGCCCGTGCGCGCCGACGACGATCAGGTCGGCACCGTACTCCTCGGCGGCCTCGACGATCATCGGTGCGACGGGGCCGACCGCGACGCCCGTCTGAACGGTGGCGTCGTACTCTCCGGCGATGGCTTCGGCCTCCGTAAACAGCTCTCGGGCGTGCGCTTTCCGCTCTTCGAGCCACTCTTCCCACAGTCCCGGGTGATCCCCCCAGCCCCTCGAAGCGGTGTCGTCTGAGGCCTTGTCGACGACGAACAACGTCGTGATCGTGGCAGATCCGAACTCCGAGCAGGCATAACGGAGCGCATCCTTCGCGAGTGGGGTACCGTTGTACGGCACCAACACGTGAGTCGGCATACGGGATCGATCGTTTCGAAGGTCTTTGTTATAGTCGCGTTTGCAAGTCTTCACTCACTCTTCGGAGGCCCCACTCACGAGAGTACTACCACCATACTTTACCGAGGACGTCATAAGACGATTCACGCCCAGTTGATTCCGCCTCGGTTGGTGAAACAGCTGAAAGGGAGAGTGTATGTATTGAGCTATCCCCGCAGAATTCCACTCAATCAGTTGTGGACTTATCAACCTGTAGCCAATCGTCCCGGTAAATGGCTACTCACTTCGAGCTGCTTAGTCTCTTTGTGGCGCTTGAGTTCGTGGTAATGGCCTCGGTTGTGCTTTTGTTGGCTCCCCTTGACGTTGCCCTCCCCCTTCTTCCGCTCCTCCTCGTATTCGTGATCGCTTTGCAGAAGTACCGTTCTTAACTTATCCATAGATCCCCTCTCTTGAGCGATTCGCCACCCGTTATCTCACATCCACTCAGGTAGCCGTGCAAGATAGACCACACGAATCTTGCGGCCGGTTCGCATAGACGGGTCATATTCAGCATAATTCGAGGTGGAGCCTCCGACCTCAAGGAGCGAGTGTAGCGAGCGAGTAGGTCGGAGAGGAAACCGACAAAGGACGACGCAACCGCACGACGGTGGCTACCCGAATCCCAAGGTTATAAGAACCGTCAAGTATTAATCTGAAATATGGAGGTGCGTCGAACTGCGCCGGTTAAACTCGTCGTTCCCGATGAGCGGCGCGACGACCTCCACAAATCTGCGCGACAGTTCCTCTACTGTGCGAATCGTGCTGCCAAGTTCTGTTGGGACGACGACTCCTACACGAACTGCATCACTGCGAACTCAACTGCGCGAGACGCACTCTACGCGGAGCTGCGCGAAGAAACTGATCTCACTGCCAACCTCGTTCAAGAGGCCATCCGACGCGCCGTCCAAGCGACGAAAGGGTGCGTCGAACGGTGGAAGCAGGGCAAGCGTGTGAGCCAACCGGAGTTCACCTCGTGGAGCATAGTCTACGATAAGCGAAGCGCCACATTCTACCGGAACAAAGTCTCGCTCTCAACCGTCAACGGGCGTGTTGAGTGCGACTTTGAACTCCCGGCGGACAGCCCAACACCCTACGAACAGTACGTTCTTTCGGAGGGGTACGAGTTCCGGGCGAGCACATTGCAATACGACGAGGTGACCGATGAGTTCTACTTCCACATTACGACCCGGAAGTATGATGACGACGAGCCCGAGGTTTCGGTAGATACCGGGCACCAAACAGTCCTCGGTATCGACCTCGGCGTTAACAGCCTCGCAGTAGCTTCGACCGGTACGTTCTGGCAGGGAGACGACTACGACCATTGGTGCCGCGAGTTCGAGAAGCGGCGTGGTGAGATGCAACAGCGCGGGACGCAAGCCGCACACAACGCCCTACTTCGCCTCGGAAAGCGCGAAGAAGCGTGGCGGAAGCAGTACATCCACACGGTTGCCAATGAGATCGTTTCGGAAGCCGTCGAACACGACTGCGACGTGATCGTGTTCGAAGAATTAACCGACATCCGTGAGCGGCTCCCGCAGGCTAAATGGCACCACGTTTGGGCGTTCCGACGCCTGTACGAGTACGTCTCCTACAAGGCACCAGAACAAGACGTCTCCGTGGAGCAAGTCGAGCAGAACCACACGTCCCAGCGCTGTTCTCGGACGGATTGTGGGTTCACGCACGAATCGAACCGCCACGGAGAACACTTCGAGTGCCAGAAATGCGGCTATGAGGTCAACGCGGATTACAACGCGGCGAAGAATATCGGGCTACGGTATGCCCGAAAGCGGAAACACAGACTCCGCTCCTCGCCCAAGTCGGAGAGCGGAGACGCACCAGTAGACGTGCGTTTGAATGGTGGGATGTTGAACGGCGAGAGTTACCAGCCTATTGCTGGGGACTGATTGCCGGGAGTCCACATCAAAGCCCTACCCTCAAGGACCGAGGCGCAGAGCGCCGAGGGAGTAGGGTAGGGTAGTTTACTCGATCCCAATTACAGAGTCTCCGATAACCCCTGAAAGACGTACAGTCACCCGAATAAGTACGTCTTACCGGAAAATAGCTCTCAATAACTAACCGTGACCCTGTCCGATAGAGACGTGCACTATGCCACTTTATATGGACGTTCACAGGGACGTTGATGCAAGCGTTGAGGAGGTTGTGGAAGCTCACAAAAAGGACCTCGAAACACAGGAAAAACACGGTGTGAAATACCTGAATTACTGGGTGGATGCTGACGAGGGGGCTGTTTTTTGCCTCTTTGAGGGTCCCAGTAAAGAAGCAGGTGAGAAGGTCCATAAAGAAGCTCACGGTCTCACCGCAGACGAGATCTTCGAAGTTGAACAGGGTGAGTGAAGTAGGCCTACCGAGACACCGATAGTAACGCTTGCAACTCTCCCCCACTCGATCGTATGCTGCCGTGCGATTAGATGAGCAATCAGTTGCAAACGATACTTTGGGCGACCTGCACGGTTCAAACGACCTGGTTTCTGACTGACGAAGAAGTGCGTTATTCACGTATCATACCGCGAGGCGAGCGGCTTTTTTCCCTCCGCCGTGAGACGCGCCGCGTCTCACGAGCCTTGCTTCGCTCCGCTCAGCAAGACAGGGTTTTGCGCGGAGGGGTCCACAGGACCCCTCCGCAGTAAAAAGGTGGATGGCAAGGTTCATGCGCTCGCCCGCCTCACAGAGAGCTAATGAGTACGCAGGAGGTCACGAAACGGCAGGCGTGGGTGATGGCCGCGCGCCCGCAGACGCTCCCGGCGGCCGCGTCGCCGGTGGTCGTCGGCACCGGCTTGGCGGTGCACGACGGCGTGTTCGCCGCGTTGCCCGCGCTCGCAGCACTTCTCGGGGCCGGACTCATCCAGATCGGCACCAACTTCGCCAACGACTACTACGATCACGTACAGGGCGCGGACACCGAGGCGCGCGAGGGCTTCACCCGGGTCACCGCCGGGGGACTCATCGACCCCGAGACCGTCAAGCACGCGATGTATCTCACGTTCGCGGCGTCGATCCTTCTGGGCACCTACCTCGTCTACGTCGGCGGCGCGCCGATCGTCGTGATCGGACTGCTCTCGGTCGCGTC
Source organism: Halobellus sp. LT62 (assembly GCF_037031285.1). Lineage (NCBI taxonomy): Archaea > Methanobacteriati > Methanobacteriota > Halobacteria > Halobacteriales > Haloferacaceae > Halobellus > Halobellus salinisoli. The sequence goes on from NZ_JAYEZO010000001.1 coordinate 989,945, forward strand.
AGGGATCGCCTACACCGGCGGGCCGTACCCGCTCGGCTACCACGGCCTCGGCGACCTGTTCGTGTTCGTTTTCTTCGGTCTCGTCGCGGTTGTGGGCACGTACTACGTCCAAGCGGCTGCAGTGCTCGCAGAACCACTGACGCTCGGAATACCCCCCGAGACGCTCCCGCTTGTCGCGGTGGTCGCCGCGCTTCCGATCGCCGCGCTCTCGACGGACATCCTCGTCGTCAACAACGTCCGCGATAAGGAAGAGGACGCGACGACCGGCAAGCGGACGCTCGCGGTTCGGTTCGGATACGGGGTCGCCCGCGCGGAGTTCGTGGCGATGCTGGTGTTGGCGTACGCCGTTCCCGCGTGGTTCCTCCGGCAGCCCGAATACACCGTCGCCGTCGCGCTCCCGTACCTCACGCTCCCGTACGCGGTCGACATCACGCGGACGATGCTCGAAGAGACGGCCGGCGAGGTGCTGAATCCGACACTGGAACGGATGGGTCGACTGCTCGCCGCCTACGCCGTCCTGTTCGCCGTGGGCCTGTCGTTCACGTCACTTCCGTTGTGATGCAGTACGAACCGTTTTCGCTCGATCTGACGACGCCGCTGTCGACATCCCGGGGTGAAATCGAGCGTCGTGAGGGCTTCCTCATCCGCGTCGAGCGCGACGACGTCGTCGGCCTCGGCGAGGCCACGCCGCTGCCCGGGTGGACCGAGTCTATCGAGGAATGCGAGGCGGCGCTCACGGACTGGTCCGAAGCGCGGCAGGTCGAACCCGCTGAAATGGGGGAGACGCCAGCAGCCCGCCACGGAATCGAACTCGCGCAGGTTGACGCTGACGCGCGCGCCGCCGGTGAGCCGTTGGCGACGTTCCTCGCTGATGGGTCCCCGGCGGACTCCGTCCCAGTCAACGCCACCGTCGGGGACGGTTCCGTCGAGTCGACCGCGGGCGCAACCCGTGAAGCCGTCGAATCGGGCTACCGCGCGGTGAAAGTGAAAGTCGGGGCGCGTGATTCCGACGTCGACGCCGCCCGTTTGCGCGCCGCCCGGGAGGCCGCCGGAGACGGCGTGGAGCTCCGCGCGGACGCCAACGGGGTGTGGGACGTCCCGACCGCCGAACGCCTGCTCGACGTCGCCGCCGACCTTGACTTCGCGTACGTCGAACAGCCGCTCGCGGCCGACGACCTCCGCGGGCACGCGGAACTCCGCGGTCGCGGCGTCGGGATCGCGCTCGACGAGTCGGTCGTCTCTGTGGGACCCGACCGCGTGCTCACCGCCGACGCCGCCGACATCCTCGTCTGCAAGCCGATGGCGCTGGGCGGGCCGCGTCGCACGCTCGACGTGGCGCGTCGGGCCGCAGCACGCGGTGTGGACGTCGTCGTGACGACCACGATCGACGCCGTCGTCGCCCGTGTCGGCGCGGTCCACGTTGCGGCCGCGCTTCCGGGAATTTCGGCCTGCGGGCTGGCGACTGGCTCAGTTCTTTCGGCGGACCTCGCTCCCGATCCCGCGCCGGTCGAGGAGGGGTCGATCCGCGTTCCGACGGGGCCCGGACTCGCCGGGGACGCGTTCGCCGCGCTCCGAACGAAGCGGTGACTCGGGAGTGTCAGATCGAGGCGCTCGGGTCGACGCCAGCGAGTATTTGTGATATCGATTCCTGACACGGAGTACGGCACAGCCGACTTCGAAGCAACGCCGCTTGATGGCCGGGCTGTTCGTCTTCGCCGCGATCGTGTTCGTCGCCGGAATCGTCGTGGCGTTCCTCGCGGGCGCACTCTGAAAAGACGTTTGCGGCGTTGAGACGGAGGGGTATCGCGCGTCCTGATAGCATTCTCACCGGACGGTAGCGAGAAGCGATAGACAGGTACGAGACTCCCTCTCAGCTCTCCGGTCGGTGCGTGACGCCCGAGCGCTCGTCCGCGCTCTTCCGCCGAACCGCCGCCGCTGCGTTCGAGGCATCGTAGCCGAAGTAAACGTTCTCGCCGTACGCCTCGGCGACTTCCGTCGCTCCGATGAGGTCGTCGACGTCGACGTCGACAGCGTACAGTTCGACGGAGAAGGACGCATCGAGGGGATCGAGCAGGCTCTCGAACCCCTTGGCGATCGTTTCCAGCCAGTAGGTCGTCGCGTACTCGGTGTCGTACAGCGGTACGACGAACTCGTCGACGTGCTCGGCGAGTGCGTCGACGTCGATTCCGGCGCGCTGATAGAGATGACCGGGGTAGGGGTCGGGGTACAGCGTCAGATACGTCCGACCGGGGATTCGATCGGTCGCTCGGGCGACGAAGTCGGTGATCTCCGCGGCGCGCCACGACTCGCGGTCGTCGTAGTCGCTCTCGGCGAAGCGTCGGTCACACCGCTCGCAGCGGCAGTAGCCCTCGCGCGGGAACCCGACGTCGTCGAGTCGGACGTCGTCGTTCGCGTCCGCGCAGTCGACGACGATTTCGAGGAGGCCGTCGCGATACCGCTCGTGCGTCGGGCAGACGTGCGACCAGTCGAAATACGGCTGCTCGCGCGTCGCGGGGGTTCCGTCCGCGTCGATAGCGACGAGGTCCGGATCGGAACTCACACCCGCGTTGTCGCCGAAACACGAGATCATATTTACCGCCTCGGAGAGCGGCTCTGCGGCCCGGCCGGTCACGTCTTTGACCTCGAAGAAGCCGATGTCGAACTCCGGCCACTCGATCTCCTCGGCGTTGCGCGTGACGACACCGTACATACTCGCGATTCCGGCCCGAACGGTATCAGTCGTTCGCTCCGTTCGCGGTCGGCGTCGAAGTGCTATCGGTCGCCGCAACGACGGCGTGACATCTCATACTACGGCCGCCGTTTCCGCGGGTAGCGCGTCGTGAAAGAAATCAGGTGATTCGACCGATTATTCGTCGTCGACTTCGACTTCGACGGGGTCCTCGCCGCCGGAGACGACGAAGTAGACGAGGGCGATGAGTGACAGTACCAGGATGAATTTCGCTTTTCCGGACATACGAGTAAATACAGCCTCTCGGTACAAAGTGGTTTCCCCTCTCTCCGAACGGGCCCGCGTCGACTCGCGTCAGGACACGTCGAGGCGCGAGGGGACCTCGTCCTCGCGGACGATCTCGCCGCAGTAATCACAGCGAAGTCCGTCGTCGAGGACCATAAACCGGGTTCGGATCGGCTCCTCGGCGTTCGTGATGCAGTTTCGGTTGGGACACGAGAGGACGTCTTCGACGTACTCGGGTCGCTCGATTCGTTTCTTTTCGATCACCTCGTACTCGCGGACGATGTTGATCGTCGCCTCCGGAGAGATCACCGACAGGACGTCGACCTCCGATTGGCTCAGTTCGCGGTCTTCGACCTTCACGATGTCCTTCTTCGCGAGCTTATCCGAGGGGACGTTCATCCCGACGGAGACGCCCTCACCGCCCGAACCGTCGATGCCGAGCAGCGCGAGGACGTTCAGCGCCTGTCCCGCGGCGAGGTGGTCGATGACGGTGCCGTTGCGGATCTTCGAGACGCGGAGCTCTCTGTCGGTGTCGCTCATTGTGCTTCCTCCTCCGACAGCAGCATATCGAGGAGCGCCATCCGGACGGGAACGCCGTTGTGCGCCTGTTGGAAATACTTCGCGTGGTCGGTCTCGTCGACGTCCGAGGCGATCTCGTCGACGCGCGGCAGCGGGTGCATAATCGTCAGGGAGTCTTTCGCCGCCGAGAGGTCCTCGGCGCTGATCTGGTACTCGCCGGCGACCTTCAGGTACTCGTTCTCATCGGGGAACCGCTCCCGCTGGATGCGCGTGACGTACAGGATGTCCAACTCGCCGAGCACCTCGCCCAAGCCGGTGTGCTCTCGCACCTGCGCGCCCGACTCGTGGAGGTCGTATCGGACGCTCCGGGGGAGACGGAGGCTTTCAGGGCTGATGAAGTGCTGGCGGATGTCGAAGTTCGTCAGCGCCGACGCGAGCGAGTGGACCGTGCGGCCGTACTTGAGATCGCCCATAATGCCGACGGTGACGTCGTCGAGCCCGGCGTTCTGCCGCATTGTGTAGAGGTCCAAGAGCGTCTGTGTGGGGTGTTGACCCGCGCCGTCGCCCGCGTTGACGAGCGGGACGTCGACGAACTCCGTCGCCATCTTCGCCGACCCCTCGGAGGGGTGTCTGAGGACGAGCGCGTCGGCGTAACCTTCGAGGACGCGCATCGTGTCGGCCAGCGTCTCGCCCTTCTTCACCGACGAGGACTCGACTGCACCCATATCGATCGTGCGACCGCCGAGTCGTTTCATCGCGGTGTCGAAACTCATCCGCGTGCGGGTGCTCGGCTCGAAGAAGCAGAGGCCGAGAATCGAGCCGTCGTGTCGCCCCTGCCACGCGCTCGGATCGGCGTCGATCTCCGCCGCGCGGTCGAGCACCGCCTCGATGTCGGCCCGCGACAGCTGGGTCGCGGAGATGAGGTGGTCCTGACGCATTGTATGTATCCGCGCTCGGAACCAACTTGAATCGCTCGGGTCGGTGACGGTCGGATCGGGAGAGAGAAGAATCGAGTGAGAGCGCGTTCGATCGATCAGCGTTTCCGGGCAATTCCCACGGCGCTTCCGGGCAGTTCCCAACGGATCTTCCGGGCAGTTCCCAACGGATCTTACGGCCAGTTCCCACCCTCTGCGTACGCGTCGGCGACGCGCTGAATGCCGACGACGTACGCCGCCGTCCGGAAGTTCGGGAGGTCGTTCGACTTGTAGGCGTCGACGAGTTCGTCGAACGCGCCCGTGATCACCGATTCGAGTTCGTCGTTGACGCGCGCTTCGCTCCAAGCGAAGCGCTGTCTGTTCTGCACCCACTCGAAGTACGAGACGGTGACGCCGCCCGCGTTCGCGAGGACGTCCGGGACCACGAGCACGTCTCGTCCGGTGAGCACGTCGTCGGCGGCGGGCGTCAGCGGGCCGTTCGCCGTCTCCACGATGACGTCGGCCTCGACGGCTTCTGCGAGGTCGGCGTCGATCGCGTTCTCCAGCGCGGCGGGGACGAGGAGGTCGACGTCGAGCGTGAGCAACTCCTCGTTGGTCAGCTCCTCGGTGTCCGCATAGCCCGTGACCGTCCCGGTCTCGTTCTTGTGAGATTTCACCGCGTGGGCGTCGAGGCCGTCGGGGTCGTACACGCCACCGGAGGAGTCGGAGACGGCGACGACAGTCGCACCGAGTTCCTCGATGAGCCGCGCCGCGACCGAGCCGGCGTTCCCGTAGCCTTGGACCGCGACGGTCGCCTCCGTGAGGTCTCGATCGAGGTAATCGAACGCCTCGCGAGCGGCGAACATCGTCGACCGGCCGGTGGCCTCGACGCGGCCCTCGCTCCCGCCGGAAGAGATGGCCTTGCCGGTGATGACGCCCGGTGCGGTCGTGCGTTCGAGCGTCTCGTAGGTGTCTTTGAACCAGTTCATCTCCCGTTGGCCGGTGTTGACGTCCGGCGCGGGGATGTCGCGGTCGGGACCGACGAGCGGACGGAGTTCAGCGGCATACGCGCGCGTCAATCGCTCCAACTCGGCCGCGGAGAGTTCGTCCGGATCAACGACGATTCCTCCCTTCGCGCCGCCGAGCGGGATGTCGACGACGGCGCATTTGTAGGTCATCCACCCGGAGAGCGCCTTGACCTCGTCGCGAGAGACGTTCGGATGGTAGCGAATCCCGCCTTTGTAGGGGCCGCGGTCACCGTTGAACTGCGATCGGAACCCCTCGAACTGTTCGAGCGACCCGTCGTCGCGTTCGACGGAGAGGGTCACTTCGAGGACCCGCTCGGGATGCTTCAGCCGTTCGAGCACATCGTCGTCGATATCGAGGTAAGCCCCCGCGTCATCGACCTGTTCTTGAAGGCTCTCGAAGGGATTCGCATCCGACATACATTCCGGTTCTGCAGGTAGAAATTTAAATACTACTGTACTGGGTTTTCAAAACCCGAGTTCTTCCGACCCGTGTCGGAAGCTTCTGCTCAACAGAAAATAAATAACTATATAGTTTATTTTAATCAAGTAATCCATTAACTCGTGTATAATTCCGATTAATGGGCGTAGTATAGGTACTACAATTGGAAAAGAAAACCCCTAGTGAGTTTTGTATATATCTGCACTATCTATATAGTGTGTTTTCATACCGAAAATGTATGTGGTTCCGGGTGCATTGGGAGATATGACGAAGAAAGCGAACCACCCCGTCCGGACGACTGAAAAGACGCTGACGCTCATCGAGACGCTCGACACCGACGAGGGGTTCCGACTCACTGAACTGGAAGAACGCCTCGATATGAGCAAGAGCGGGATTCACAACCACCTCAGCACGCTCAGAGAACACGGGTACGTCGAGAAAAACGGCGACGAGTACGCGCTCAGCCTGAAGTTCCTCTCGCTCGGAGGGCACGTCCGCAGTCGCTCGCCGCTGTACCAGTACGGTCGCTCGAAGATCGATCAACTGGCGAGTGACACGGGGATGCTCGCGAATCTCGCGACCGAGGAGGGCGGCCGAGCCGTGTACTTGTACCAGTCTCGCGGCAGTTACGCGGTCAACCTCGATACCCACGTGGGCTATCGGCTCCCGCTGCACAACATCGGGATCGGCAAAGCGATTCTCGCGTCGCTCCCGCGGGAGCGCGTCGAGGCCATCGTCGACGAGTGGGGGCTTCCGAAGGCGACCGAGAACACGATCACCGATCGCGACGAACTGTTCGACGAGCTCGAGGAGATCCGCGAACGCGGGTACGCGACCGACGACGAGGAGCGGACGGAGGGGTTGACCTGCATCGGCGCGCCGGTCAAATTGGGTGGTGACGTCCTCGGTGCGATCAGCATCTCCGCTCCGACGAAACGACTGGGCAACGCCGGGTTCGACGACGACATCACCGCCGAGGTCGAGAGCACGGCCCACGAACTCGCCTTAGACATCAAATACGCGCGCCAGTAATCGCTCGCGAGGGCGAAACGGCGGTTCGTCGGACGCCAGTGAGAACTATTATCACCTCGTTCGCACGTACTACTGAGATATGCCGGAAATCGTCGACGGCTACACGCACGTCTTGACAGAGCGGTTCTTCGAGGACCTCACGGACAAGTTCGGGTTCCAAGGGCTCTCGGGCCGCCCGGAATTCCTCTGGGATCACGAACAGCGGAAGCGAGATATGGCCGATTACGGCGTCGACAAGCAGATCATCACGCTGGCGCTGCCGACGATGTTCCAAGGGATGGAACACGATCTCGCCCTCGATATCACGCGACTCGCGAACGACGAGATCAGGCGGCTGGCCGACGAACACCCCGACGAGTTCATCCCGGTCGGGACGATCCCGAAGGTGAGCGAAGAGTTCCTCGCGGAGTTCGACCGCTGCGTCGACGACCTCGATATGGCGGGCGTGCAGATCTTCTCGAACATCGACGGCCGCCCGCTCGACGACGACCGGTTCTGGCCGCTGTTCGAGCGCGCGGAGGCGACCGACACGCCGCTGTGGATGCACCCCCAACTCTGGGAGTGGTACGACTGGGCCTCCGAGTATATGGAGCACCGCCTCTTCGGCTGGCCGTTCGACACGACGCTCGCGCTGTCGCGACTCGTGTTCGGCGGCGTGATGGAGGAGTACCCCGACCTCGAAATCGTCTCGCACCACGGCGGCGGGATGGTCCCGTTCTACGGCCGCCGGATCGAGATGTTCTACGAGCAACGGATGACGTACCCCGAGAACTACAAGGGCTACCACGAGCACGCCGCAGAGCTCTCACAGCCCGCCGAGGAGTACTTCAAGAAGTTCAACGCCGACACGGCCGTCTCCGGATCCACGCCGGCGATCGAATGCGCGTCGTCGTTCTTCAACGAGGGCAACGTCATCTTCGGAACTGACTACCCCTTCAGCCCCGAGCGCGGCCGGCAGACGATCGACTACACCATCGACGCCGTCGAGCGGATGGACGCCGACGAGGACGCCAAAGCCGACGTCTTCGCCGGCAACCTCTACGAGCTGATCTCCTGATCGGGTACGTTTTCAATATCTGAATTCACCGGCCGTACGTTCGATATTTCGGGGGCGACTCCCGGGCTAAAAAACAGACGTACATATGTTATAAAAATCGGTAGTGTGACCGTAATTCCCCGATAGAAGGGCGAAAGCGTCTTGTTTCGTCCCGAATAGAGAGTTTTCGTGCAGAAAACGGTTCTGCCGGCAGCGTTATTCGGCGCGGACTTCCATCGTGCCGAGATTCGCGAACTCGATGGTGTAGACGTCGCCGGGTTCGATGTCGATGGCCGCCGTGATCCCGCCGCTCATCACGAGTTCGCCCTCGCGGAGTCCGTCGTCGACGTCGTCGAGGCGTTCCGCGAGCCACGCGACCGGGCGGGCCGGGTTGCCCATGATGTCGCCGCCGACGCCCGTCGACTCGAGTTCGCCGTTGACCGAGACGGCGACGCTCTCCATCTTCAGGTCGACGTCGGTGACGTCGCGGTACTGCTCGCCGACGATGACTTTCCCGGCGGAGGTGAGGTCGGCGATGACGTCTTGGGCCGAGGGGATGGACCAGCCCTGGAAGCGGCTCTCTAAGATTTCGACGACCGGGACGACCGCGCGGGTCGCCGTGAGCACGTCGGTCACCGAGACGGGCGCGGTGAGGTCTTCGTCGAGGATGAAGCCGATCTCGGCCTCGATGCGGGGCGCGATCATCTCGTCGGTCGGGACGGGCTCGTTTTCCAGAACCGTCTCGTGGGCGACGTAGCCGAAGATCGGCTCCGGAATGCCGAGCTGTTCCTGCTTGGCCTCGCTGACGAGCCCGAGCTTGTGACCGACGACGTCCTCGCGGCCGCCGGCGCTGAGACGGTCGAACACCTCGAACTGGATCCGGTAGGCGTCCTCCGTCGAGAACTCGACGTCGTCGGTCAGGGGCGCGATCGGTTCTTTCTGGTCGTAGGCCTCATAGAGCTTCGTCGCGAGGTCGTCGACCTCCGCTGAGCTGAGTGACATACACCCGCTACGTTCGCTGGTGCACTCATTATACTTTCGACAGACGGATTCGGGCGAGGAGACCGATCGTGACGTCGTGTAACCAAAAACAATTACTCGAACACGTTCGGATTATAATGATGGACGTTTTCCGGGGTCGACATCATTTTACTCGTGGGGTCCGTTAAAACGCGTGTATGACTGAAGCAGCAAACGGCCAAGAGATCTCGATCGACGCGCCTTGGAACGGCCTCTACATCGACGGCGAGTGGATCGCCCCCGGCGACAGAAGGTCGATCGACGTCCGCAACCCGACGACGCAGGAATCGATCACGTCCGTACCGGCGGGGACGGTCGAGGACGTCGACCGCGCGTTCGAGGCGGCGACTCGCGCGCAGGAGGAGTGGGCCGAGACGACGCCCGACAAACGCGCCGCGGTCGTCCGCCGCACGGCCAACCTGATCGACGAGTACGAAGAGGAGATCAGAGAGATCCTCGCGGTCGAGACCGGCGCGGCGAAGCCCCGACAGGACATCGAACACGGTGGGACGGTCACGTTCGTCCACGACGCGGCCTCGTTCGCCTTCCGTTCCTCGGGCGGGCACAACCAATCGAAGATCCCCGGGAAGGAGAACATCATCAAGAAAGAGCCCGTCGGCGTCGTCGGCGTGATCTCGCCGTGGAACGTCCCGCTGAAGCTCTCGATCCGCGCGGTCGCGCCCGCGATCGCGCTCGGGAACAGCGTCGTCCTCAAGCCCGCCCAAGAGTCGTCGATCTCGGGCGGCCTGCTGCTCGCTCGCCTCTTCGAGAAGGCCGGACTCCCCGCCGGCGTGCTCAACGTCGTCACCGGAAAAGGCTCGGTTGCGGGCGACCGAACCGCCGCGCACCCCGACTGCGACGTCGTCGCCTTCACCGGCTCGACCGGCGCGGGTCGACTCGTCGGCGAAAACGCCATCGAGCACTTCGCGTTCCCCGCGCTGGAACTCGGCGGCAACAACCCCCACGTCGTGCTGGAGGACGCCGACCTCGATCAGGCGGTCGCCGCCGGGACGTTCGGCTCGTTCTGGAATCAGGGGCAGGTGTGCATCTCGATCAATCGTCACCTCGTTCACGAGTCGCTCTACGACGAGTACGCCGAGCGGCTCGCCGAGCGCGCCGCGGAGCTGAAGATCGGTGACCCCACCGACGACGACGTCGTGATCGGCCCGATCATCAACGAGTCCCAGCGCGACGAGATGATCGAGTACATCGAGCGGACCGTCGAGGAGGGCGGCACCGTCCTCACCGGCGGCGAGGCCGACGGCCTGTTCGTCGAGCCGACGGTTATCACCGACGTCACGAACGATATGGCGGCGGCGTGCAACGAGCACTTCGGCCCGGTCGCGCCGATCATCCCCTTCTCGGACGACGACGAGGCGGTCGAACTCGCCAACGACACCGAGTACGGGCTCGCGGGATCCGTTCACTCGGCCGACCGCGGCCACGCTCGCGACGTCGCCGATCGGATCGACGTCGGGATGATGCACGTCAACGACCAGCCGGTCAACGTCGAACCGCACGTGCCGTTCGGCGGCGTGAAAGAGTCCGGGCTGGGGCGCTACAACGGCGAGTGGATCATCGACGAGTTCACCGAAACCACGTGGACGTCGGTCCAGCGCGAGCCGAGAGAGTACCTGTTCTGAGGCGCTGACTCGGGCGTTCAGCGCTCGTCATTTTCGAGTCGAAAACGCCGAATTGCGCGGCGCTGAGCGTTCAAACGCGGGCGCAAGCGAAGTTATTTGTACGATAGATTCATATACCAATATATGTCGTTAGATGCGGCGATCGTCGGTCCGGGTAACATCGGAACCGACCTGATGTACAAGATACTCGACCGCGGGGAGGATATCGATCTCCAGCGGATGATCGGCATCTTCCCGGTCGAGGAGTCGGAGGGCCTGCAGGCGGCCGTCGACGAGGGCGTCGACGTCGGCACCGACGGCATCGACAGCGTCAAAGAGTACGCCGACGAGTTCGACCTCGTCTTCGAGGCGACCAGCGCGGGCATTCACGAGCAGCACGCACCGGTGTACGAGGACTTGGGCCTCTTCGCGGTCGACCTCACGCCGGCAGCGATCGGCCCCTACACCGTCCCGGTCGTCAACGCCGAGGAGGTTCTCGCGGGCGGCCACGAGAACATCAATATGGTCACCTGCGGCGGGCAGGCGACGATTCCGCTCGTCCACGCGGTCGACCGCGTCGCCGACGTCGAGTACGCGGAGATGCTCTCGCACATCGCCTCGAAGAGCGCCGGTCCGGGGACGCGAAAGAACATCGACAAGTTCACGCAGACGACCGCCGCCGGACTCGAAGAGGTCGGCGGCGCGGACCGCGGAAAGGCGATCATCACGCTCAACCCCGCGGAACCGCCGATTATGATGCGGAACACGGTCTACACGATGGTCAACGAGGACACCGACGTCGACGAGGTCCGCGACTCCGTCTCGCGGATCGAAGACGAGGTGCAGGGCTACGTCCCCGGCTACGACGTCACGCTCGAACCGACCGTCAAGGACCAAGACGACGTCGCCTTCGACCTCGGCGACTCGATCATCCTCACGACGATGCTCGAAGTCGAGGGCGAGGGCCAGTACCTTCCGCCCTACGCGGGCAACTTAGACATTATGACAAGCGCAGCACTCGGCGCAGCCGAACGGGTCGCACAGCAGTCAGCCGATGCCGACGCCATCGGGGGTGTGAAAAATGACTGACGCCGACGTCCGACTCGTCGATATGACGCTCCGAGACGGGATGCACGCCGTCGACCACCAGTTCACCCCCGACGAGATGGCCGACGTGGCCGCCGCTCTCGACGCCGCGAACATGGACGTCGTCGAAGTGTCGCACGGCGACGGAATGGGCGGCTCTTCGATCAACTACGGCTTCGCCGCCGCCGACACCGAGGAGTACCTCGACGCGGTCGTCCCGGAACTCACCGACACCCAGCTCTCGGTGCTACTGCTTCCCGGCATCGGCACCGTCGAGGAACTCGATATGGCGGTCGATCGCGGAGCCGACATCTGCCGGATCGCGACGCACGTCACGGAGGCCGACGTCTCCGAGGACCACTTCCAGTACGTCAAAGACCGCGGGATCGAGGCCAACGGCCTGCTGATGCTCTCGCATATGGCCGAACCAGAGCGGATCCTCAAAGAAGCGAAGCTGATGGAGGAGTACGGTGCCGACGCCGTCTACCTGATGGACTCAGCGGGCGCGCTGCTCCCCAACGACGTCCGCGACCGGATCAGCCTGCTCGTCGACGAACTCTCGATCGACGTCGGCTTCCACGCGCACAACAACCTCGGTCTCGGCATCGGCAACACGCTCGCCGCGCTCGAAGAGGGCGCGGTGACGACCGACGGCTGTCTCCGAGGGCTCGGTGCCGGGTCTGGAAACGCTCAGATCGAAGTGCTCGTCGGCGTCTTAGAGAAGGCGGGCTACGACATCAACCCGGACTTCTTCGGCGTGATGGACGCCGCCGAGGACGTCCTCGTCCCGATGATCGACGACGACGAGATGCCGAAACTCGACAACGACTCGCTGATGCTCGGATACGCGGGCGTGTACTCCTCGTTCCTGCGGCACACCCGCCGCGTGGGGAAGAAGTACGATCTCGACCCGCGCGAGATCCTTGTCGAACTCGGCGCGATGGAGGTCGTCGGCGGTCAAGAGGACCTGATCACCGACGTCGCCTCGCGGCTCGCCGAAGAGCGCGACGCGGGCGCGGCCGCCGAGGCCGCCTCCGACGACTGAACGACGCCGCAGAATTCGTTTTATTCAGAGATCGTCGCGGGGTTCGATCAGTTCGAGCACGTGCCCGTCCGGGTCGGTGACGAAGGCGATCCGCCCGCTCACGCCCGTCGAGTCGAGCGGACCGCGCAGGAGTTCGCTTTCGGTCTCCTCGGTGAGCCGTTCGACCAGCGCATCGGTGTCGTCGACTTCGAGCGCGAGGTGGTCGAAGCGCCGAGTCGACGGTTCGCCGAGGTCGTGCTCTTCCTTGTGTTTGAACTGGATCTCCGTCTCGCTCTCGCCGCGGACGTAGACGTTGCGCGCGTCGTCGCCGCCGACGAAGTCGTTGGTCTTCTCAAGTCCGAGTTCGCCGACGTAGAAGCCGAGAGTCTGTTCGACGTCCGACACCCAGATGGCGCTGTGGATGACGTCCATACTCGTCCGTCGGACGGGTGGTCGCATAAATGTCGTGGATACTCAACTCGGCGGAGGGGAGGGGCCGTGTCCCGGTGGCGGGGAAGGGATCGTCTCCGGTGGCGACGGGGTGCGGTCCACCGGATCACCAACCTATTTGACGTCGCCCTCGGTAGAGCGCGTATGGCAGTCGAAGACGACACACGCGAGGAGTTGGCCGAAGCGCTGTACGACGCGCTGCGAACGCAGGACCCCATCGACCGGCTCACCGCCGAGCACGACCTGACGATGGAGGATGCCTACGATATCCAGACCCGGTTCATCGATCGGCGACTCGACGACGGCGCGGAGATCGTCGGCCACAAGATCGGCCTGACGAGCGACGGCATTCAGGAACAACTGGGCGTCGACGAACCCGACTTCGGCCGTCTGCTCGATACGATGTTCGTCGAGGGACGCGAGATTCCCGGCGAGGACCTGATCGCCCCGCGGGTCGAACCCGAGATCGGTTTCGTGATGGAGGAGACGCTCGAAGCGCCCGTGACGTACCTCGACGTGTTGGACGCGACGAGCGCCGTGCTCCCCGTCGTCGAAGTCATCGACAGCCGCGTTCGCGACTGGGACATCCGCATTCAAGACACCATCGCGGACAACGCCTCCTCGGCGCTCTACGTCGCGGGCGAGCAGGCGAGCCTCGCCGACACCGACCTCTCCTTGGAGGGCGTCAAGCTCTACAAGAACGGCACGCTCGAATCCTCAGGCGTCGGCGCGGCGGTCCTCGATCACCCCGCGCGGTCGGTCGCGTGGCTCGCGAACACGCTCGCCGATCTCGACGAGCGCATCGAGGCCGGACACGTCGTCCTCAGCGGGTCGTTGACGCCGGCGGTCGATCTCGCGCCGGGTGACGTCGTCTCCGTGGAGTTCACCTCGATCGGCACGGTGAACGCCCGGCTCGCGGAGGAGTAGCGTCGAAAAGTCGTATCGAAGAGTATCGTCGAAACGTCGCGTCGAAGAGTATCGTCGAAACGTCGCGTCGAAGAGTATCGTCGAAACGTCGCGTCGAAGAGTATCGTCGAAACGTAGTATCGAAGAGAAGATCCGATTCGGCGCGGTAGACGAGTTACTTGTCCGTGTACGGAATGCCGCCGAGGCTGTACTGCGTCCCGAACCACTGGTGATCGTCTTCTGAGCCGATGTTCTCCTGCCAGACGACCGTCTCCCAGTCGGGCTCGAAGTTGAGGTAACCGGGGCCGGCGAACAGTTCGAGGCGGATCCCGCTGGCTGGGTCGTTCACGTAGAGGTAGTTCGCGTTCGTGATGGCGTGCTTGCCCGGGCCGCCGTCGATCTCGACGTTGTTCTCCGCGAGGATGTCCGCGGCGTCCCAGAGGTCCTGCAGATGATCGAGGTGGTAGGCGATGTGGTGGAACTCCGTCTCGTCCTCTTCGAGGCGGTGCACGGCGAGGTCGTGCGGGAGCGGCGTCGTCGCGTGCCACCAGCCCCAGATCGTGCCGTCGGCGGACTTGAAAACCTCGTTGAGGCCCATCCCGAACTCCTCCTCGAAGAGCTGCGAGGTCGCCTCGGGGGTTCCGTCCTGCACGTGCGCGTGGTCGATGCGCTGGGGATAGACCCGGTTGGCGTACTCGGGACTGTAGCGACGCATCGGGATGTTCGAACGCTGCTCGCCGTCGATATCGGGCTTTTCCATCTCGTAGTAGATCTCGAAGCGGTGACCCGACTCCGACTCGAACATGATCGAGTCGCCGATACCCGCCTCGTGGCCGTCTTCGGTCCACCAGACGTCGAGGCCCTGCTCCTCGAAGATCTCGGCGTACTCCTCGACGGATTCGGGGTCGGCCGCGCGGAGCCCGATGTGATCGATCGCACCGCGTTCTCCCTCGGTGAGACTCATCGTGTGGTGTTCGTAGTCGCGGAGCGCACAGAGATACGCCGTGTCGTCCTCCCGCTCGACGACCTTCATCCCCATCAGGTCCCGGAAGAACCAGAGCGACTCCTCGAGATCGGGGGTCTCGAACGCTATGTGCCCAAGTTTGGCCAATTCTGCCATATAAAATTCGTTGGTAGTTCTGTTATATACATTTAGCGATCCCTCTGAGTGGCCCGTCGCACTTCGTCGACAGCGCTGTGCGTCAACGGCGTGCAACGGAACTCAGCGCGCGTGGTTCCCCGGAGAAAAATTCGTGTCGTCGCGTGAAGCGTAGGAAGCCCGGAGGTGACGGGTTCAGTCCGCCTGTGCGAAATCGGCGACGCGGTCGCTCGGAACGATGCCGTCGTCGGTCCAGCCGCGGGCCTCGTAGTACTCTTGGATCGAGGATTCGAGATCGGGAAGTTCGTAGGGCAGACGGTCGTCGTCCGTGTCGCGGCCGCGCTGGTTGTTGAAGTGGCGTTCGAGGGTGACGACGCGGTCGCCGACCGCCAGAATGTCCTCGTAGTCCTCGTCGAACAGCGCCTCGAACACCTCCTCCTCGATGATGCGCCCCAGCCCGAACTGACAGAGCACGGCGCTGTCGCGGACGGCGTTGCGGTTCTCCTGGTCGATGAGGAAGTCGGCCTTGCCGGCCGTGCCCTCCGCGGGAATGATGTCGTTGTACTCGGGGATCATCATCGTCGAGTACATATGGTCGGCTCCGCGGTTGCCGACGGCGTAGGAGAGCCCCTGCCCGTGGACGACGCGGCCGTCGTGGGCGGCGAAGTCGAGCCCTTTGACGGTCCAGTTCTCGACGCCGAGGTCCTCGTGGATTCGGTCGATTCCCTCCGCGAGCGTGTCGCCGATTCCCTCGCGGTGGGCGATCTTCTCGATGAGTTCGTGAATCAGTTCGACGTTGCCGAACTCGTCCTCGCTCGCGAGGTAGGCGGCGATGGTGTTCCCACAGGAGATGGTGTCCATCCCGAGGTCGTCACAGAGTTCGTTGGACTTCATGATGTCGACGATGTCGTCGACCAGCGAGTTGCTGCCGAACGCCATCACCGTCTCGAACTCGGGACCTTCGGTCTCCAGTCCGCTCGCCTCGTCTTCGGTGGGAAGCTTGCAGGCGAAGGCACACATCGAGCACGCCGCCTTCTTGTACTTCTTCTCCTCGACGCGGTCGCCGTTGATCTTCTCGGCGTGCTCGAAGGACATCTCCGAGAAGTACTTCGTCGGCAGCGAGAAGTTGTCGTTGAGGATCTGGACGAGGTGGGTCGTCCCCTGCCGGCGGAAGATATCGTCGCTCGTCGCCGCCTGCCGGTGGACGTCCATCTGCACGTCCTCGTTGGGGAGTTCGATCTCCGGTGCGGAGTCGCCGTCGAAGGAGACGCACTTGACGTTCTTCGAGCCGAGTATCGCCCCGAGCCCGCCGCGACCGAACGCCCGCTCGTCGTACGTCATCGCCGCGGCGAAGCGGACCTCGTTCTCTCCGGCGGGGCCGATCGTCACGAGGTTCTCGCTTTCGAGGCCGTGCCGATCGCTCATTTCCTCGGTGACTTCGGGAACGGTCGCGCCCGCGAGTTCCGGTACTTCCTCGAACTCGACGCCCTCGTCGGTGACGTGGACGGCGAGCAGTTCGTCGCTCTCGCCCGCGAGTTCCACGACCGAGTGGCCGGTTTCGACGAAGTTCCGCGAGAGGTAGCCCCCGGCGTTCGAGGAGAGCAGCCCGTCGGTCAGCGGCGAGACGCCGGTCATGTTCATCCGCCCGGTGAAGCTCATCGAGGACTGCTGGAGGGGACCCGAAGCGAAGTACGCGCGGTTTTCCGGTCCCAGCGGGTCCGCGTCGAACGGGATCCGGTCGTGCGCGAGTTTCGTCGAGACGCCGCGCCCGCCGATGAACGCCTCCAGCTCATCGTCGATGGTCGTCGTCTCCGCTGTCCGGTCTCCCACGTCGACCGTCAGCAGCGATCCGTTGGCGTGTAGCATCGTCCGTAGATACGTAACCGAATACAAAAACCCGTCGCACATACGTAACTGAATCAGAGAGCCCGATTCATCGTTAGAGAACCCGATTCATCGGCTCTCGAATCCATCCAAGGCATCACGGCGAGGGCGGACTAGCCAACGATCGCCAGAATTCCGAGTTGGATCGGAGCCAAGAGGAGGATCGTCGCGAGCGTGACCGCCGAGACGACGCGGATCAGCTCCCGCGCATCGACGATATCAAAGGCGAGGATGACGACGAGCACCGCCGATTGGTAGGGGAAGAAGGGCATCGAGAGCGCGACCGCCTCGGTCAGCGCGACGGGGAGCAACGGGAGGCCAGCGTCGGCAGCGAAGGCGAGTAGAACAGGTGTTACCACGCTCGCGGCGGCCAACCCGCTGACGACGAACATCAAGACGACGGTGAAGACGAAGACGATACCGAGGACGACGAAGAGCGACGCGTCCGTCGGGACGACGGTCAGCAGTTGCTCGGCCAGCGCCGCGGCGACGTTGGTCCGAGTCAGTCCCTCGCCGATCGCGAGCACGGCGGCGATGAAAAAGAGAATCGAGAAGTCGACGTCGGCGACGGTGTCCTCAAAGTCGGCGACGCCGACGACCGGGAGAGAGGCCAGCACCGCTACCAGCATCGCCCCGTAGACCGGGTGAAGGCCGTGAAGCACGTCGGTCACCCACACGGCTACACCCGCGACTAAGAAGAGCAGCATCCGGCGTTCGTCGCGGTTCATCGCCGCTGCCGTCGCGGCGGTGCGCTCGACGGTGAGATCGGACGGTGGTCTAAACAGCGCGTACACCACGGCAACGGTCACGAGCAGTCGCCCGAGGCCCATCACCGGGAACATCAGCACGAACCACTCCGACCACGCGATCGACGCGCCGGTCACGGACTCGAAGATCCCGAGGATCACGATGTTCGGCGATCCGCCGGTGAGCACGGCGTAGCTCCCGAGATACGTGACGAGGACGGGCCCGAAAAACAGCCCGAGTCGCACCCGCCGAGCGTCGAATCGCTCGCCGACCTCCAGTGCCACGGGCGCGAGGACGAGCACCCGAACGATGCCGACGGGGATCACCAACACGAGCAGTAGTCCGGCCGTAGACAGCCCGAGCAGGAGTCGTCGGTACGTCCTCGCCGGCGCGGTGTCCGTCCGCCGGGTGACGCGGTCGACGATCCAGCGACCCGTCCACTCCGCGAGACCGCTTCGACGGGTGGCCTCGCCCATCACCAACCCGAAGGCGATGAGCCACGTCGCCGGCGAGCGAAAGCCCGAGAGCGCGAGGTCCAACGAGAACGCGAGGCCGAGCAGTCCGAGACACAGTACGCCGGTGTACGCCGGCGAGACGACGTTACTGATCCACAGCGTGATACAGAACGCGGTGATCGCGAGCATCGTCGCGCTCGCGGGGCCAAACGGCGCACCGAACCGGACCACGACGGCCGCAACGATGCCGAACGGAACGGCGAGAGCCCTCCGGTTTCGAGGCCATCCGACGGAAGCGGCGATCATCCGTCGTTCTCACACTCCCGTTGGAAGGCCACTGTCTGCACGACTACACCCTCGGAGATTGATCATAAATATATTCGGACTGGTAGTCCGGCGTGTGTGACGAGCGATCCGGGAATGCAGTGACAGCCCTGTGGAGAAAAAGAGTTCTGAAATGGAAAACAAATATGTGGAACTACATCGAGTTTCCTCGGGAGAAACAGACCAGTTACCGGTTACTCTACTGCACAAATTGTCTTTTTCGGCCCTTAACGACGAATCTGTCCGCTCTACGACCTCACAGATGTTCTATAGTAGCGTTTGCAACCCATTGCGCATCCGATCGCACGACGGCGTTCGATCGAGTGAGTGAAGATTTGCAAACGCTACTATATTGTTTGAGTTAGTGGCGTGCCAGATTGATCGCAGGAAGTTTTCAAATGGAGAATCCCACTTATGCGGAAGATAACCGGTGTTCGTCCGTATTTCGGACGGAGAGCGGTCAGAACAGACTTAGCGAACCAATTTCTCTGAATTGGACCGCTGAACGAGCCGTTTCCGAGTGGCGCGAACGCCACAGAGAACGCGAGAGATACCGCCACGGGACGTGGGTCGCCGCTCGGATGTCACTCCGTCACTCGTACCCCTTCGGCCTCGGGTCGCCACTCCATCACTCGCTCGTGGAGCGGCGCGAGAACGCCGTACTCGACGGCAATCAGGAAGACCACGAAAATGATGAGCCAACTCATCATCGTCGGGAGGTCGTACTGGTCGAAGTACCGCCGGAACATGAAGCCGACCCCGCGCGTGAGTAAGAACGCCTCGACGAGCAGCGTGATCTTCCAGCCGATCGAGAGCCCGGAACGGAAACTGGCGAACAGGAACGGCGCGAGTTGTGGAATGATGATGTCTTTGAACGTTTGGAGCCGTCCGGCACCGAAGAACTCCGCCATCTCCGCGAGGTCGGTGTCGAGGTTCCGTGCGCCCTCCCACATATTCAGTCCCACGAACGGCGTGATCACGAGGGGGATAGCGAAGTACCCGCTACTGGCGTCGAAGCCGATCCAGATGGCCGAAACGAACACGATCACGAGCGACGGAATCGCGAGCCACGCGTAGACCCACGTCGCGAGCGTGCTTTCGAGCGTCTCGTTCCGACCGAGCGCGACGCCCAAAATCGTTCCCGCGACCATCGAGACGATGAGCGACGCGAAGAGCATCTCGATGGTCTTCCAGACGTGGAAGTAGAACATGTTACCGTACGGCCCCGGGGTGGTGAGCACGACGACGAGCGCGGCGAAGGTCTCCGGAAGACCGGGAATCACCTCCGGGAGCGTGACGCCGCCGATGTACCACAACGCCAACAGCGTGATGATCGATACGACGGTGTACAGATAGCGAGTCAGCCGGTCCATCTCAATTCACCACGTGCTCGTGGAACTCCCTGTAGAGTTCGGCTTCACGCTTCGCGATATCCGGGTCGTCGTACTGTCGCGGTCTATCGATATCCACCTCGCGTCGAGCGAACATCTCCCCGTCGGTGTTCATCATATAGATGTAATCGGACAGGAACACCGCCTCGTTGATGTCATGTGTGACGAACACGATCGTCTTCTCCTCGCGCTTCCAGATGTCGAGTAGCTCCTCGCGGAGGTCGCGGGCGGTGATCTCGTCGAGGCTGCTGAACGGTTCGTCCATCAGCATAATCTCGGGTTCGATCGCGAGCGCGCGGGCGATCGACACGCGCTGTTTCATCCCGCCGGAGAGCCGCGTCGGGTAGTTGTCGTGTTCGTCGTCGAGATTCACCATCTCGAGGTACCGATCGACCCGGTCGTCCCACTCCTCGTCGGGGACGTCGCGTGCCTCGAGCGCGAATTCGATGTTGCCTCGGACCGTCTTCCAGTTGAGGAGCCGCGGTTCTTGGAAAATGTATCCGAGCGAGAGGTCGTCCGGTGAGACGTCTTTGCCACCGCGTCGCATCGTTCCGCGATCCGGTTGAATCAGCCCGGATATCACGTTCATCAGCGTGGTCTTCCCGCAGCCCGACGGACCGAGCAACGAAACAAACGCGCCCGCCTCGACGTCGAGATCGACCTCGTCGAGGACGAGAATCTCACCCTGTCCGGGTTTTTCGAAGCGCTTGACGATGTCTCGGAGTTCTAACATACCTGTCGACGAATCGGCGCGGTCCGATTTCATCGATCGCTCTTCAGTGGCCATCACAGCGCCCTCCTTCGATGCGTGGCAGAGAATCCCCGCAGAGATCGTCTTGATGCATAAATCGTGTGAACGTGTCTCATAACACGATGGATATTTAATAATCTTACTATGGCGAGTATCCAGCGACGGCTCGTGGCCGACTATTGGTTCTAATTATACACGATCTTCCCGGTATTTTTATTACGCTCGGTAAGTTGCTCGGACATATGCAACGTGTTACCAGAAGGCGGTTCATCGTTGGATCGGGTGCGACGGGTATTGCCGGATTAGCAGGCTGTAGTAGCGGCGGCGACGGCGGTGGCGGCGATGGTGGCAGCGACGGCGGCGATAGTGGAGGTGGCGGTGACAGCGGGGGCTCCGACGGGACCACGGCCGGATCCAGCGGGGATGAGCTGACCGCCGTTCGGATTCAACTCCCGGAGGGGACGATCCACTACCCGATGTACGAGGCCGCGACCGACGCGGGCGTTTTCGAGGAAGAGGGAATCGACCTGACCGTCGATTACGCCCCGTTCAGCGCACAGGTGCAGTCGCTGACCAGCGGCGAAGTCGACGTCAATATGGTCTCGATGATCCCCTATATGGGCAACTACATTCAAGGGGAGGACCTCGTCACCTTCGGCTGGGACGGCTGTCTCCAGAGCATCAACGCGCTCTATACGCGCGCGGCGAGCGATTACGAGTCGATCAGCGATCTCGAAGGCCGGCGGATCGGCGTGTGGTCGTGGGGCTCGTCGACGGTCCAAGCGTTCCAGGCCGTCGTCGCCGAGGAGTCCGGCCTTCGGCTCCGGCAGGACTTCGGCACGACGACCGCCGCGCCGCCCGCGCTGCTCGGCCTCCTACAGGACGAGGAGATCGACGGCGTGATCAACGTGAGCGGGCTCACGATCACGATGGAGTCCGATCCCGACACCTACCGTCGGCTGACGCAGCTGAACGAGATGTGGCGCGAACGGACCGGGTACACCCTGCCGCTCACGTCGTGGTGGAGCTACTCCGATTGGTACGAGAACAACACCGAAACCGCTGCCGCGCTCCTCCGCGGCGGTCAGAGCGCGACGGAGCACTGGCGGGAAAACACCGTTTCGATACTCGAGGAGTACGGCGAAACCGCCTCGATCGACAACCAAGCGAAGATCGACGTAGTCGACGAGTGGGCCAGCGACGGGCAGATCTTCCGCGACACGACCAGTGACGACTACCGAGACGCCACGTGGGAGTTCGTCGAACTGATGAGTAGCTACGACTTCCTCGAAGAGACGCCGTCGCAGGACGAGGTCCTCCGAAACCCACAGTAACGGTCTCAACGACGCTAGATTTCCTTATGTATTCCTACGTTCAAGCCCGAAATCTCGAAAAGAAGGCGGCCGTAGCCGTCGTGCTACTCGCCGCTTGGCAGCTCGGATCGCAGTTTTTCCCCGCGTACGTTCTCCCCGGAGTCGTCGAGCTTCTCACGGCGACGCGAACAGTCATTGTCGATCCCCAGTTCGGGACGTATCAGAGCAACATTCTCGACACTTTCCAACGCCTGCTGGCGGGGTTCGTGATCTCGGTGGTCGTCGGGACCGTGGTCGGTACCGCGATGGGGCTTCGAAAGGAGGCGGAGGCGTTCCTCCGGGCGTGGATCGTCCTCGGCCTCTCCGTGCCGTCGATCGCCGTCGCGTTCGCTCTTATCATCGCCCTCGGTATCTCGGAGTGGGTCCCCGTGCTGACGGTCGTGATCGTCGGCGTTCCGTTCGTCATTCTGAATATGTGGGAGGGTACCCAAGAGCTCGATCCGGAGATCACGGAAATGGCCGATTTCTTCGGCGCAACCCGCCTGCAGCGATACCGGGATATTCTTCTTCCCCAAGTCCTGCAGTACCTCTTTCCCTCGATGTACTGGGGGCTGGTCGTCTCTTGGAAGGTACTGTTCATCGCCGAGGTGTTCGGCGCGGGCTCCGGCGTCGGCTATATGGTCAACTACTGGTTCCAACAGCAACGCGTCGACCTCCTTCTCGGCTGGATCGTCATTCCCGTCATCCTGATAATCGTCGGACAGGAAGGTCTGCGAGCCGCCGAACACCGTCTTATGCGGTGGCGGTAAGTCGATCACCGCTCTCCCGACGGCGGTTGTTTCCGCCCACGGAGGCCGGTGATGTCCCCCGAATGCCAACTATTATATCGCGACGTGGCGACGTCGAGAACGATGCATCGCAGCTCCGTCGATAGTCGCTACCTTTCGAGATGCGGTCGTCCCGATACCGGCCCGGGAGCGGTAAGATGATTCCCGGCGGCGAGGTCCTCACTCTCGGCGTGTTCTTGGCCGCGTTCGGTGCCATCGCCCTCGCGGTACAGTCGTTGTCGATCCGCTACGGGACGATCACAAGCGACTCCTCCGACGCGCTCGTCGTCGTCCTCGCGGTGAACATCCTCGCTCTCGTGCCCGCAGCGTTCCTTTTCGGCTCCCCGATCCAAGAACTGACGCTCAGAGCGCTCGCGGCGTTCTCCGCTGCTGGGTTACTGGGCACGATGGTCGGACGGGCGATGCACTTCGAGGGAATCAAGCGGATCGGTTCGAGCCGGGCGGAACCGATCAAGGCCTCCCAACCGCTGCACGCGTCGCTCATCGCCGTGGTCGTGCTCGGGGAGGTCGTCACCGGCGGCCACCTCGTCTCGATGATCGCCATCGTCCTCGGCATCGCGATCATCACGTACGAACACGGTCGCTCCGATCGGAGCGACGCGAAAAACGGGTACGTCGGCCTCGCGTTCCCCTTCACGGCCGCATTCTTTTACGGGATCGAACCGACGTTCGCGAAGCTGGGGTTCGCGGAGGACGTGACGGTTCTCACTGGGTTGACGGTCAAGACGGCCAGCGCGAGTCTCGGGTTTCTCATCTACTTGTGGTGGACACAAGGGCTCCCGGATCTCCGAGAAGTAGAGAAGCGCGAACTCCCGTGGTTGGTCGGTGCGGGCGTCGCAAACACGCTCTTTCTGCTCGGCTACTACGGCGCACTGGCGTTAGAGCCGGTTTCGCTCGTCGTCCCGCTGGTCCAGTCGAGCCCGCTCGTGATCATCTTACTCTCCGTGCTCTTCGTGAGCGACAACCTCGAACGAATCACTCCGCGGCTGGTGATCGGCGCGCTCGTCGCCGTCGCGGGCGCAATCGGTGTAACGCTTCTGAGTTGAACCACTACACAGGATTCGGTTCGGACCCCCGATTCAGTAATACGAGAGGCCGGGATCGGCGTTGACCGCCTGTCCGGTCATAATGCCGCTGTCGGCCCCGGCGAGAAACGAGACGACGCCCGCGATGTCCTCGGGTTCGACCACACGATCGAGGTCCTGTTTGTCGACGTACTCTTCGAGATACTCATCGCCGGCCTGCTGGGACGCCTCAGACCACGTGAACCCCGGCATTACGGCGTTCACGCGAACGCCGATGTCGCCGACTTCGGCCGCCATCGCGCGCGTCATCGCGAGCACCGCGCCCTTCGAGGCGACGTAGTGCAAAAAGCCCGGCACCCCCATCGTGACGACTGACGAGGAGATGTTAACGATGCTCCCGCCGTCGTCGAACGCCCCGAGCGCGTGTTTCGAGGCGAGAAAGGTCCCCTTCGTGTTCACCGCGAGTACCGTGTCCCACTCCTCAGCGGTGATCTCATCGAAGCGTTTCTTGTCCGTGACAAGCGGCGCGTAGTAGGCGGCGTTGTTGACCAAAACGTCGAGTTCGAGCCCGTCGAACAGCGACTGCATCGCGGCTTCGTCGGTCACGTCGGCCTCGCGGAACTCGGCGCTCCCGCCCGCGCTTTCGATCCGCGAGACGGTCTCGCTTCCGTCCGCGATGTCGCTGACGACGACGTGCGCGCCGTCGGCTGCGAGGCGCTCTGCGATCGCCCGTCCGATGCCGGTGGCCGCTCCCGTCACCACTGCGGTCGTCTCGTTCATCTCGAATCCGGAGTTTGCGCCGAACGGCTATAATCGTTCGGTCGACGCAGATGGTACTGTTTAGTTAGGAACGAACTGGTCGAGATTGATACAGAGAAGGTGACGGAAGCCCACCCATTGGCGGTTTTTTGGCTTGCCATCGCTTAACTAAACACGACCGCGCAGATCGACCGCGGGCCGTATTATCACTCCTCAGACATCACGGACACCACTGGGCGGTCGGCTTCGAGCAGGACCGACTGGGTGACGCTCCCGAAGATCGCCTTTCCGACGGGCGTTCGCCTTCGCCCGCCGACGACCAGATACCGCGGGTCCTCCTCGCTCGCGACGCGGAGTATCTCCTCGGTGACGTTGCCAACGTGCCCGCGATAGGAGACCGCTCCGACGTCTTCGACGGTCCCGTTCGTCACGTCCTCTGCGACACCCGCTGCGTCGCGCTGGGCGTGTTCGAGCGAGTACCGTTTGTCGCTGCCACCGGGCGTCCCCGTCTGGTCGCCGAGTTCGCGGTAGGTGATCTCCGGGGCGAACGTCAGCGCGAGATCGGACGTGCTCTCGACCGACGACTTCCGCTGCTCCTCGAAGACGTCTGTGGGAATTACGTGGAGGACAATGAGCTCCTCGCCGTGCTGTGCTGCGAGTTCGGCCGCCACCTCGACGACGCGGTCCGGGACCGACGATCCGTCGGTTGCTGCGAGAACGGACATAGTTCCCGTGTTCTCCGCCCATATATTTAATACTCCCTCTGAAGTGGATCGAGCGTCGCTACCGGAAGTGACCGAGTGCCGTCAAAGGGAGTGAGGGCGTTCCCGACGGTGAGTGAGAACGTCAGCAGAAGGGAGGGAGAACGTCGGCAGAACGAAGTGAGAACGCCGCCGGTCAGAGGACGCCGAAGTCCGCCTCCTTTCGGTAGGCGAACACCTTCCGTTCGAGGGGCCGTAAGACGGCCATTTCGAGGAGGAAGACGATGACGACGAACACGGCCGCCCACGCCATCGCGGTGTCGTACTGATAGCGCGAGAACGCCTCGATCGCTCGATAGCCCACCCCCGAGTTCGAGGCGAAGATCTCCGCTTGCGTCTCGATCTTCCACGAAATCGCCAGTCCGAACCGGACGGCGGTGAAAAGCGCCGGCGCGATGCTGGGAAGGATCATCCGGCGGAGCAGGCGTACCTTCGAGATATCGAACGACCGACTCATCCGAACGAGGTCGGGATCGATGTCCTCGACGCCCTTCCAGATCCGAAGTGAAATGTACGGGAACACGGTGACGGCGGTGGCGACGACCGGAGCAGCCACACCGAACCCGAAGATGATCGTGGTGATCGCCGCCCACGCGATGCCGGGAATCGAGAGCGCGATAATGATGATCGGCGTCGAGAAGTGTTCGCCGAAGTTGTTTATCCCCATCGCGACGCCGAGTGCTCCGCCGACGAAGAACGCGCCGATGAACCCGAGGAACGTCCGGAAGAAGGTGGCCTCCATGTGGGTCCAGACGATACCCGAGGCGAGCAGTTCCACGGAGGCGTTCACCGTCTCTATCGGTCCGGGAAAGAGTCCGCGAGGGAAGATTACGGTGACCAACCACCAAGCGGCAAGGCCGAGTATGCCGCTGATGATCGCTGCGGCCCACTTGTCTCCGAGTGTCGAACGCAGCGGCGTCGGCAACGAGCGGTTACTTGTCGACATCGGGTGTCACTCCACCGACCCGGTCGACGATAGTTCGGCACCGTCGCCGGTCGGTCCTTGCTCTCGGAGCAACTGTGATTCTCTCGCACGCATACGATCACGAATTACGCTTATAGACTTAATACTTTGCTTCAAGTCCGTAGTAGCGCGTCTCATCTGACGTCTCACTTGATCGAGTGGAACCGGTTGATCGCGTCCTGTCGGACTTTCAGGAACTCCTCGGAATCGACGTCGCGAGGTCGTTCGAGATCGATCGACATGTCGTCGAAGATCGTTCCGTTCCCGAGCATCAAGATTCGATCGGAGAGCTCGATCGCCTCGGTGATGTCGTGAGTGACGAAGAACACCGTCTTCCCGAGTTTCTGCCAGATATCGATGAGTTCTTCGCGCAGCGACTCGGCCGTGATCTCGTCGAGGTTACTGAACGGTTCGTCCATGATCAGGATCTCGGGGTCGATGCTCAGCGCGCGGGTGATACCGACGCGCTGGCGCTGCCCGCCCGACAGCTGTGATGGGTACTTGTCGTAGTGATTCGAGAGTCCGACGAGATCCAGATACTCCTCGGCTAACTCTCTGGTGTACTCGGGGTTATTCTCGTGGACGTACTCGATGTTCTCGACGCAGGTGTTCCACGGCAGCAGTCGCGGCGATTGGAAGACGTGCCCGAGCGTCACTTCCTCGTCCCGCGTTGCCTCGAACTCGACGCTTCCCGCCGTCGGTTCGAGGACGCCGCTGATGATGTTCAGTATCGTCGACTTCCCGCTGCCCGAGCGTCCGATGAGTGTCACGAACGAACCGGGTTCGATGTCGAAACTCACGTCCTCGAAGACTCTCTCGACCCCCTCCTCGGTGTCGAACTCCTTCGTGAGGTTCTTGACGTGGATCGCACCGGCCGCCGAGGTCCCGTGGGCAACCCCCGCGGAATCGTCTGATTCGGTCGATTGCTGTACTTCAGACGCCATCGGCGTCACCCCTGCCACTCGAAGCCTCAGAAGACGGTCGAATACGGGCTGAGTGAGAGTTGCTCTCTTTCATAGCTGTGACCGCCTATAGATAGTCGGTGTACTTTAGATTTGCTACGCGATATCATCCCAAGCCTCCGAATTTTTGAAACCGAGTTGACCTGTCGCGTCTGGGTGCGGTTCAGTTCGTACTATCGTAGCATTTGCAACTATATCATTCTCTACTTCTTTGTCCACTCATGTCTATCATTCCGCATACGCACGTGCGATCTCCGGCAGTCAGACCGGCATTCGACGTGAGACAGATACGAATCTAGACGACGTTCGTCCCGAACGATTGTCTACGACATTCCGCGGTGATCTCGCGGTCGCGTTCCCGTCAGCAGTCGCGTTACTGTGGTGTCCGTACCCATAATCGATGGGTTTATAATGATCGATACTGATTTGCTACCGTATGCCACGGGATGACCAGTCGTTTCGATCAGTCAGTCGTATAAACAGACGGAAATTCATTAAAGCCACAGGTGCCAGTGCGGTTGCCGCGACACTCGCCGGTTGTACCAGTGGCGGAGACGGCGGCGGGGACAGTGGCGGTGACAGTGGCGGCGACGGCGGCGGTGACGGCGGTGGGGACAGTGGTGGAGACAGCGGCGGTGACAGTGACGGCGACGGCGGCGGTGACCTGACCTCCGTGTCGTTCGCGACGCCGCCCGTCGGGATGCCGGTCAACATCGTGATGGAGTACTACCTCGCGGAGAACGACCTCATTCAGCCCCGCTTCGAGGAAGACGGGTATCAACTCGATTACGAGCTCACCTTCGAGGACGCGACGCTTTTCGCCTCCGGGCAGATCGATATGGGGACTGTGAGCTGGGTCGAGGACGCACGGCTCGGCGTCGAGCAGGACCAGCAGTTGGTCACGTTCGGGAACATCGAGGGTGTCGTCTCGACCCCGTGGGTGGAAGTCGGCGGACCGTACGACCCCGACGAGACCGGCAGCGTTCAGGCGTCGCTCGACAAGATCGTCGAGGAAGAGGCCCGGTTCGGCATCCCCGGCTGGGCGGCCGGTGCCGTACCGCACCTCCAGAACATCATCCAAGAGAAGTACGGGTACAACCTCGCGCAGGACGGCGGCGATTTCAACGTCCAGACAGCCGACCGCGGAACGATGCCGCAACTCACGCTCCGCGGCGACCTCGCGACGGCGGTTCACTCGGCCTCGTCCGCCGGACTCACAGAGATCGTTAACGGCGAACTCAAGCCGCTACTGTGGATCTGGAACGATTACCTCGAACAGGGCTGGGGCCGGCCGCCGCTCGTCAGCCTCTCGACGCGGCTCGACTTCGCCGAGGAGAACCCCGAAGTGCTCCTGAATATGATCAATATGTGGAGTGAGGGTCTCAATTACGTCCAAGACAACATTCCGGAGATCGCCGAAGATCCGGCCGGACAGGAGACCCTCGAAGCCGAGAGCCAAGAGGAAGCGCGGTTCCTGATGGACCTGTTCTCCGGTAACGACGTCGAACAGATCGAGAGCCTCACACAGTCGGCTCTGTACTCCGAAGTCGGTCTGGACGACCAGTCCGTCGAGGACGCTCGGAGCGTCATGAACGTGATGGAGGATCTCGGCCAAGTCCCCTCGGGTTGGCAGGATCACCTCACGTTCATGACGGTCTCCGATCTCGAAGAGATGGTCTGAGGTCAGATGAGTACTTCACAGTTACGTGGGACGATCGAAGGCATCCTCTTGGGCAACCGGAGAGTCATCTTCGTCGAATCGATCCTCCTGCTCGTCCTCGTCTGGGAACTGGGCGCTCGCGTCTTCGGGATCACCGATCTCATCGCATCCCCGCTTCTCGTCGGTTCGTCGATGTACGGAATGCTCCAAACCGGCGATTGGGTGATGCACTTCGTCGCTTCGATGAAGCGGATTCTCTACGGGTTCGCCGCCGCCCTCGTCGTCGGCGTGATCGGTGGCATCGTCCTCGGTGTGAGCAGCTTCTGGGGGCGAGTACTCCGGTACTACGTTCTCGTTGGGATGGCCGTACCGGGCTTGTTCGTTGTCATCTTCACCGCGATGGCGTTCGGTATCAGCGACACGACGCCGATGCTCGCAACGGCGATCATCACGGCACCGTTCGTCGTCGATATGATCCAGAGCGGCGTCGAGAACGTCGACTCGGACCTGCTCGATATGTCGAGCGCGTTCGACGTGTCGCGAGCGCGGGTGTACAGGCGAGTCCTGTTCTCGTCGATCCTTCCCGAGGTGTTCTCGAGCATCCGATTCACCTTCTCGGTCGCGTGGAAGGTCACCATCCTCGCGGAAGTCGTCATCTCGAACATCGGTATCGGGTTCCTCATTCGTGACAACATGAGTCGGTTCTCGATGGTCGGCGTGCTCCAGTACGTCGTGTTGTTCGTGATCGTGATGATGCTCATCGAGTACGGCGTCTTCAGCAAGGTCGAGAAGTATCTCTTCCACTGGCGCGAGGACGTCAAGTCCTCGATGGGCACTGGTCCGCGGTAATCGCAGCTGTCAGGCACCCCTCTCTCCGGGCTTTTGGCACCGCTCGTTCACTGATTTTCGTCCCGTTGGCGACATAGTTATATCCGGGTCCATTGTGGATGTTTCACGTTGGAGTGAGTAATCCCGTGTCAGAATCCGATTCGAATCCCACGACAGCCGACCGTACCGCCGCAGAGCGATTCCTTCGAGCGTTTCACAGCTACGGTGTGGACCGCGTCTTCGCGAATCTCGGGACCGATCACACGCCGCTCTTGGAGGCGGCGGCCGCCGTCCGTCGCGCCGGCGATGACGACGAAATCCCCGAGATCGTCTCCTGTCCGCACGAGTTCGCCGCGATGAGCGCGGCGCACGGATACGCCGCCGTGACGGGCGAACCACAGGTCGTGCTCGTCCACGTCGACGTCGGGACCCAGAACCTCGGGGCCGCGATGCACAACGCCCACCGGGCCGGTGCCCCCGTCTTCGTCCTCGCCGGTCTCGCACCGGTGACGGACGCCGGTCACTCCGGTTCCCGCGATCACCCGGTTCACTACTTCCAAGACGTGTTCGATCAGCCGGGAATAGTGCGAGAGTACTGTCGGTGGACCGACCAGTATCGGCCGCCCGCAGATCCCGCCGAGACCGTCCGCCGCGGATTGGAGCGCGCGGTCTCCGAACCGCCGGGTCCGGTCTACGTCACGGCTACGAGAGAGGCGCTCAGTGAGACGGTGGCTGACAGGCCCGTCACCGCCGCTCGACGCCGTGTCGGCCCGGGCGGAGCCGACGGCCGCGAAACCGAGCGACTCCTCTCGTACGTCCGAGAGGCTGACAGACCGGCAGTGATCACGAGCGACATCGGACGGGCTCCGGCCGATGACCGCGTCGAGGCGCTCGTCGCGTTCGCCGAGGCCGCCGGCGCTGGGGTGGTCGAACAGACGCCGACGACGCTGTGCTTCCCGCGCGATCACGACCGGCACCTCGGATACGATCCGTCGGTGGCCTTAGACCGCGCGGACCTCGTGATCCTCGCGGAGACGGACGTTCCGTGGATACCCGATGAGAGCGAGTCTCCGACGGACGCGACCGTCGTGCAGGTCGATCCCGACCCGACGAAGCCTGCCTACCCCCGGTGGCCGTTCGCGATCGACGAAACCGTCCAAGCCGACGCGGCGACGACGCTGGAAGCCGTCGCCGACCGACTGGATTCGACGACGGACGCGAGCGAATCCGGATCCTTTTGGCGGGAGGTCGCCGCCGAATGGCGCGCGGACGCCGCAGACCGACTTTCCGCAGACGAGTCGGCGGGGCGGCTCACCCCGACCGTGCTCTCTGCTGCCATCTCCTCGATCGTCGACGACGACACGATCGTCGTCGAGGACGCGGTCACCAGCCGCCCCGCGATTATGTCTCAGATCCGGCTCTCGGAGCCGGGAAGTTACTTCTGGAAGGGCGGTGCCGGACTCGGTTGGGCCGGCGGGGCGAGCGTCGGTGCGAAACTCGCGTCGCCGGATAGCCGGGTGCTCTCGCTCGTCGGCGACGGCTCCTACCTGTTCGCGAACCCATCGGCGTGCGCGTTGCTCGCCGCCGAATACGGCGCGCCGACGCTTACTGTCGTGTACAACAACCAGGGATGGAACGCAGTCGAGGGCGCGACAAGGGCGCAGTACCCCGAAGGTGCGGCGGCCGCCGATGCGGTTCCCGAGAGCCACATCGAGACGCGCGTCGACCTCTCAGCGCCTGCGACCCTCGTCGACGCACATACGCGCACCGTCGACGACCCCGACGAACTGCCCGCGGCGTTAGAGGAGGCCGCCGCCGCGGTGGACGGCGGAACGCCGGCCGTCCTCGACGTCGCGGTCGAACGCCCGTAGCCCCCCGAACGCTCGTAGCATCCCGATCACATCGATCACCTCCCTCCCTGAACGACGAACGACAGCGACTACTCGTCGCCGGCGATGTCGATGTTGATCGTCTTCTGCTGCGTGTAGTGCTCGACGGCCTGCATCCCCTTCTCCCGGCCGAGACCGCTCTTTTTGTAGCCGCCGAACGGCGTCTGCGGGCGAGAGCCGGCGTACTGGTTGATCATCACGCTACCGGCCTCGATGCCGTTGGCGACGCGGTGGGCCCTGCCGAGCGTGTTCGTCCAGACGGTCGCGTAGAGACCGAACTCCGTGTCGTTCGCCCGGCGGATGACCTCCTCCTCGTCGGAGAACGAGTAGAGGTTAATGACCGGACCGAACACCTCCTCACAGGAGATCGGCGCGTCGTCTGCGGCCCCCTCGATGACGGTCGGTTCGTAGAAGTTGCCCTCGCGGTCCGCGGGCCTGCCGCCGGTGAGGGCAGTCGCCCCGTTCTCGACGGCGCTCCGGACGTAGCCGTCGATCTCTTCGACGGCGTCGGCGGAGATCACGGGACCCAGATCGGGGTTCTCCGAGCCGGGCCCCAGCGTGAGGGATTCGACGGCGTCGACGTAGCGATCTCTGAACTCGTCGTAGACGTCCTCGTGGACGAAGATCCGCGTCGTCGCGAAGCATACCTGCCCGTTGACGAGCGTGATCGCCTTCATCGCACCGTCGAGCGCGGCGTCGAGATCGGCGTCGTCGAAGACTACCGCGGGGCTCTTTCCACCCAGTTCCAGCACCGTCGGGATGACCTGATCGACCGCGGCCTTCCCGACGATCTGCCCGGTCGAGACCGAGCCGGTGAAGGTTATCTGTCGGACGCGAGAGTCCGTCGTCAGCGCTTTGCTGGTTTCGACGAGCCCCGGAACCACATTGAACAGACCGTCGGGCAGCCCCGCCTCGCTCGCGATCTCGGCCAGCTTGAGGATGATTCCCGGGGCGAACGGGGACGGTTTGACCACAACGGCGTTGCCGGCGGCCAGCGCCGGAGCGACGCCCCGGAAACAGAGCAGCACCGGCGCGTTCCACGGAACGATCTGTGCGCTGATTCCGATGGGCTCCTTCCGACTGAAGGCCTGATTCGACTGCGTTAGCGGATACGTCTCGCCCTCGACCTTGTCGGTCATCCCCGCGTAGTAGTCGACGTAGTCGACCGCGTTGGCGACTAAGCCCTTCGACTGCCCGATCGGGCGGCCGATCTCTCGGGTCGCGAGTTCGGCTAATTCGTCGACGTGGGCTTCCAGTCCCCGGGCGACGTCGCGCAGTACCCGACCGCGCTCGACGGGGTCCATCGCGGCCCATTCCGATTGGGTGCGTTCCGCGGATTCGAGCGCGGCGTCCACGCCGCTCTCGCCCGCGTCTGTCACCGACGCGATGGTCTCACCGGTCGACGGATCGTCGACCGAGAACGTTTCGTCGGTGTGGTGGTACTCGCCGTTGATAAACATCCCTCGCTGCTCGATGCGCTCCTGAGACATATCTCCCAGTATCCGGGTAACGGTATTAGGCTTTGCGACCAACCAGCACGCGTGAACCGCGCTGCGATCGTCGACTGAGGGCTCCCCAAAATCGGACCGACCTATCATCACTGGGGGTGAATTCACCCGAGGCACACAATAATTTAAGTATTATTACGCCAATCGGCGAACGATGCCCGAGATCATAGACGCGACCTCGCACATAATGTCGTACGAGGCGCTCGACGAACTGGAGAAGGTCCACCCGAGTTCCGAGCTGGATAGTCTCCGGAACGCGCCGCGGATGTTCGAGGTCGACGGGCGACTCGAGTACCTCGATAAGAACGGAATCGACAAGCAGGTGATCAACCTCGCCGCACCGATGCTGTGGCAGGGGGCCGATCCCGACGACGCCC
Source organism: Halobellus sp. LT62 (assembly GCF_037031285.1). Lineage (NCBI taxonomy): Archaea > Methanobacteriati > Methanobacteriota > Halobacteria > Halobacteriales > Haloferacaceae > Halobellus > Halobellus salinisoli. Next base: position 1,023,540 of record NZ_JAYEZO010000001.1, read on the forward strand.
TCGAAGCCACCCGCGTCGCGAACAACGAGATCCGACGGATCGCAGACGAGCACCCCGATCGGTTCATCGCGACGGGAACGGTCCCGTTCCTCACCGACGAGTACGTCGACGAAGCCCGTCGCTGCGTCGAGGACCTCGGAATGCACGGCATTCAGATCTTCTCGAACATCGACGGCAAGATGCTCGACGACGACGATTTCGAGGAGTTCTACGCCACCGTCGACGACCTTGACGTCCCCATCTGGATCCACCCGCAGCTCGCCGATTGGCACGACTACGACCAGTCTCACACGTGGATCTACAAGATGCTCGCGTGGCCGTTCGACACCAACATCGCGCTGGCGCGGCTCATCTTCTCCGGTGTGCTCGATCGCCACGAGAACTTGGAGATCATCTCACACCACCTCGGCGGATCGTTCCCCTACCTCGTCGGTCGGATCCGATCGTGGTATCAGACCCGGAGCGAAGAGCCGGAACTGTATCAGAACCCCGCGATCGCCGACCTGTCGGAACCGCTCGACGCCTACTTCGACCGGATCTACGGGGACACGGCCGTCAGTAGTCAGGGCGAGTCCTATCCGCTGGAGTGCGGCTTGGAGTTCTTCGGCGCGGACAACGTCGTCTACAGCGCCGATTACCCGTTCGGTCCCGACAAGGGACAGTACTGGGCGACCGAAATCATCCCGCTGATCGAGGATCTCGACATCTCGGAGGCCGACAAGGAGAAGATCTTCTCCGGGAACATGAAACGCCTCCTCGACCTGTAGCGCTCCGTCGGATCGACCGGTCGCCGGCCCGGGGTTCGACCGCGCCGGTCAGATCGAGATACCGATCGCGTATACATCAGCGAGGTCGAGTATTCTCGCGATTTCGACCGTTTCCTCGTAAGATATATTTAAGTATATGGGGTGACCCTCTCGCTGTATGGACCCCGAAGCCATTCAGGCGTCAGGCGATCCTGTCGAGGTACTGCGCCAGAAAGGTGGCGACTACACGGACAACTTCCCGGTCGTCCCGAACGAGATAACGAACTGGCTGGACGAACAGCGGGCGGTCACTGAGTCGGTCTCACTCGCGAACCTCTCGCATCATATGACGGCACTCCGCGTCACCGGTCCCGACGCGGCGGACCTGTTGCGTGATCTCAGCGTCAACAGCTTCGAGAACTACGACGTCGGTCGCGCCAAGCAACTCGTGATGTGCAATCCGAACGGACACATCATCGGCGACGGTCCGATGCTTCGGCTCGACGACGAGGAGTACTACAGCGCCGGGATGCTCTCGGCGAATTGGGTTCGATACAACCTCGAAACGGGCGATTACGACGCCACCGTCGAGACCGAACCCCGCACGTCGGCGCACGAGGGCGACCCCGAGAACTTCGTGTTCCAAGTGCAGGGCCCGAACGCGCGGCCGGTCCTCGAAGGGGTCACGGACGCGGATCTAGACTCGATTCCGTTCTACCACTTCGAGACGATCGATCTCGCGGGCGTCGAGACCATCGCGCTCGGACACGGGATGTCGACGGAGTTCGGATTCGAGTTCATCGGCCCGTTCGAGCACGCCGATCAGGTCCGCGACGCCATCGTCGAAGCGGGCGAGGAGCACGACCTCAAGCAGCTCGGCTCGAAAGCGTACCATACCCTCTCGGTGAAGCTTGGCTGGGTACCCCCGGGCGTACCGCCGATCTACGACGTTGACGAGATGAGCGATTACCGCGAATGGCTCGACGCCGACAGCCGCGAAGCGACGTACTCGATCGACGGGAGCTTCGTCGCCGACGACATCTCCGCGTACTATATGGACCCGTTCGAGCTCGGCTACGGGAAGCTCATCAGCTTCGATCACGACTTCGTCGGTCGCGAGGCGCTCGAAGGGATGGCGGGCGACCCCGACCGGACGCTGGTCTCGCTCGCGTGGAACGAGGACGACGTGATCGACGTCTACGCCTCGCTGTTCCGCGCCGGCGAGACGAAGAAGTTCATGGACCTCCCACGAATCGGGTGGGGACGAGCGAACTACGACGAGGTGCTGATCGACGGCGAGCGCGTCGGACTGTCGCACTCGCGCTCGTACGAGTACGACGCCGGCACCGTAATTTCGCTGTGTAGTCTCGATACCGAACACGCCGAACCCGGGACCGAGGTCACGCTGATCTGGGGGGAGGACGACTCGCCGAACCCGAAGGTCGAGCGGCACGAACAGTGCGAGATCACTGCCACCGTCGGCGACGTCCCGTACTCCGCGGACCGCCGGAAAGGCGAGTAAGCCCGCGAACAGTCCCGATTCGGTTCTTTTACCGCCTTAGCGACGCGCCCGCGTTTCGGTGTGATTCAACTCCCACACTACTTTCCGACAATATCGGAAAAATTGCTCTGATTGATAATGAAGGTATTCCGTGTGTCTGCGGGACAGATAACAAGTGTACAGTTGTTTTCTATGGGCTATAGGTAATGAATAAGGGGCTAGCGGCCGAAAATATATGATATTTAATTCCGAGATGGTCGGAAATAGCCAGATTACAGTTGCTACCAATTAGCACACTACGCCATCGACTGGCGCTCGTAACCTCGATGTATTCCTCAGAAAATTCGGCGAATAGAAGCGATCTAACCGCCAAACAGTGTCGTCACGACACGGAGCTACGATCTCTTATCCGATAGTTTCGATTCCGGAATTCACTGTCCGAGACCGCAACAGTAACGGTGTGTGACTACAAATCGTGCCATATGACGATGACAGACCAACCCATTAAATTACAATCTGTCGAGCGGGTATCCGAGATTATCGAATTACTGCAGCGGAACGGACCGCTCGGGGCCACAGAGATCACCGAGGCGCTCGATATCCCGACGAGCACCGCACACGACTACCTCTCGTCGCTGCACGACCTCGAGTACCTCGTAAAGACCGATCGGAAGTACGATCTAGGGCTCAGACTGCTCGATCACGGGATGGCCGCCCGGGACCGCCATCCGATCGCGTCGATCGGCAAGCAGACGCTCGCGTCGTTAGCGAAAGACACCGGCGAGGCCACGTATCTCGTGACCGAAGAGCACGGCCGAGCCGTCTACCTCGATTACGCTCACGGAGAGCACGCCGTGCAGACACACGCACGTATCGGTACTCGATCGTACCTTCATCAGTTGGCTTCGGGTAAGAGCATCCTCGCGTACCTCCCGGAGGAACGGGTTCACGAAATCGTCGACAGACACGGCCTGCCGCAGCGCACCCCCCGAACGATCGATACCCGCGAGGCGCTGCTCGAAGAGCTCGAAGCGACGCGTGAGCGAGGCTACGCGATCAACGATCAAGAAGCGGTCGAGGGGGCGCGAGCGGTCGGGAAAGCGGTCGTCGTCGCCGGTGAGGTCGTCGGAGCAATAAGCGTCGTCGGCCCGGCGAACCGGCTGACGGATCAACAGCTCGCAGACGGCCTCGTCGATCAGATCCGAGGTGCCGCGAACGAACTAGAACTGAAGCTGAGTCAGAGCTGAGTCGGACGAGGCGGATACGTAGAACGGGTTTGTGTTGGATTAGCGCGGATCTGTGGCGACTCAGGGCGAACCCGTGACGGAGTCGAACGAACCAGTAGCGACTCAGAGCAGATCAGTAGCGATTCAGCGCGAGCTCACGACTGCTGGCAGTCGCACCCGCGCTTTTCGAGAAATTCGGCGACGGAGTACTGTGACCCGCAGCGCTGACACAGGACCTGCATATCGAGGAGGACCTCGAACTCGTCGACGTCGACCCGACCGGTCTCTCGGAGCTTTTCGATCCGCTCTTCGGTCACCGAGAGCGTCCGTGTCATCAGCCGCTGGATGCTCTGGAGGTCTTTCTCGACCTTTTCATCGTCGGAGAGCTGCCGATACTCCGCGTCGCGATACTCGGTGAGGTACGAGCGGATCGCCTGATAACTGACGAAGTTCGATTCGAGTGTGTCAACATCGATACTATTCTGCTCGAGTCGACTCCGTGCGTCGGTTTTTACCCCCGTACTCACGTCGTCATCTGTGAGGTTCTGATATGTCGTTGAAACGTCACTTTCGAGGGCGCTCATTCCAGCGTCGATGAGCGTCTGTTCGAGCAGGCGTTCGTTGAAATAATCCGCGAGATCGCGGAGACTCATCCGCTCGACACCGTCCCCGGTCCACAGAGCCTCCAGTTCATCCCCCAGACCGTCGAGGTCGTACTCGTCGATCAGCCGCGCCACCTTGCTCGACGGTCGGTTGTCGGTCGCATCTGTCATTGCCATCCTTTCGCCGAAGAGGCTCAAAAATGTACTGGGGTTCGTCGATCGAGGCGGTTCCCGATTGAAACCGCTTCAGATGGACGTCACGCGCGCGAATTCGTCGGCGAGTGCTTGGGCGTCCTCGGGCAGCAGCGCGACGACGAGGAAGTCCGCGTAGTCCGCGAAGTACTCGACCAGCGCCGCGATTCGGTCGGAGTCGATCGCTTCCAGCGAGTCCAACAGCATGAACGGCACCGTCTCGTGGAGGTCGTGGACGAGATAGCCCGCCAGCGCGAAGATCAGTCCCGTGACCTCGCGTTCGCTCTCCGAGAGGTGGTCGATCGTGTCCTCGTAGGCCGCCCCATTTTCGGTCGTCCGCACGATGTGCAGCTCGAAGCGCGTCTGGCCCTCGTTCGCCCCAGTGCCCTCGATCCGCTCGATCCAGATCCGTTCGATGTTCTCGTAGCCCAGCAGATCCAGAATCGACTCCATGTGCTCGTTGAACGAATCGACCGCCTCGGCCTCGATCTGATCGATCTTCGTGCGCTGATCGGTGAGTTCGTCGACGAGTTCCGTGCGCTTCTCGCGAAGTTCCTCAGCTCGCTCGACGTCGTCTTCGATCTCCTCGATTTCCTCGGTGACCGAGTCGAGATCGGATTCGAGGCTGTCGATCTCGAATTCGAGTTGATTCGCCTCCTTGTGCAGCGAGAGGATCTCGTCGAAATCCGCGGATTCGAGGTTTTCGACCTCCGATTCGAGCGATTCGACGTCTTCGGTCAGCGATTCGCGATTCGCTTTCAGCGCGTCGATCTGCTCGTCGCGGCGGTCCAGCTCCGCGTCGATGTCGTCGAGCTTTTCCTCGATGTTGCTGCGCTGGCGCTGCTTCTTCGTCGCCTCCTGTTGCTCCTGTTTCTTCTCTTCGAGCGCGCTCTTGACCTCGTTGAGGTCCTCGACTTTCTCCGTGCGGATCGATTTCAACCGCTCGATGGTGGACTCGATCTGCTCGCGCTCGACCGAGGAGCCGCAGGTCCAACAGACCACGGTCTCGTCGTCCGCGTCGACGAGCTGGTCGGTGACAGAACCACCACCGCTTTCGGCGGCCGCGCCGCCGTCGCCCTGTAAGAGCTCGTAATCCTCGGCTTCGAGGCGTTCCTCGTTGTACTGGATGAGGCTCCGGAGCTCGTTGATCTCGGTGTTCAGGTCCTGTCGCTCGCCGCGGAGTCGATCGATCTCCGAATCGAGATCGCGATGATCGCCCATCGGCGTCTCGGGCAGCTCGTCGAGGTCGGCTTCGAGTTCGTTCTGCTCGCGCTTGAGCGAGGAGATGCTCTCCTCTTGGCGCTCGATCTTTCGGCGGATGGATTCGAGCTCCGAACGGGTCTCGCGCAGCTCTTGGAGCTTGTCTTCGAGTTCCGCCTGCTCTTGACGGCCCTCCTCGACGTCGCGGCTGCTGTCGTCGATATCTTCTTCGAGCTCGGCGAGTTCCTCGCGCTTGTCTTCGATCTTCTCGCGGAGTTGCGTCCGGCGCTGTTCGAGCTCGGGAAGCTCTCGCTTCTTCGATTCGATGCGCGCGAGGGTGTCGTTGATGTCGCCTTTTTCCTCTTCGAGGCGGCTGATCTCCGAGCGGATGGCGTCGACGTCGACGGGGCGCATAATGACGTCGCGGAGCTGTTCGCCGCGGGCGGCGGCCTGTCTGGCGTCGTTAGTCTCTAAGAGGAACGCGAACAGATCCGCGACCTCGGGGTCGTCGAGGTAGGCGTCGCCCTCGAAGCTGACGCCGTCGCCCGCGCGGGTGAGCGTTCGCTCGTAGGTCGTGCCGTCGAGCGTGAGTTCGACTCGACCCTCGTCGGCGTCGCCTTTCAGCGAGACGCGCTGGCTGCCCATCGCGCCCATAATCGAGCGAAGGAACGAGGTACGATTGGTCGCGTTCTTGCCCGTGAGGACGGTTACGCCGGGCGGAATGTCTACCTCAGTACTATCGATACCGCCGATGTTCTCGACAGAGAAATGAGCGGCGTCTGCCAGTTGTTCTGATGTTGCCATTGTTTTCTATTTAAACCACGACTACAAAATAATTCGGACCAATTTCGGAAATTGGATTTGTTGAAATACTCTTGTTGTCTTGCAGTTTGATGAGAATCCAGTTTTCATCGGACCCGTGTTATCTGGTAGCGAAGTCTCTTTCTTCAATGTTAACGCTGAAGTATTTCAACTGAGTCGGCATTACAGATACGCTTACAATTGTCCCGAAAGCTGGGGGGTCGCGACGCTCTTTTGAGTACTCTATCAAGACACCCTCTGAAGTCAGAAATATACTACGTAGGAGCGGTATTTTATACCATTGCTATAAAAACGTATAGAAATTATTAGCGAATCTGTTTATTTAATTTAGAGCCTGTCCTCTATATGGTTAGTATTTATGAAAACTCTGAATGAAATTAAAAGAACAAAGTTACACCGAGGTAAATTTAACATTCCATAACACACATTTTAATTTTTGCACTTATGCTCTCTCCATATTGCGTCTATCTGCTGTGCGAAATAGTATTATTGTGATACTATTCCATTGCTGGTATGCCATTTTCTATACTATCTTATGCCATTATTCCCTGCCACCGACCCCTTCCTATGAGGGTCTCCTGTTACTGGGAACTTTTCAGAAGACACACTTTATCGCACTAACTCCGATATTCCTGCAGTACTCACGCCTGCTATTGGTATGAAAATAGCCAACAATAATCTCTAGAATAGTTTCTCTTCACTTGAAAAGCGGGACCAAAGAGAAACTTCTATACGTCTGTTTTTGAACTTAATTTTCCAACAAATAAAATATCTCACGACCACTAAAACTGAGACAACAAAAACTGCTTTCCAAAGTCTACCTTCCCCCAGCTATACTTACTACTCACTGATTGTCTAGGAATAGAACACAAACGCTGTCTGAAACGCTCCCATCAATGTCAAATCTATTTTAATACATACTACATCTAGCTTATCTACTACTCTTTAGGTAGTCCACTCACCACGTCCCTATGGGTAATCCTTGAATAGTATTGGAAAATCGATATCGGCAATTACGATATTTTATTCAGCTTGCAACCCACTGTCAAAACGGCCCGCCGAAGGCTATGGTTCATCAAGTTGGGTTTCAAAAACGAGGACTGCTGTAACTTTCTCCCTCTCACGCTCTCAGACGGATATTATTTGGATTTGCTAATACCGACTGATATGCGTCGTCGATATCCTGGTCAGAAAGATAGACGTGTCAACTTGGCACACGTGAGCTTGGAATCCACCCAAACCACATACACATCTGAACTTCCGTGAAGTAGTTCGCCAGATACGTCGCCCTACTCTGTCTGACGTGATGTAGGTTCACTGGTTTCTCGATTCCTGCACATTCTCTTGCTTTATCAAATACTTTGAGTCGAATATACTGATAAGGATGTGTTGAAATCCTCTTCTTCGGACATATTCTTCTCCAAAACAGCTATTCGCTGAAGATTATGCACTCGCAGTATGTCACTGAACTCACCGAATGCATCGAGATCCTGCAGGCTGCCGGTGACTTGGAAGTCGCTGATATCGGTCGAATGACGGCTTGTTGCACCGTCCGCGGATGTTGAGGACGCGATTGCGGCCTTGTTTGATCATCACGAGCGTCAATGGCGCACACGAACTGGATCGATGATGCCCGGCGGGGAGGATTTCAACTAACCGCCTGTCTTGATTACGTGTCTCGATCTAGGTTTCAGTAACTGGTTACTGGTTACGTAATCAGTAATTGATCACTGATGAGCAGAGAGGGCAAGTTGGTTTCTCGTAATATGATTCGGTCACGGATGTGCGAGTTTCCAGAGCCCCATTGGACGACACCAAGAACGGAAGATACACCGGGAGGAGTACCCACGGGACGGACGGGCCGAGCGGCGTGGCGACCACGAGGACGCTACCGACGGCGATGAGGGCGACCGACCCGACCGCAGCGCCAACGAACCGCCGGTTGAGCGGTGAGAGGTCGGTCGACTGGAGCGGGATGTCGATGACGATTCCTGCGCGGATGGTCGGGGCCTGTGGCCTCGTTGTCAAAGAGACCGAAGATGTGACGGCGGCAGAGTCGCACTTAGCGGTTGAGGGCCCGATGGCGCTGCTGCAACTCGATGAATCGGAGCGGACCTCACTGTGCAACTCCCCGAGCCCCCGGAGGATGTCCCTGAACCCGAGGCGTCCGGATTATGACGATCCATTCCGCGAAGGGACTCGAGTTCCCGATCGTCACCGTCCCCGATCTCGGGAGTGACTTCAACTTCGGTCGTTCCGTCGACGACCATAGCTACGTTCGACTCGTGAATGGAACTTATGACGCGCCGCCGGTGCCGGCGGTCGGTGGGCCAAATCCGAGCGATGTGTTCTCGATCGAGAAGACGCCGACCACGTCCGGGATCTCTATGAGGCCGCCGAATCGGACACCGAACGCTTCCTGCTGCTCGCGCTCGGGGCGTGGGGGCTTCGCCGCAGCGAGGTCGCTGCGTTGCACGTCTCACAGTTTATCCCAAACGCCGACCCACCCCAGATTGAATTCGAAGAGCGAAAGAATGGCCCCTCCAGCGTGCAGCTGCTGTTCGGCATCGATCTCTACCTGAATCGTATTGAGGAACTCGACACCGATGATTGGAACGGCTATTTGTTCCCCTCCCCGGCCGCCGAGAGTGGGCATATCACGCCGGGGACGGTGAACAATCGGTTTCGGTCGCTCGTCGAGCGTGCCGGGGTCACAATCGAAGGAGAGGAGCCGACCCCGCACGCCTGTCGGAGCTTCTGGTATCGAGTCAACCAGGGCGCGATCGCTGACCTCCAAGAGAGCGTCGACGTTGTCGCCGAGGAACAAGGGAGTGCCTCCTCACAGGTCGTCAGCGAGAACTACCTCGGTGAGGAACAGGCGCGTCGGGCACGCCGCGAGCATATGCGAGCGCGTCTGTCTGAAGCCTTCTCAGTGGTCAACTCGGTGTAAGTATCACACTACAGAGTCAGATCGAGTGATGGGATCTCATAAAAGGTTGTCACGGAGTCTATTTCACGATCTCATAGCTGAATCAGCCACACGAATCTGCTTGCGAACTTACCAGCGGGTCCTATGAATTCTGGTTCTACAACTACTTAACCACCTTAAAAAGGCATACCCTCAAACTTCTCTTCAACTGCGCAATATCTAATTAATACGCTTCGTCATAAGCCTATTAGATGGAATCCTTGACAATAGGTGGGGTAGGTCCACTTGAATTTTCAGGGTAGTATTCTTCACAGATATCTGTCACTTCTTCTTGTGATGGGATTTGGTTATCATCTATTTTGACAACATCATATGGTTCAAGTATGTAGACTAGTTCGCCGATGAGTTTTGCATCTTCATCATATGGCCAGAAGTCAGCGTACAGAGCGTTCATCCGATATATTGCATCTGGGTCATCGATTTCAGCATCCTTGAGATAGAAACTGTCAGACAGTCCGGAAGATCTCAATTCTTCTCCACTCTGGTACATAACTACCGAAAGAAATTCGGCTAGCCCCCATTCATTGACAAATGTTTGATGATAATCGTCGGCAATAAGGAAGAAGTTTAACTCCTCTGCCTCTTCATAAAATGCTTTAACTCCCTCTGCACTGTCGATGACGATAGTTTCCTCAGGCCCATTTCGGACTTCGTAATGTGGATCGTCAACGATTAATTCACGTGTGAAGATTTCCTCCCACTCCCCACCTTGTTCCAGAGCGACATGGTGCAGGTAATTCCAGAGGATTGCACTACGGTGTGGATTCTCTTCTTCCTGTGCTCTGTTTTCTACGTTCTCCATCCATCTCTCAAGACGCTCTAAATCTTGCTTCATATTGCTCCAGTGTCATAGAATGTGCCAATTAATAATAAATGTTTGGATAATGACAAGGCGTGTTTAGTTAAGTAGTAGAATAATATGCCATCCAGAGTCTCTGTACGGTGGATAATGCCAAGTTAGATGAGTTTGTAGCCTAAGTTAGTAACTCAATCAACGCAGACTCGCACTCAAAGTAGATTGAGGGTATCCCGTTTGCATATCCACCTATTAGTCGAGATTATAGACACGGTCTGGTTCGTCATTGGCGACATCTACGATCTCTAAGATCGTGCCATTCATTACGTCACGTGTATCTAAGTACCAAAATTCTCCATCACCAAATTCCGCCTGTTGAAGAAGTGGAACTCCGGCGTTCTTGTATTCGTTGACAGCATTATGCGGGTCATCAAATGAGAAACATACAATATGGTGAAGTCCTTCGCCATAGGTTTTGAGATGATTAGTATAGGCGCTTTCCCCCTCTAATGGTTCGACCAATTCGATTTGAAAAGAACCAATGTTGGCCAGTCCTGCACGAAATGTGTAGTCTACCTCTTCTCCTTGATACGTTGTGTTCTTTAGTTTTGGTGGCTCAAATCGGAAAACAACCCAAGAGTCTAATCCGAGGATCGCACTAAAGCGGTCCATTCCGTCGTCAAGATCCTTTACAACAATTCCAACCTGATCGACACTGGGTATGCTTATATCCTCAGATTTGTAACCGGATTCCATAACCGTCGATCGTGTCTAAAACAGATAATTCTTTCGGCAAAGCAATAGACCGTAAAGAGGTACCCGAGACAGGCGATGCTCTCGTTGATACGATGTTCGGTGTGGACTTCACAAAGGGATCCTCAGGGCCTCAGAACGGGATCTCGCTACCGATCAGCTCGCAAGACAAGAAACGAGTAGAGCCGACCTCATCCACACAAAAACGGCGAATATAAGACACTATGCCTGTATGAATTTATATAACGGTTGTTAGGTTTCTTTGAAGCCAATACTGAATATGTGGAGGCAGACGCGGAACACCCCTCCCATACGTTTTATTCAATCGCAACCCCCCAACATTCTTTAAACTCCCTTGCAAATAGTAGTTGAGCAGGTCTACGATTGGCATCATTAACTAACTCTACGACCTGCTCATTTCTAAAAATGTGTAACTAGATAGTGCGTGGTTGAGTCTGTTATCAGTAACGGGGCTAGTATGGAGTCTCGAAAAGCATCATCGTTTGTTGAATGACGCTTCATTACCCCTGACCACAAATACTCTACCTAGCTGCCCAGTTAGACCTTCTCCTTAACGATTGGTCGAGTATGGCTAACCGATTTTGAGGATAGTATTCTTCGAGATGACAATGAATTCCTCTTGTGGGGGGGACGTCGTCTTTGTGTATCTTAATTTCGATCCTTGTGTAGTGGGGAAGGAGCGACTGTTGCAGTAATTTCTGTTTCAGTGTGCCGTTCGATACTCGAATTCGACGATTTCTGATCTCCCCAGACCATCGTTAGTTCAGTCTCTGGCTCAGCGAATTTCCTATCGATAACAGCTAAGGACAACATTGTCCGTTCGTTATAATTGTAACTCGGGACTTTCGAGATACCCACAATTTCTCCGTCCTTCAGTACCTTATCGTTATGGTTGTAGTCCCACTGATAATATGTGTCAGGGATATCGATGAACTTGCTAGTTTCTCCCTCGTGGAATAGTGACGCGTAGACGTCGATTACGTCTTGGTCGTCCCAGATGAGGGTAACCCGCTTCCGCCGCGGATTATCTACAATCTCGCGAAGGGATTCCTTTCCGACAAAGTCGTGGTCAAAGTCGATCAGATGTTCGTAACCCATCTCAACAGGGTCGAGGTAATAATCTGTGATATCGTCGGAGTGGTAGCTTCCGCCGATAGGAAGGTATCCCTCAGGACTGTGGATGTCTAGCCATTCACGGTACTCTTCCAACTCTTCGTTATCGTAGATCGCCGGCAAGAGAGTCCCGAACCACCCAATTTCAGTAGTAGTAGTCTTGTAGGACTTCGTACCAAGCTGTCTGATCCCGCGGTCCTTCCCCACTTCAAGTATTCGGTCTCTGATTTCGTCGTGATAATCGTATGGACCAGCGATTTCGACTCCGAAGGATCCGGCCATTCCGTGTCCCAAAGCGTACAACTCCCGATCGTCGATGGTGAGTTCTTTGATTTCGAACAGAGAAATCTCCGGGACACCCCCGTCAATCACATCGTCCATCACCGCCTTCGCATTTGGGCCTTGTACTTGGAATCGGAACTCTCTCGGGTCGTCTGCCGAGCCTGGATTGTTGCCTACCTCTATAGATACATCGTATTCTCCGGTCTCGATATGGTATTCGAGCCAGTGTTGCAGCATTGCTGTACTTGTAGTCACGTACTCATCTTCGTCTAAATAATAGAGTGCTCCGTCGCTGATCACGTAGCCATCGGGATTACAGCAAACGAGCTGTTTAGCCTGAGGGGGTTCCTGAGTTCTGAAATTCTCGAAGCTATTTACGCCCAGATCAGAGAAGAGATCAATTGCGTCTGGACCTTCGATGTACAGATTATTCATATGATACGACATATTTCTGAATGCGCACCCTTCCCGCCAGGACCGTTGTTCCTCGATCCAGTTTGTGTATTCGTCGGGTTGGGTCCAAATCGTCCTAGAAGGCATATCTAGGTCTCGGAACCATTCGACGATGTTTTCTTGCTGTGCTAGAAGTTCCTCTAGGCTTGCCGGTGAGGAAGACATTTGTGCTCTCCCTTGATCGGTCTCTGTAGATAACTATAAAATTATTGGAGATCGGCTTCGATGAGCAGCACATACGGTATTACCTCCTATCGACGGTAACACAGATCGTTTCTCAAGCCTCGGTATGATCGCTTCACTATCGGTTTCCGATCAGAAATGACGTCGACGCCCTACGTGGAGTCTAAGATTGGGTAGTTTAGGTGGCCCGTGGAGAATAGCTGCCGAGAACTTGTATCTGAAATTTCAAAATGTTTATAAACTTTTGGAGGATCGTTTCTATGATGTCATTCGAAAGGTCCCAGCGTCGTTCATTCCTGAAACGAAGCGCAGCTATCGGTACCGTCGGTCTCTCCGGCCTCGCTGGTTGTTCGAGTATTTCCAGCGTCACTGGTGGAGGAACACCAGAACTCGGACTGGCATTCACAGTCCCTATCGAGAATATCGCCTCACTGTTTGCGATTCCAGAAATCCAAGATCAACTCTCGAATCTTGGCTCCGAGTACGAACTCAACGTTACACGCGATCAGAGCACGCCGGACTCCCTGAACAAGATGGCCGCGGGTGACGCCGATATGGCGCTGCTCTCAACAGTGAGTTTCGCTTCAGCGGTTTTACGAGAAGCCGTTCCCGGCAACATCAAGATGATTGCAGTTGACGTTTGGGACGCTCACCCCGAATGGTTCGGTATCTCTGTGTTCTCCGGCCCTGACTCGGGCATCACTAATCCTGAGGACCTTCAGGGCAAAACCCTCGGCGTCAATGCCAAGGGCACTGGCGTGCACGCAATCTATGCGAAGCAATTCCAGCAGATTGGGCTGAATCTAGAAAATGACGCAGAAATCGTCGAACTGCCATTCCCAACGTTCGTCTCCGCCGTCAAGGAGGGACGCATCGACGCTGGTATCTTCCCCGCCCTCTTCTCCCTCCAAGCTCGTTCAGAAGGGTTCAACAATGTGTTCACTAGCCATGATACGTGGGACGAAGAGTACCCATTTGCATACGTGGTAGCCTCCAACAACGCTATCGACGAGAAGAGCGACGCCATCAGCGCTTGGGGTGAGGACTTCAGAGAGATGGTCAACTACTGCTACGACAACCGCGACGAAGTCGTCTCCCTCGCCGCCGAGCACTTCGAGCTGCCAGAACCACTCGTCGACGGATTCTTCCTCACGGAGAACGACTACTATCGGTCTCTCCCAATCGGGATGGATCGGCTCCAATATTCGATGGACGAGATGGTGGATCTCGGATTCGTCGAAGAAAGCTTCGACGTCACGGAGTACGCTACCAACGAATTCGTCCCTTCGAACTGAACACTTCGTCTATCACCTGATTCGCTAGAACAAACACGAGTGCGTTGGCAACACCAACGCCTTACAGTTACTTTTCTTGGCGTCGTAACTTCCACAAATCCCTAACGTTAACACTGATTATGACGTACTCCCAGTATGCACGGAGCCTAACCGTCTAATGACTGGAAATCAAATTTTACTCGAGATACTAGAAGCCGAAGACGTCACGACTGCGTTTTCGCTCCTTTCTGAAGAGCTTATGGGGATTACTATGGCAGCTGAGGAGGAACATAGTAACATAGAAATTGTTCAGACCCGGCACGAACAGTCTGCCGTCGCAATGGCCGACGGCTATGCCCGGGTAAGCGATGAAATCGGTGTGGCGGTAATCGGTCGCGGCCCGGCCATCGCTCAGACGGGCACCGCACTTACTACAGCATACAATCACGGGTCAAATATTCTCGTTATCATTGCAACGCGCCCTCGTCACTCCTTCAATGACGAACTAAACAAGGGATTCCGTCAAGAGTCCTTCATCGATTCCCTTGTCGATGAGTTCTACACAGTCTGGGACGAGGAAACATTTGTTCCATCGTTTGCCGATGCATTCAGAAAACTTCACGCTGACTCTGGACCAGTTGTCGTCCAAATTCCGTGGGATATTTTAGACGCTGAACTCGGCGACAAAGGAGAATGGCGTGAAACATCGATTGGGTCGCCGCGCCCCGATCGCTCCACCGCTTCTCTCCGCCCTAATGAGGACGACGTCGTGGAGGCGGCCACGATGTACGAAACGTGTTCACTATCGAATCCACCAGTAATCTTGGCAGGAGCGGGAGCCGTCAAAGACGATGCCGGTGACGCAATAGAATCCCTTGCAAAGCGGTTGAACGCAGTTATCGTCACAACGATGCAGGCACGGTCATTCCTCGCTGACCACCCCTATATGGCGGGGTTCGTTGGGGGATTAGGCGATCCCAACGCGAACGCTTACCTCAAACAAAGTGAGTTCGTACTCGCTCTCGGTGCAAGTCTGAATAATCATACGACCCAGCATGGAGAACTTCTAGCGGAGGGCATCACAATCCAATCTGATATTGAACCGGCTCACTTAGATCGGTATAGTTCAGTCGATCTCAGCATTGTTGGCGGGGCTACGGCTATGGCAGAGGCATTAGACAATGAACTCGACCAGCGTGGGATCAACGAGCAAGATTGGTTCTGGACTGATACATTGGTCGAACAGTTGAACGAATCTCCACAGGTAGATACACGCGAATTTTCGCCCAAGGCAGATTGTGTTGACCCTCGCGCGCTTGTGTCCGAACTAGACAGTCTTCTTCCGGACGAACGCATTGTGGTAACGGATTCGGGGCAGCTCACCACTTGGGTGATTAATGAGATCAGCATCACACAGACTGACGATTTTATCTGGCCAATGGACTTCGGATCGATCGGTCTTGGACAGCCCATTGCCCTCGGTGCAGCTCATTACGACTTTGAAAAGCCAGTTATTGTTTTCTGTGGCGATGGCGGCTTTCAGATGTCTCTTCAAGAGTTGAATACGGCTGTTCGTTCTGAACTCCCTCTCATAATTGTCGTAATCAACGATGGCGCCCTCGGAGCTGAGTACCAGCGAATGCGAAATCACGAGGGGTCGGCTGCTCCTGCTCTCATCGATACTCCTGATTTCGAAACTATTGCTGAAGGATTCGGGGCACGTGCACATACAATTCGCTCTCTGGATGATCTTGGGACTGTTGCAGAGGATGTTTCAGTTACGCCGTTTGGGCCGATTGTCCTCGATTGCAAAGTCGATCAGAGAATTCAGATCCCGAAGTTCGACCCGGACTATGAATCAGAAAGCGGGGTGGAATAGGAAATAAGTGCGGTATTTCTTGGAAGAGGTTCACGGCAATCTTGGTGCAGTATAGCGGGTGACTACGCAAGTGTGGATAGAGAAGCGTCGATAAACCTGATTCGGAGGTTATAATGTGGCCGTGCTACCTTTGCGACTTTGATGTCGAGATATTATAGCTTGTAAACGTAAGAATAGATTCGTTCGACTATTCCGACTAGCCTAAAACAGCCTTCCTTACTTAAAATTCTCTCAAATGCCACCAATAAGATTACAATACTACGTTTGTAAAGAAGGTCCAATTGTTGTGGTCTTTCCTTATGATTGCGTGTGCGGGATATCCAGACAGACATCTTGCAGGGAAGTACAAAGGAAGAAGCGGTTCCAACTTTCATTGCTTGTTCGGAATGACCGCACGATTTATGTTAGAAGCTACCCAAAGAGAATCTATGTCCGAACCACGTGTCCCTCTCAAAACAGTCAAGCGGGCATTCGATATCATTGAGCTTCTGAAATCGATGGATAGTGCAGGGCCTACCGAAATTTCTGAACGAATGGATCTTCCGAAGAGCACTGTTTACGAGTCTCTGTGTACATTAGAGTCAAGGGGATACTTAATCAAGGAAGACGGGAAGTATAAAATTTCGTATAAATTTTTGACTATTGGAGGCCATCGGTTACTCAGGAACCTCCCATTCCAAGTTGCTAAGCCTGAACTAAGCAGGTTAGCAAAGGAGACAGGGGAGCTCGTTAATTTCCACATCGAAGAACGTGGTCAATCGATTATCATTCATCAAGTAGCGGGAGAGAACTCATTAGGTATTGTTGTCCACCCGGGGATGGAGGGACCGCTTCATACTCAAGCCGCCGGGAAAGTACTACTAACCCACCTTCCCCGAGATTATTCGCAAAAAACCCTTAACAGCGAGTTGGAAAAAAGAACTGAGAAAACGATCACGGACAAAGAACAGCTACAAGGCGAGTTGGAGCAGATTCGCGAGCAAGGATACGCCATAGATTGGGATGAACAATTGATCGGGATGGGAGTCGCATCCGTCCCGGTTTTTACCCAAGATGATCTTATTGGCGCTCTTGCTATCGTATGTGAAACGAATAAGCTAAAGGATCAGGAGTTCCAGAAAGAAATAGTGTCAAAACTACAAGAAGCGTCTAATACAATCTCGCTGAATGTCCAATACGGGACGGATCGTGCACTGTCCAGATAAGCGATATTTGAGACGCTGAGAATTTTCATTGAGGTGGCTAGATCATTGAGGAACTTCCTAGAACGAACGTGAACGACTCAAACGAACATCCACGGACAAAGGAGATCCTTTCCCTCTCGGAATTCAATTCTCTATCCGTTTCTGCCCTCTAGCTATTCTGCTGTAATTCTTCAATGGCATCAAGTACTTCTGTGTGTGCAGCCGATAATTCCTCCATCTCTTCAGAGGAGATTTCCCACTCGATTATCTCCTCGACGCCGCTGTTAGTTAGCGTGAACGGAACACTTAGACATCCATTTGAAAATCCGTATTCGCCGGAAAGCGGAGTCGAAAGGCAGAGCGGTCGATCGTTTTCTTCTTCGAACATCGCCCTTAGTATCCGTAGAATTCCAGCGCTGGTCACCCAACGAGACGAATCTTGAACCCCTCGTTTATCGGCGATATCGAATGGAATGTCCAAGACGTACTCACGAATCTCTGCTTTCTCTGAGTCCGTTAATTCAACTGGTTCTCCGTCAATCGTTGCTTTCGAAAAGACTAGAACGACATTTTCGCCGTGCTCACCCATTGTCGGGCAGTATACACGGTTTGGATGAACGTCTTTCACTTGTGCGATAGCGTCAGCGGCTCGGGCAGATTCCGAGAGAGCATATCCGATGAAATACTCCCTCGACCAGCCTAGTTTAGACCAAAGGTAGTTGGTCACACCATCAATTGGATTCGTGACCACGATCGACGGTAATGGTCCGAAATCCGCTAGCTGGCTAGAAATACTATCACAGACGGTTCTGACTTTATCCAGATCTTTGACACGGTCTCCCCTCCCTGCAGAGTCTTTCGGCTGTGGAATGCCGGCGGCGACGATGGCGATATCGGGATCAAGGTCTGCTGTCGCATCAGTATGGATGCCTCGAATAGTTCCAAGTGTTGGTTTCTCTCCGGATCTGTTTGGGGCGAATTTCGGCGCATCGGAGTGATGAAAGTTTCCGTGGGTCACATCTTTCGCGTGCCCCCACGCTGCGTCTTCGTTGATGTCGATCAACGTGATGTCGATGCTTGGATCGTACGCAGTTATCGCATTAGCCGTGGTTGAACCAATAGTGCTAGCACCACCGATGATAGCAATATGCATACTACAAAAATACTGTAATGGAGTAAACTTATATGTGTGGGTTAGTGGCATTTCACCGAAGTTTCCAATAGTCTTGAAGGACGGTCAAATGTCATCAAATAATAGATAACCTTTATTTATTAGTTGAATCTGTGTGAGTATGGGTACCGATGACTAACGAGTTCACAGCGAACACAACCAGACGTAGAAACTTCATTCGAACACTCGGGGCCACCGGGCTCGTAGGAATAGGTACATCTCTCAGTGGGTGTCTTGGAGGGGGCGACGGCGAATATCCCTCCGAAGAAATCAGAGCGCTTGTTACAGCGCCCCAAGGGGGTGGCAGTGACACCTATACGCGTCAGATCTGGAACCAGATTAGCGACGAGTACGACGTTCAAGTTGCCGTCGAAAACGTCACCGCCGCAGCCGGGGTTCAGGCGAAACAACAGGTGTATAGCGCTGATCCAGACGGCTACCACGTCGTCATTTATAACTCGCCTTTTGGGATTCAAAACGTCTTTCAGGATCATGGATTCTCAATGGACGAGTTCCGGTTCCCAGCTGCGTTCACCGAGAGTGTCTGGGTGCTGTGCGTCGATCCCGATCTCGAAATAGAAAATTTCGACGATTTCGTCGAACGCTACCGGAACGGCGATCTCGAAAACGCGGCTGCGCAGAATCCGGGTCAACAGAATCATCTCATCTGGGAAGTGATGAAAGAGGACTCCGAATACGACGTCCCGTGGGAGCAGTATATTGCGTACGACGGATCCGGCCCAATCCTACAAGCGATCGTTTCGGGAGAAGTGCCTGCGGGTATCGTCACAGAGACGGCGGCCGAGTCCGTCGTTAGCTCAGGCGACGTCGATGTCCTCGTCTCGTTCGGTAGTTCCGGAAGCTCCGTTTTCCCAGATATTGATTCTGTGACGGATATTGGCTATCCCAACATTGACCACGTGGGTGCGTTCTGGCGGGGCTTTGCCACGACTCCTGACGTTCCGGATGACGTCCTCGAAAAACAGGCAGAAATGATCGAATCTGTCGTAACGGGCGAGGAACTTCAATCGTGGTCTGAAGAAACCGGAAACCCGCTTGGATTCCTCTCTGGACCAGAAGAAACGTACAATCGAGTAGAAGAGGAACTCCAACAATTCGAAGAACAGATCGATCCTGACTGGTTTATGGACTAAGTTGGTTTTGACAATGCATTGGAATCGCATACGGAGTTTGGTAGATCGGGTAACGACGTCCATAACATCCGATCAGCTGCTGGTGGTCTCGATGGGAGTGTTTGCGTTGTACACTTTCATCGACTCGTACAATCACGGATGGGAGGCCGCCATTTTCCCCCGGTTCGCATCCGCCGTCGTATTGGTCGGCTGTATATTGATCCTGTTGAAAGCCTATCTACCGTATCCGCTGAACCTTCTCTTTAGTGAGGGGGGTGATTTTCTGAGTACCGACGAAATGGAATCTACGGAGTCAGAGGATTCAGCGATGGACAAGCCCGAGGAAACGGGACCGGAAAACCCAGTGTACGTTATGATGGGATTAGTGACCGCATTTGCCGTCCTCGGCTACCTGTTCGGGCTGCTCTGGGTCGCGCCGTTGTTCGTACTCGTCTTCGGACGGTACTTCGATCTGCCAACAGCGATAACCGTGGTATTGATCGCTCTCTCGATGGTTGTCGTCCTCGGCTTCCAGTGGATATTCAACATCCAGATGGGAGAGGGGCTCCTTTTCGAGCCGGAGTTCCTGATGGTAAGTGGGGGAATCAATGGCTGACGTCGGCGTCCTCTTTGAGGCGATAGAACTGGTGTTTTCGTGGCCAGCGATCGGATGGTTGGTTGTCGGAATCCTCTTTGGGACCATTCTCGGCGTCATTCCCGGTCTCGGTCCCGGTCTAGGTATGGCCATCGTCCTTCCCTTTACGCTACTTCTCGACGGCTTTGCAGCCGTCGTATTGTTGATGGCGATTTACTTAGGAACGACTTACGGCGGGTGCGTCACCGCGATTTTGATCAACACGCCGGGAACCGCACAGGCTGCGGCAACGTGTCTGGACGGCTATCCGATGTCGCGCCAAGGAAAGGCGAAAGAAGCACTAGTCATCTCGGCTGCGTCGTCGTCTATCGGAGGCATAATCGCCGGACTCGGTATTCTTGCGCTCACACCCGTGCTCGTCACGATCGTACTGCTATTCGGATCACCTGAATACTTCTTGGTGGCGCTACTGGGAATCTCTCTGATCGCGATCGTTTCACGCGGAGAGATGGTGAAGGGGTTAACAGCTGGCGCGTTCGGATTGCTTCTTTCGACAATCGGGTATCCTGTTGCGAGCGGACAACCGAGATTCACATTCGGCTCGTTTATGCTATACGATGGTATCTCGTTTATTGCAGTCCTAATTGGGTTATTCGCTATTGGTGAGATGATCAAACTTTCCGCGGAAACCGGAGGAATTGCTGAGTCTGACTTCGAGATAGAGGGACCAATTCTTCCTGGACTTCGAACCGTTCTCAATAATCCAATCACACAGCTCAAATCAGGGGTTATCGGCGGCTTAGTCGGGGCGGTACCTGGAGCTGGAGCGTCTATCTCGAACTTCGTCTCCTACGCTGAAGCGGTTCGGAGTGACAGTGGAGACGTTCCCTATGGCGACGGAAACCCAAAGGGCGTTATGGCCTCGGAAGGAGCAAACAACGCTACCGTTTTTGGTGCCCTCGTTCCAACTCTGTCATTCGGTATCCCAGGTAGCGGATCGACCGCAATTTTGCTCGGTGGCTTACTGATGCACGGGATTCGACCAGGACCCCAACTGTTCGAGACAGAACTGCAATTCACTCAGGGATTGGTGATTGCCCTTATGGTCGGCTGCGTCGTCATCGGCTTCATCGGCGTCTTCCTCGTCTCCAAACTGGCCGCCTTCACAAAAATCGACACGAATTACATCATTCCCATCATCGTCGTTCTCGCTCTCGTCGGTTCATTAACGTTCAGGAACAATTTCATTGACATTTTCACTGTCGTGTTATTCGGCATCATCGGCTTCATTATGGTGAAAAACAACTTTTCCATAGTCGCACTGGTGTTAGGTGTCGTTCTCGGGCCCATCGCTGAAGAAAATCTCATTCGTTCGCTGCAGTTATCGCAAGGGTCGCTGGATATATTCGTTTCAGAGCCGCTTTCCATTTTTCTCGTGCTCCTCATCGTAGTTGCGATACTATCACCGTTTATTGATCAATTGATGAACAAAGTCTGACAGGGTAAGTTCATTTGAGGTATTCAACACCTCTCAACTAGATACGCCTACGACAGGTCATCAGATCAGGTAAGTTATAATACCGGAACTACTGGAATCCTAATCCTCAGTTTAGAGATGAACAGCTTCCTATACACTTCTTCGAGCCACGATTTATGATTGATCATATACAATAATAGTTTTTAGGAATCAAGTTCGATTAATCAGCGTGAGCTCTATGGAGATAACAAGCATCGATGCGACTACCGTCACCGTCCCTGTTGAGTTACCGCCTGATTTAAACACCGTTGAATTTACCATCGTCCTCGTCTCGGTGGAGACAAATACGGGAGTTGTTGGCTACGGTGAAACAGGTATGGTCACACCAGAAGCCACCGTTTCATACATTGAACAGCAAATAGCGCCACGCCTCATCGGGCGAGATCCAATACGGACTGGCCACATATGGACTGACCTGCAAAAGGAACTAAACCCCCGAACCCAAACTGGCGTCTGGAGCACAGCGGTCAGCGCTGTTGATATCGCTCTTTGGGATATCAAGGGGAAACACTACGGTGACCCAATATGGCGGCTTCTCGGCGGTGCAAGTGAAACTTTACCAGTATACGTGACCGTTGGCGGTCACTTTGAGGAGACGGAGACATTGATCGAAGCCGTCGAGAAGTACGTCTCAGACGGCTTTAACCGAATCAAAATTCGGGTTGGAGAGGGTACACCGCCTGATCCACTTGAGGATGCAAAACGGATTACCGCTGTGAGAGAGGCAATCGGTCCAGAAGTCGAATTGATGATCGATGCAAATTACCAGTATTCGTTTTCGAAGGCTCTCGAACTCTGTAATCTGATAGAAGACGTCAATCTCACTTGGTTCGAGGAACCAGTATATGCGAATGATGCATCATTATTATCCGATCTCCGGACGCGAACAACGGTTCCAATTGCCGCCGGGCAGAACGAGGGAAGTCGACATCGGCACAATAGTTTGATTGAATCCAGGTCGGTCGATATTAGCCAACCGAACGTCTGTTTTGTGGGTGGTTTTACCGAAGGTGTGAAAGTCGCTGCGACGGCGGAATCATCGAATATTCTCCTCGCTCACGGAGGTGGCTGGCCGTTCCAAAATATGCATCTCTATGCAGGAATCCCGAATGGGTGGCGTCTCGAACTACACGATATTGTCTGGAATTGTGCTGAGAAAGTTTATCAGTCCATTCCCGAGATTGCCGACGGGTCAATTACCCTTCCCGAGGCACCCGGAATCGGACTCGAACCAGATGAAGAAGCGATAAAGTAATTTAATTGAATACTACTCTTAGAGAACTAGAGGATGAGCACTCTCGCAGAGGCGGAGATCAAAGGTTGCTATGAAGGTAACCAAGGAATGACTTGATCGTGTATGGGCTGTATAAGCAAGATCAATCTTCTTCCTTAACTCTCTGCCAACACAGAACAGGTTGATTAGATCTATCGTCATTCCCTATCTGTTAGTCCCATCACCGGACCTCCAACTTCTTCATCGATAGTTCATCCTCACCTTCTTTACCTCCCCAACCGACAGAATTCTCCTCCGTGATATGGAGTTGCTTGGCTGCCTCTTTTGGATCGTAAGTCGACAGAGGACCTATTCAAAACATAATTAATGGTCGAAATATAAAATTAAAATTATAGATGTATATAATGTATTTACTATAAAATATAAAAATATATCTCCGGTTATAGTGCTTAATTACGTTATTTACGGCTTCTTACGTAGCTATTATTGTTATCAGAAATAATATATAACACGTATATTTTAATATTCTAGTATGTTGGCGAATATATCCAACACCATCTCTTGGCCTCCGAATAGCTCCGATAAAACCGCTTCTTCAGATACAATTCTGGATGAACCAGCCGGTCACTCAATTACCTGTATGAGCGATTACCCACAGAAAGTTGTCTCAGACTTTATGGAAGATTCGCGCTGTCTAATCAGCACGCTGGCTGCAACCTGTTGCTGATAGAGGGTTACAACAAATCCGCTATAGAGTAGAAACAGATCCTTCCGAATCCCGTCGAGCAATTTTCAGCGTCTAACATAACCGGAATCGAGGGAATCGGGAGTATTTCACTATTAGAAGTGCTGAGCTGGAAACCTCCAAGGACTCAGAACAGGTGAAGTAGCAACCCGAAAAAATCAGATATGCCCGATATCACGCTCGTTACCCCGCCGTCGAGCAAATTTTGAATCTCAGAGTCATCCCCGAACTCGTCGAGGTACTTTCTAGGCTCTCAAATCGGCCCGACGGGGTTCTTCCGCGATTTGAGGTCGCTATTTCGTCTTGCATATCGCGAATTTCGTCCAAAGAAAGAGGCGATATGCAATGTGCGAAGGCCGCTGGCTCTCTCAGGCCGAGGGGCCATTACAGAGGTAATGGACTCAAGAAAATATCAGATTTATCGCATAGAGAAAACGGGTGCATATCGGTGGTGTCTATCGCCCCCGCGAGGGGTGACGGGGCGCATCACGTGCCCCCGATAGACGATGGCTTCGGAACGACGCAGCGAAACACGAGCAGCGCATCAAGCGGCAAGTACCCCTGACGGTCAGGCGCCGTGGGCAGACCTCGAGGTGGTGGTCCCGACCGACCGGGATCACGCGTCGGTCGTCGCCCGCCAGGTCGGGCGGTCGACGCGGACGCAGTACGTCGCGGCCGACGACGTCGGCGAGCAGTTCCAAAAACGGCACTTCGACGACCGGCTGGGCTGGAACGAGACCAGCGTCCCTCGACGAACCGTTCGCGACGACCTCATCACCCAGCTCACGCGGTCGCCCTCGACGCCGGCGGAGCGGTCAGGTGAGAGAGCAGCCAGCGAGCCAGACACCTTCGTCGTGAAGCCAGTTCGAGATCTCCAGACCCCATAGCCCACAATCTTAACCAACACCCCGGGCCAACCCCGCGTTTTGTTGGTTAACAGTAGATCGATGCGTGATTTCTTAATTCAGAACGAGGACTGGAACATCCGTTACGGACGTCAGTATATACGATTCAATCAGCGAGGGCATTTGGTGAGGTCTAGGCGGTCATATTAGGACTAACCCCAACTACCCCACGATGTCGAATTGAGGTCCACATTGTCGGGTTATGTGCGGGTTCGCTCGCTAATAGAAAGTGGTCAGTTGCACCTTGCTCAACAGCCCACGATTTCGTTTGGTTGCCGTGAGCGATGGCGGGTGCATGCACAAATAGTGACTTTCCACCTTGGTGTCCAATAAGAGTGCTCCCATCTGTGAGGACGAACGTTAGACGTTTCATCAGAGGGTCCGTCAGGATCATCATACATCCCACCAGCCAGTTCAGCAACTCGTTCGACGACGGAACTGATACTCTCCCAGAGAGGAATTCTTGGAATAGGTCGTGGACTTTGAACACTCTATCTCCGGTGTCTTCTGAGCGACCTAATTCCTGAACGACTGCCTTGGTGCTCAGAGAGTCAAGAGTGCGCCGGGCCTGTGTGCGACTCACGTCATCCAATACTGCCGAGCAGATGTCTTCGTCCAACTCAGCAAGTCCCGCAGTCTTCCGAATGAACTCCTCTTCAGCCTCCGACATCGAGTCAAGGTACGCGCTCTCGATGAAGTCCCGTGTGTCCTCTTTGGGAATCTCGAATGTACCGTCGTCACCTGCAGCCTCCCTGAGTAGACCGAGATAATAGGGATGGCCGTCCAACTTCTCGTAGACGCCGTCTATCGTTTCGTTGTCGACGTCTGGGTGCTCCTCTTGGAAATAGTTCGCAGTTTCCTCGCGTGAGAACGTTTCCAGATGGACGGTGTAGTCAGCGTCATCAAATGAAAGGCGTCCTGCCGTGATGAGGTGGACATTCTCTCCGAGAGTGGAAGATAATTCACGGAGGAAGTCCCGCGTGACCTCCGGTTCGTCGAGCTTGTGTACGTCGTCGACGAAGAAAATGAGCCGTTTGTACTCGTTGACGGACTCCGAGAGACTGGCTAACTTTCGAAGATGGCGTGCGCGGTCGTCAGTGGATACCCCAGCACTCGCAGGACTGATTCCTACACTCATTCCAGTCGCTTTGTTAATCAGAGCACTGAGAGTTCCGACCGCGTCACGGGCTTCGATGAGGAGATCTTGCGAGAGTGTTGTAGGAGTGTTGCCTTCACGAACGTAGAGTACTCGGGTTCGGTACCACTCCAAAAGTTCTTCTTCCAATTCCTCCAAGAACGTACTCTTCCCGACGCCCGGTTGCCCCGAGATGTGAACAGACTGGACACCGTCATCCACAGCTTGAAGAACCGCGTAGAACTCGTCTTCGCGTATCCAAGGCATTTCTTAGAATTCTGTATTACTCTGATACGAAAGAACCTTCGGACACACCGACTCTTCTGCTCGTTAGGTTAATGGGTGTAAAGGAAACATTCTGATCTAATGAATCGAGAGGAGTTCGTCGGAGATGTGGTCCGGCACACAAAGGGTGGCGTCGTCCACTGTCAAGGACACCCACAGATGGGGAAGGTCGATTACGGTCCCCACAACTGCCAAGAGAGTATGGAGGCCGGAGATGGTGTCATCATCTACTACGTGAAAGACCACGAACGGGGTGATGAAGAGTTGTACCAGCGGTTCCGATTCTGTGCGAATTGCGATGATGCCCGCCGACTCCCAGAGGAAGGTCGGCAGGTCGGCAAGGAACAGGCAGTAGTCGAGGGGCTTCTGGAGCACTTTGAGGGAACTGTTGAGGGGTAATTCTACGATGACGCGGTTCGTCTCATCGACGCTGAAATACGGACATACAGCCCCGAAACCGAGGGATAAGTCGAGGACTGTCTCTGCGGTCTTGCGAAGTCACTCAGTTACTTTGAGGTAGGGCAGTCCCACAAAACGAAAGCGCATCTCAAGGGATTCAATCCCGTCCCTCAGGCCGGCGAACTCACGGTATAGTTCTGATCACTCCGAACCAGAAAACTAGTGAGCCAAGATTAGCAGGTAGTGTCGCATCAATGGGACTTCCGTATCTTCGCCGAAACGCTCATTCCGTGCCCATCCATTTGTGAGAAAGAATGTCAAGGGCCGAAGAACGAACTGATACCGCGAAGGTGGGGGCGACGCTACAGGAGCTCCACGCCCTCCGTGACATCATCGGGCCGCACATCCGCGCACTCAGCGAAGAACATGCCAAGAGCTGAGAGCGCGGTCGGTGTCGATGCCTGCCCATACGGGTGGTTCGCGACTGTCCTTACCGGGGGCAGCATCGAAACGGAGCTATACGAGGACTTTTCCGAAGTTCAATCAGACTACCAAGAGGCTCGAGTATTCGTGGATATCCCAGTCGGGCTCCCGACGGGGAGTAGGCGCCGCTGCGACATCGAGGCGCGTGACCTACTCGGTTGCCGTGGTAACTCCGTGTTCTTTCCGCCGTGCGAGTCTGCAGCCGCCGTTGAGGATTACGACGAGGCGAACGCAATACATCAAGAGGATATGGTACACGGTCTCTCCCAGCAAGCCCACGCGATCAGCGACAAAATCAACGAGGTACGAGAGGTCGTGGGCGAGACCTACGACGGGCCAATCTACGAGAGTCATCCGGAGCTCTGTTTCTACGCGCTCAACGGACAGCCGCTCGCTTACTCGAAGTCTTCGAAGAGAGGCCTCGGGTTCCGTCGGCACCTCCTCAAACAGAAGCACTCTGGCATGGATGACGAGTACGAGCAGGTACTTGACGACACTCTCCGGAAGGACGTCCGGCGAGATGACATTCTCGATTCGATGGCTCTCGCACTCGCCGCGCAGAGTGAGGAGTTACAGAGTGTCCCGGAAGATCCAAGACCGGAGGCCCCACGTATCTACTACCCGACCACATCCGCGATTGCAGATAGCTCGTGGAGTAAACCATGACGGTTCAGGAGGCAATCAAACGACTGGACGCTGAATTTCAAGAGACACCTCTGGGGTTCACAGTCGAGACCGCGCTTCAAGCCCGGCTCCTCGAACTCCTGCGGGCCAAGGTGGGAAAGACGATTCAGGTACGCGGTGGCTACAACACGGCCGACGCGACCGGGTACAAGCGAAAGTATCTCGACCGGATCGCGAAGCCACAGTCCATCAGTAGTGTCCAACCGGAGGTGAACTTCGGCATGTCCGGCGACGGGAATCGGAACGCCGTCAAACGCCTCTCCAAAGAACTCAAAAGCCGAACCGACCAGTTCGCCACTTACTACCGCAATGTGAATCCAGCAACCGCCGAAATCTGGCTGTTCTCACGAGACTTCTGTCAAAACCAGCTCATCGGGACAATGTCTTGGACTAGCGTCACACTACCATTGATCCAGCGGCACGCTTACTTAACGATCAGAGGAGGAGTTTAGACACATTCACCCTTTCGCTTCGCTTCCACCTTTAGAACTACGCTATCCCCTCTCTACGGATTCAACAGAGTAGTACCAAGCTACTACGGCGCTCTCATTTTTCGATCATATTTGGACACTGTGATTTACTATTTGTCACTTAATTGTGTGACAACGGGACATTCAGCATTCAACAGAATTTGTTGAGCAGTATTCCCAAATACTGCTTTTCCAGTGGGCGACCGACGACGCCCGCTAATAACTAGAAATCGTGGTTCTAGGGATGCAGTTTCGGCCAAGATTTCATCAGTAGGATTACCCACGCGTCCTCGGGCTTCTAATTTGTTCAAATCAACGTTATCGACAGATTCCTGAACGAATCTTTTGGCAAATTTTTTGCCGCTTTCTATCTCTTGTGTAATTGAATAGTTCTGAAACTCAGGAATACTTTGCAAGGAATTCCTATGAGAATCAAAGCCCTCTTCGGGTACAACGTGTAACGCCACTAGGGTATCATTATACGTTTCAGCGAGGTCGGATGCTATCTTTGCGACTGTTTTGGAACGTTCGTTTTCATCGATG
Organism: Halobellus sp. LT62; assembly: GCF_037031285.1. NCBI lineage: Archaea > Methanobacteriati > Methanobacteriota > Halobacteria > Halobacteriales > Haloferacaceae > Halobellus > Halobellus salinisoli. The sequence continues at coordinate 1,052,075 of NZ_JAYEZO010000001.1, forward strand.
GCAGCAAGTATCGACATATCTTGGCTATGTGGCTGTAGCTTCAAGAGTATTTATCAACAATCTCCAAGTCACAAATTGCGATCTTCTCTTGAAAAGCTTGTTGAAATTTCCCAAAATAGACATAGAGCAGTGCGTATATCATCATCGACTTTCGTATATTCTGTTGGAAACGAGATCTTTAGAAGATCGTATGATAGGGAGAGTTTCAACAAGGCGACTCTACTGAAGCGGATGTCAACCTTAGCGTGAAGGATGCGGCCGAAGGAGATGCGCGAGCGGGGCATCCAGCAGGTGCGGTACTACATCGGCGTCGAGGTTACGCCGCTGGAAGTCAGCTCCCGACGCGGTAGTGCGTGCGATTGGCGTAGTGGCGACTGGGCTGGTCGCGATCGAAGCCAGTAAAATCGATGGCGGCGTGGCCGGTGCGTTTCTCGGCGCGTCACCCGATCAACGAGGACTCACGCGGTATTCGGAGGGACGCACGGCACTCTTCTTGGGAAAGATATATATAACATTTCGGCCCAAACTTAGCGTTATGGTCGGAGTAGACTACTCTCATGTGACGATCGTGGTCGACGATCTCGACGAAACCGCCGAGTTCTATCAGGAGGTATTTGACCTCGAGGAGTTACCGACACCTAACTGGGACACCCCAGTCAGGTGGTTCCGGATCGGTAATGGGCAGCTTCACCTCCTCGACGATGACTCTGACCCGGCAGCGGTCAGTCACTACGGGCTGCACATTGACGAGTTCGAGCCGGTGTACGAAGGGGTTCTCGACCACGACACTGCGACCGTCGAACCGTTCACTGACCGAACCGGTCACGGGATTGTCGACGGACATCCACCGGTGTTCTACCTTCCCACCGGCACCGTGCAGTGGTACATCCGCGATCCCTCGGGGAACCTAATCGAGATCAACTATCCCAATGTCGACGATATCGACGAATCGGTAGTCCCCAACATCGTCGAACGGGAGGACGTGGAACCGGGAGACGGGCCCCATCCAGGAGATATCTACGGGGAGTTCGGTTTCCAACCCGCTGACGACTGAGGAAGTACGCAGGCACTCGATCATACCGAAACCTGAATTTCTGCGGACGCAACGGCCGATAACAGAGGTGCGAGCTTCTGCGATCGACAACTCACACCGACTGTTACCACGAGAGGCCGTGGCGAAACTGGTCTCCCATCTGCATCGGTGAGAAGAGCATGTGGTAGTAACCCGGCAAAAAAGTAGCCGGAGGGGGTCAGCGTAAGAAAAACAACTGCGGTCCCGAGAATCCCGAGCGAGTAACCCAAAAGAGTAAGGCAGGGTCTGCCGAACTGAGATTCGACGATGGTAACTAATAGCAAGATGACGGTGTTGGAGAAATCCAAACCGGGTGAAGGGATGAATCTCGCAGAGCGACCGATCCAATCGCCGGGAGAGGGAGAAGTTCGAATCGCAGTGAAGTCCGTCGGCATCGATGGCGGCGTCGAAGCGCCTTTTTATCGCTGGGAGGACTCGTACCACCGCTACGAGCCACACCTTCCGCAGGTGTTCGGACACGAGTTCGCGGGCGTCGTTGACGCTGTGGGGCCGCGTGTCGATGACTGGGAAGGCGGCGAGCGCGTCGCCGTCGAACCACGGATCTCCTGCGGGCGCTGTCGCAACTGCCGGGACGGATACAGCAACCTCTGCGAGAACGAAACGGGGTTCTCGCCGCACGGCCGGAAAGCCATCGGGATCGACACCGAGGAACCCGGTGCGCTCGCAGAGTACGTGAACGTCCCCGCACGGAATCTCTACACGCTCCCCGAAGGTGTCACGTTCGACGAAGGCGTCTTCTTGGAATTGCTCGCGATCGGCGTTCACGGTCTCGAGGTCTCGTCGTTCGAGGTCGGCGATCGCGTCGCAATCACAGGGCCCGGTTCCGCGGGACTAAGTGCACTGATCGCGGCCGAGCAAGCGGGTGCAAGCGAAATCGTGATGATCGGGGCTGACATCGACGAGGAAACGCGACTCCCGATCGCCGAACAGATGGGTGCGACGGAAACCCGAAACGTTTCCGAAGGGCCGCTCGAAGAACCAGTCGACGTGTTCCTCGAAGCGTCCGGCCACGAGTCCGCCCTTCATCTCGCGGAATCGAGCATTCGTCCGAACGGCGAACTCATCCAGATCGGAGCCTATCACGGAGCCGACCGCGTTTCAGTCGACTTCAGCAAATTTCTCACCGACGAGATATCGATCCAATCGGTCAACGCCCGTCGCGAATCTGACTGGCGGCGAACCCTCGCGATTGCTCCCTCCGTCGATCTCTCCCCCGTCGTCGGACCCGCGTTCGATATGGAAAACTACGAAGCCGGATTCGCCGCCGAGGCGAACCGCGAAGGGATCAAAATCATTCTCCGCCCCTGAGAAAACGTCTCTGACTTACTCGGGACCCGCTCAGCCTTTCGAGAACTCATCACCGCGAGAGGAGAGTGTCGTCTTCGCACAGCACGTTCGTTCCGGGCAGAAATATCAACTGTGGACGTCCGACGGAGCCGACGGAAAGCAGTGAGCAGTCGTCCTTCGACTATACCCGAAGGCCCCTAATGTAGCGGTTGCAACTGAGAATTCATCCGACCGAATGCCGCCGTCCGGCCGAGTGGGTGAAGACATACAAGCGCTACAACACGATGCATTGTCGCTCCTGTTCGCGGACAGCAGCCCGCGTCCAATCGTGAAAATCTCGGCTCGAACCGATTGGGAACCGAGACGCGGCGCGTGCGCGCTCTTACGGGAGACGAGGATACCGGACAAGTCGTCCGCTGGAAACGAAAAACGGCTGTTTATGACGATCTGCAACGCCTTCGAGGTCTGCTCTCGGATACGAAGGGGACGTTTTGTCGTCCCCACATCTGACAAACGTGGAGGTCGAAACTACGCCTCCTCCTCCAAGGAGATTCGTGGGTCGATATACATATACAGGATATCCACGATGAAATTCGAGATAATCACCAGCGCGGCAGTGATGAAGAACAGGAACATCAACACGGGGAAGTCCCTGGCGAAGACCGCTTGGACGATCGTGTATCCGATCCCGGGCCAATTGAACACCGTTTCGATGAGGACGAGTCCACTCATCGACTGCGCGATCGAGATCGGATAGAGCGTGATGACCGGCAGGATCGAATGCCTAATGAGCCGTCGCAGTTGATCGGTCGAAGGCAGCCCACTGACTTCGTGATAGAACATAAACTCTTGATTAGACACTTCGGTAAGGCTCGTTCTCATCGTCGTCGTCGGCAAGAAGAGATACCGGAGGACAACCGTCGCGGCTGGTAGCGTCCAGTGCCACAGGAAGTCCTTCGTGAGATACACCTCATACCACGCCATATCGGTCGTGAGCGTCTCGACGGATGCCAGTCCACCAGTCGGGAAGATCCCCAAGATCCCCGCGAATACAATGACCATCACCATCGCGAGGAAGAAACTGGGGAACGATCCGACGAAGAGGACGCTTACCAGACCCGTCCGTTCAATCTTCGACCCCTTGTCGAAGCCCATATAGGAGCCAAAGAGGGTGCCGAGGACGTACGCCAGCGTGATCGCCGGCACCCCGAGGAGGAGCGTGTTCAGAATGCGGTCTTTCGTATACTCCCAGACGGGTTCGCCGTTTTGCAGGGAGTTACCCATATCCAGCGTAAGGAAGTTCTTGAGGTACTGGTAGTACTGCACGTACAGCGGTTGATTGAGCCCCCACTTTCGCTCGAACGCGGCGATCGCCTCCTCGCTCGCCCCATCCGCCAGCAGCACCGAGGTGATAGACCCCGGCATCAATCGAAGTAGGAAGAAGAGGAACGTGAGCACTACAAATAGCAGAAATACAGTCTGTGCCGTCCGCTTCAGTAGGTAGGTGATGCTACTCATACGAACTCACCCCCGAACGGATCACGGAACTCACCGTCGGCGATTCCCCCACTCTCGACTGAGTCAGTGTATGCAAGCATCGTCATACCTCCCCCACCACTTCTTGCCCGACTTCATCCGTTTCACTCTCGTACTCCTCGTGGTCGTAGTACAGATGACACGCGGCCTCGTGACCTTCCGATTCGACGAGATGTGGCGTCTTTTCGCAGATATCCATCCGCTCCGGACAACGGTCCCGGAATCGGCACCCTTCACCCATATCGATCGGATCTCGTGGCGATCCCTCGATCTTCGTCCGTTCGCGGTCGTGATCCAGACTGTGTGACGGAATTGCCTGAATCAGAGCCTGCGAGTACGGATGCTTCGGGCTTTCGAGAAGGTCGCGCGTCTCCGATCGTTCGACAATCCGTCCGAGGTACATCACGTTGATGATATCACAAACGTGCGAGACTGTCGAGAGGTCGTGAGAGATATAAATAAGCGCGAGGTCACGCTTCTCCCGCAGTTCCGAGAGCAGGGTCAAGACGGACGCTTGCGTAGACACGTCGAGCATCGAGGCGGGTTCATCGGCAAGCAGGATTTTCGGCTCGACGATCAGGGCTCTCGCGATCGCCACGCGCTGTAGCTCCCCCCCACTGAGCTGATCGGGGACTCGATCCAAGTACTGATCCGGGGGATTCAGCTCCACCTCCTTCAGCGTGTTATGTATCCGCTCTTCTTTATTCCCCATATCGTGAATCCCCAGCTGTTCTTCCAGCGATTCCTTAATCGTCATCTTCGGATTCAGCGTATTGAACGGGTCCTGGAAGATAATCTGGACGTCACCCCGATAACTCTTCAACTCGCTTTTGTCGAACTCCGCCATATCCTTGCCCTTATATCGTATTCTCCCCGCTGTCGGGGCCTGCAATCCGATTAAGGTTTCTAACAGCGTGGATTTTCCGCAGCCACTTTCGCCGATGATTCCGATTGATTCGTTCTCGTGGAGCGTGAATGAGACGTCGTCTACTGCTTGTATCTGTTCGCGATCTCTCCGCAGCAGTGTATCGACGATACTGGTTGATTGGTCGAAATACCGTTTCAAGTTCTCGACTTCGAGGATGGGGCGAGCAGTCGACATTACAGACTACCTCCCTGTTTCTGCTGGTCTTGCACAGCCTGCTCGCCAGCGTATTCGTCCCGGTACACCTCATCGAGTCTGAAACAGGCTGCGGTATGCAAGTCACTGTCGCCAATCTCTTCAGGGGACGGAGCAACCTCAGCGCACTCCTCCGTCGCCCACGGACATCTTTCGGCGAAGGTACAGTAGTCGACCTCGCCCATCGTTTTCGGCGGGGTGCCCTTGACCGTCCCGAGTTCCTTGTCGGGATTGTGAACGTCCGGAAACGCCTGCTTCAGTTGGATCGTGTAGGGATGACGGGGGTTGGCTAAGACATTGTTCGTGTATCCGTACTCTGCAACCTGTCCCGAGTGCATTATCGCCAATTTGTTACAGTTTTCGTAAATAATGCTCATATCGTGGGTGATCAACATCATACTCGTATCCAGATCCTCCCGCACGTTATCCAGATACTTGAACAATTGATCCTGCATAATCACGTCCAGTGCCGTGGTCGGTTCATCGGCCACGATCAGGTCCGGATCGAGGAACAGAGCCATTGCAATCACAGCTCGCTGTTGCATCCCGCCGGAGAACTGATGGGGATAATCCGAGATTCTGGCCTTCGATAGGCCGACGATCTCGAACATCTCGGCGAGACGCTCGCTGGCCTCGTTTGGCGACATATCCGTGTGGATACTCGCGAGCTTTTTCGCCTGTTTTTCAATCCGAAGAAGGGGATCAAGATTGTTCATCGAACTCTGAGGGATGAACGAGATCTTTTTCCACCGAATTCGTTCGTTCATCTCTTCGGTGGAGTAATCCTGGATCTCTTCTCCGTTGACGCGAATTGTGCCGGACGTTACCTGTCCGTTGTCGTCGAGCGCACCCATAACCGCACGGGCGATCGTACTCTTTCCGCACCCTGATTCTCCGACCAGCCCGAAATACTCACCTTCGTCAATTGTAAAGGAGGCGTCGGAGACGGCGGTCACGGAGCCTCTATCTGTACTGTACTGGATCGTGAGGTCAGACACATCGAGTACTGGATTTGACATAGTAACTACCCCTGTGCGATCGCTGCTTCGCTATCTTCAGATTCCAGTTCGCGTCCGAGCAGGAACGTCGAGACGACCGTAAAGGCGATGAGGAGTCCTGGCGTCATAGACCACGCGAGCTGTCTGGCCATAAATCCGGAATCGTAGGCGTTCCGCAGCATAACCCCCCACGAGGGCAAGAACGGGTTAGATGCGCCCAGGAATGCGAGACTCGCCTGGAGAATGATAGAAAGCCCGATCGCAATAGCGAAAAAGAGGAACGCCATCGGTGCGACGTTTGGCAGAATATGGCGAACGATGATATGCGGCGTACTCGCGCCGGTCGCTTGGGCCGTCTTGACGAACTGTCGGTTTTTGATTTGGAGGACTTGTGAGCGGAGGACACGGGCATTGCCTCGCCAGAGAATTATTCCGATAATGAGAATCGACGTGTAAAATCCAATGCCGAAGATAGCCGACATCACAAGTGCGAACGGGATGAACGGCATACTGTATGCCATATCTGTGAACCGCATCAGCAGACTGTCCACGCGGCCGCCGACGTAGCCGGCGGTAATTCCGATTGTCATACCGATTGTAATAGCCATACCTCCGCCCAAGAGACCAGCAATAACTGTTGGTCTCGCCCCGATGATGACGCGGGATAAGACGTCGTTGCCCAGTGAAGTCGTTCCGAGAGGATGAGCCAGGGACGGCTGGGCAGTCTTGATGATGTCTCCACCCCTGATGATCGTTTCTTGGTAACCATAGGGCGCGATGTAGGGACCAACGAATCCGAGCGCGATCACCGAACAGAGGAAAATCGACGGAATGAGCGTTATTTTTTGCTCGGCCATTCTGGATAGGCCGGAAACTAAATTCCGGAGGAGGAAACTGTCCTCATAGTTGAATGGTAAGGTACGCCTAGCCATAGTCGCTCAATGAGAACCTTCGTAAATAATCCTTTGGTCTGGCGCAAGGGTAGTGTTTAGTTAGGAGTGGATTCGGTGTGAACGGGGGAGACAAGCCCGTGGAAGCCCCCGCGGTCTCGACTCGATGGGCTCGCTGTCGTTCGAAAGACGCAGAGCACCCTTCGTGATGTGGCCAGAACGCGGAGCGTTCTGGCTGCCTGCCGGACGTCATCCGGCACTGACGAGAGAGCTTTGCTCTCTCGAACCACGGTCCTTGTCGCTCACTGCGTTCGCGCCTGCGGTCTCTACTCACGGGCGTGAAGCGCCCGTTCGTATCCGCGAGGCGGCAACGCGGCCTCGTGGCTTACGTCGCCCGTCTTCGTCGAGACGGCGGCCCCTTCTATTCCCGCCTCAGCAGTTTTTCGGCCGCTATCGCGTAACTAAACACAACCGGCGCAAGAGTGAAGGAGGAAATATTACGTTCGATCTCCGATCGGCGCGCACGATTGCCGCGGAGGCGATGGTGAAAATCTACAAGAAGAGTCCCTGCCGGTGAGCAAAGGTAGCTCAGGGCTCTTGATACACCACTTCTCCGCCCTCCTCAGTGAGACAGGAGAACTCATCCGGCGAGGGGCGGCCGCCCAGCTCAAACACCGGACTGAGATCGGCATCCGGGGGGTAATGCAGGTTGCCGTTGTCGTCCCATCCCCACCCGGCGTCGCTGAGAACTTGCCTTGCGCCCTCGATATCACCGGTCGGGTCTTCCGTGAACTCCGGAATCATCTCGTCAGGCGCGAGGTAAGGGTAGGAATCAGCGTAGATCTCCGAGTGAAGGATCGGTTCAGACATCCCATCATACGCCAGCTGGTTGTGCCGCTGGCGGTTCATCGCTTTCCCGATCGCATGGCGGAACTCGGGGAACATACAGGGCCCCCTCGAACAGTTGGGGTAAATAACGACAGGCGCCCATCCATTGGTCGCGGAGAACTCTCCCCAGTCGTTCTCATTAATTCGCTCTCTCGCGTTGCTGGACGCATCTGTCGCGACATCCAAGTCCTCGGCCAAGAACGCCTGCATCGCTGCCTCCGCGCCCTCGTAGCCAACGTGGATGATTTCGTGCTCCGGAGACCACCCGTCCTCCCCGTACATCGGATGGCCTTCGTGCGGTGAGACACGCACCGCTTGGCTCGAATTGAAATTCTCTATTTGCCAGAGTCCCGACCCAATGATCTCATCCGGGTGCGCCTCCCCGGGATTTTCCATCGCACCCGCCTCTCTCCAAGAGTCGCTGTGAAGGATTCCCCAGTTGGGGAGGCGAGCCGTTTGGAGTAAGATATCGGGGTCCTCGCCCGTGAATCTCACCGTCTTATCGTCGACGACCTGTATTTCGTCGTACTGTGGCTCTCTCGCCAGTGGATACGAGCCAGGGTTCCCCAGAATGAGGTCGAAGGTGAACTTGACGTCTTCCGCCGTAATCTCGTCTCCGTTGTGGAAGGTCGCGTCTTTGAGCGTGACAGTCACCTCTCGACCTTCGTTTGCCTCTTCGACCGATTCAGCGAGAACATTCATCAGCTCGAAGTCCTCGTTGTACATCGTCAAGGGTTGGTGAATCCCGTGTGACCAGAACATAATATGTGGGGCCGCCGTGAGGGTCAGGAAGTTTCTCGAAGAGATCACCGTGGGATTGAGACTGCTGGTGAACGAGTCCCCCGAGGTGGGTTCCGACTGCCGCCACATATGCGTATTCGCGTACGTGAGACCCCACGATCCCAACCCATTGAGATTCACAGTACTGGAATTATATGTGCCGAAGTTCGGATATTTGAGTAGCGGAATCGAGAAGTACTCGTTACTTCTGATCTCCATCGCCCGATTGATCAACTCCTGTCGTTCTTCGGACCGACCCTCAACGCTCTGTTGGTAGACCGTGTTTGTGTATTCACAGTTTGGATAGTCAGAGGGGTTGTCGGATCCGGTGTTACCGACACGGTCTATCCCGAATCGATGTAGCATCTCATCCGGGTCGAGGCGGAACGGATTTGTACCGTGAATCATAAGTTCCATATCACTTTCACGTTCCCCTGACGCCATTTGAGAGATCTGCGTTGGGTAACTCTTTCCCTGTGCATTCAACGAAACACCGAGTTCAGACAAGGTATCGGTCGCCGTCGGGATGATTGATTCGAAGACTCCGGTAACGCCTGGCACTCCGGTCCAGTAACCGATATTGACCTCTTCGACTGGTTCACCGAGATTTTCCGAACTCCCACCAGACCCATCTCCGCCGGACCCACCGTCACCGGATCCATTACCGCCACATCCCGCCAACCCGCCGATCGCTCCCGTGCCGCCAATTATTTTGATAAAATTCCGACGCTGCTGAGTGTATTCCTTGTTATCCCTTGGCATTCCGATTCTGACGTTAGAGTGCTGATACTTAAATTTTGTCTCTATCGGGGTTGTGTTCAGCTACGCAGTTGGCCGTTTGACCTCCGCTGAGTGGAATAACGGAGTCGCGTACCCGACCCGCGAACAGGGAGCCGAGTTGCGGGACTTTCACAGCTTCTCTTCGAGACTCGCCGCACTACGTTTTCGGTCGTGTTTGCACGTCATCACTCACTCGATCGGGCGACAGCGTGCGATCGATTGCACCGCTACTACCGCACAACAGATGCTGTGAGCCTGCGGGCCGCTTCCTAACCCACGGTGTGGCTGCCCTTCGGCTACTCTTCGAACTGCCGGATGGCGCTCTGTCTATCGAGCTTCCCGCTTGCCGTCCGCGGGAGGAGGTGGTCGACGAAGTGATACGCGCGCGGCCGCTCGAAGCGAGCGATTTCGTCGCTGTCCAGGCAGTACTGGTCGAGTTCGTCGGCACCGACGTCGGCATCTTCTCCCGTCCGTTTTACGATTGCAGTTACCCGTTCGCCGTACTCCTCGTCGTCGATGCCGACGACGATCGATTCCTCGACCCCTGGGTGAGAGTTCAGCCGCTCTTCGATGGGCGACGGGAACACCTTCATCCCTTTCGAGGTGATCATAAAGTCAGCTCGTCCTTCGAGATACAGGTAGCCATCTTCGTCCTTGTATCCGAGGTCGCCGGAGTACCACCAGCCGTCGGTAAATGCTTTCTCGGTCCGTTCGGTCTCATCCCACGCCCACACGGGCGCGTCCGGTCCTTTAATGATGATCTCGCCGATCTCGTTCGCGGGGACGACGTCATCGGGATCGCCTCCCTCTTCGATGATCCGCAACTGCTGTCCGATGATCGGCTTCCCGACGCTTTCGATCCGGTCGCCCTCCATCTCGTGATTCGTGATCTCAGTGCCGACGATTTCCGTCGAGGAATACCCGTTCTTGATCGTATCGCAAATCCGCTCTTCCAGTTCCGACAGCGTCGTCGGATCGAGTTTTTCGCCGGTCGAGAAGATTCGCTGGAGCGACGACAGATCATACGAGTCGAGGTCATCACGGCGTAGGATCTCGCGCCACATCGTCGTGACGAACCCAGCGTGGGTTAGCCGCTCCTCCTCGATCAGCGAGAGTACCGATTCGGGGTTCCACTCCTGACGGTACACGATGGTTCCGGTGGCGAGCATCGTCGCCATCGTCGTTCCCCACCACGCGGCGAATCCCGGATCCAGAACCATCAATCGGCGCGCATTTCGCATCTTTGTCGTCGCGCTCTTGGTCGCTTTGAGCATAATACCACGATGAGTGTGACACCAGCCTTTGGGTTTCCCTGTCGTTCCAGAGGTCCACCATACTGCGGCGGTGTCCTCTTCACGGATCCGGATGTCGACCGGTTTCTCGCTTCCTTCACTGAGGAACTCACTGTACGGTTGCTCGTACGGTTGCATCGGTTCACCCGTGGTGACTACCGCTGAGATGTCCGTTTCGAGTTCAGGATAGATTCGATTCGCGAAGCGCTCAGAGAACTTTTCGTCGATGACGACGACCCGTGGGCGGAGCGTATCGATACAGTAACGGAACGTATCTGGTGACGCACGTACGTGTAGGTTCGAAGGGATTGCCCCGGCTTTCGAGGCACCCTGCATCATCACGATGTGATCGACTGACGACTGGCAGATGAATGCAACGCGGTCGCCCTGTGTGAGATGGTGTCGAAATGCATTCGCCGCTCGCGTACTCTCCGCATCGAACTTCTCCCATGTGAGATCACGGTGTGCGTCACTGAACGCGACACCGTTCGGATTGTTTTCTGCACCGATTCTGGCTAGTTCGTCCACTCTGGGAATCTCGATTGTCGAACGAGTATGCATACTAACGTGGTCGAGTCTCGTTGCCTACCGTATACGTATTTCGGATCTATGGCTCTTGTTCACAAGCCTCTGACTTTGCGGTGCGATAGTAGCGTTTGCAACTGATGACACATCGATCGCACGACAGCGTGCGATCGAGTGAGTGGGTGAAGACTTGTAACGCTACCATATTGTCGATCCTGTTCGGAGGAATAATCCGCGAGAAGATGCTGATGAAGCGGCCTCGCTCCGAGCGGGACCGATCGACAACCGATAAAAAAATTTACCAGGAGGTTATTGGCCTGGATATGGATGAGTTAGAGACCGTCCTAGTTGATTTTGACGAAAATACCGGTATTGGAACGCTCACGCTGAATCGCCCCGACTCGATGAACGCGTTGAATGCTCAGTTGCGGTCGGATATCATCACCGGGTTGGAGCAGTTAGAATCCCACAACACCGACGGGGTTTCGCTCCGAGTGGTCGTGCTCGAAGCCGCGGGGGAGAAGGCGTTCTGCGCCGGTGCGGACGTCAACGAGTTCTCTGATGAAGCGGCTGGCGGGTCCTCCGAACGTCCGATGACGAAATTCATCCGCGACTTCCCCGCACCGGTTATTGCGAAGGTTCACGGATACTGTCTCGGCGGCGGACTGGAGACGATATTGGCTTGCGATCTCAGGTATGCCAGTACAGACAGCACGCTGGGCTTTCCCGAAGCCGACCTCGGGATCATTCCCGGAATGGGCGGTATCCAGTACGCCTCGGCAATAGCGGGACCTGCGGTTGCCAACGAACTGGCTATGACGGCGAAACGGTTCTCCGGGGAGGAGGCGGACTCCTACGGATTAGTAAACGATACGTTCGAGAGAGAAGACCTCGACGAAGAAGTCGAAGAGCTCGCAGAAACCATCGCATCGAAGGCTCCGCTTGCCGTTCAAGAGGTGAAGAAGTCGACCCAGCTTTCGACGCAAGTCGGCGTCGAAGAAGGCGTTGCGCACGATCAGCAGGTTGGCGAGCTATTGTTAGCCACCGAGGATGCCAGCGAAGGGATGACCGCATTTGCCGAGAAACGTGATCCGGAGTTCGAGGGCAAATAGGGCGTTACATCCGCTCATACCGCTCTGACAGCTGAACTACCGTCTCGTGGCGACAGGGTCGTCGTACGTGCAGTCGGAGAAACAGTCACTGTGACGGCGCGCCCTCAGCTAGAGACGTTCGATGATGGTGGCGATCCCCTGACCGTAGCCGATACACATCGTTGAAAGCGCAAAGTCGTTCCCCGTTCGTTCAAGTTCGTGTGCGAGCTTCCCGAGAAGCATCGTTCCGGTTGCTCCTGGAGGATGGCCGTGGGCGATTGCACCCCCGTTCACGTTCGTCTTTTCCCACGGAACGCCCGTTTCTTCCAACCACGCCCCTACGACAGACGCGAACGCCTCGTTGACTTCAAACAGATCGATATCTTCGAGATCGAGATCCGATTTGGCCATCACCTCTTCGGTTGCCGGAATCGGCCCCGTCAGGTTCAACAGCGGATCGGCTCCGACGACTTGCGTTTCGCGTATTTTCGCTAACGGATCCCACCCACGCTCTTCTGCGATCTCTCGGCTCGTAATGAGCGCGGCTGAAGATCCATCAACGATACCGGAGGAGTTCCCTGCGTGATGGACTCCGTTTCCTTCTTCCCGAAACGCCAGCGGCAACTCCGACAGCGTCTCCATATCAGTTCCCGGCCGGGGATTCCCGTCTCGTTCCACCGTGACCGCTTCACCGTCGACTTCGGTTTCGACGGGGACGACCTGATTATCGTAGTAGCCCGCTTCCCACGCCTCGCTCCACCGTTTCTGGGAGTCGACTGCGATCTGGTCGACATCCTCTCGGGTCAGATCGTATTTTTCCGCGATCCGTTCTGCTCCCTCTCCCTGGTGGGTGATTTCGTCGAACTCCTCGTAGTAGGTATCGGACATATCGGACAGCTCACCGTCGGAACCCATCGGGATTCGGGTCATATGCTCGACGCCGCCAGCGACGACGACGTCCTGTCGTCCGGATTCAACATTTGCGGCGGCGAAGTTAACCGCCTGTTGCCCCGAGCCGCAGAATCGGTGCAGTTGCACGCCAGGGATCCCATCGCCCCACCCGGCGACCATCGGGGCGAGTCGGCCAATATTCTTCGACTGTTCGTCAACGGGCGTGATACAGCCGTAGATGACGTCGTCGACGATATCCGGATCGAAACCGTTCCGATCCTCCAACGCTTTGAGCGGCTCGGCGGCGAGATCCTGGGGATGCGTATCGCGCAGGAGCCCTCCGTGTGCCCCGAACGGCGTCCGGACGGCATCAACAATGACAGCGTCTCTCATAGAAAGATATGATGATCAATATCTGTTAGGTGTTTCGGTCGCTAACGGTCATATTTCGTGGAATGGTCGCAACTGGAACAAGCGCTACTGGGTGAAATGAAGGAGGCTCGGTCTCTTCGACGGCCTGTGCTCCGGTACTTGCGGCTACATTTCGCCTCCCGAAAGTCGAATCTGACTACGGACCACGCTCATCTACCGGCGCAAAGCGGGGAATTTCGTATTCATCGCCTCCCGTGAACGTAACCGCGACCTCTTGGCCGATAGAGATAGCACTCGGATCACAGTCGACGATATGAGTCATCATTCGGGGGCCCTCTTCCAGTTCGACGTAGGCGAGGACGTAGGGAGTTGCGTCGGCGTACTCACCGCGCGTACGCCTGACGACAGTGTGCGTGTAGACTGTCCCGGTACCACTTGCTTGGACCCATATAACGTCGGCACCGAAACAGTGCGGACAACGGGCGCGAGGATAGTGATGGAATTCGTCACAGTCTCGACACTGGCGGATCAGGAGACGCCCGTCGGCGGTCGCCTCCCAGAACGGCTCCGTCTCGGGATGAACCGGCGGCGTCGGATTCAGGAGGTCGCTCATACGGTCTCTCTCCCCAGGATCGCCGTCACGCTCCCCATACGCGTTCCGATGCTTCCGCCCGTCCCGTGGACGAGTGCCGTCTCGCAATCGGGCACTTGCAGCTCCGGCGCGGCCTCGCCGCGCAGTTGCCTGACTGCTTCGATCACTTTCGTCATCCCGCCGCGGTTCCCGGGGTGGTTGTTACAGAGGCCTCCGCCGTCAGTGTTGTACGGGAGGTCCCCATCGGGGGCTTTGAGCGTTCCTCCTTCGACGAAGGACCCTCCGTCGCCTTTCTCGCAGAATCCGAGATCTTCGAGCGTTTCGACGACCGTGATCGTGAACGAGTCGTAGATCGAAGCGTAGTCGATGTCGTCGTGATCGACGTCGGCCTCGCTGAAGGCTCTCGGACCTGAGTCGACCGCAGCCGTGTATGTCAGGTCGACAGCTCCGCCATGTGGATGTTTGACAGCCTCGCCACAGCCGAGGACCGGGATGCACTTCCGCTCAAGTTCGGCTGCCCGCTCATCGCTCACGACGAGTATCCCACCTCCGCCGTCGGACACGACACAGCAATCTAGGAGGTGAAGCGGGTCACAGACCAACGGCGACTCGACGACATCGTCGACAGTCACTGGCTCTTGAAACATCGCGTTTTCGTTGTACTGCGCGTGATGGGACGCCGCGACTCGAACCTCCGCGAGCTGTTCGGAAGTTGTCCCGAACTCGTGCATATGTCGCCGGGCAGCGAGGGCATACGTGGCGGGAGCAGACAGCCCATACAGGTCTTCGAATCCTGCTTCCGGTGTCTTGTTTTCGGGCGGGGAAGAGCTGTTCCGCGGTCGCCCTGCCATCGTTAACAACGCAACCTCACAGTCTCCGGCTTCGATCGCGGACGCAGCGTGCCCGAGGTGGGACACATACGACGATCCTCCGATGTCGGTGCCTTCGATATGAGAAAGGTCCTCCAGACCGAGGTAGTCGATCATCGATAAAACCGAAAACATCCCCGCTGGATCGCCTGCGGTGAAGTAGGCATCGACGTCGTCGATCGTCAACCCCGCGTCGTCGAGCGTTTCAGCAGTAATCTCTGCGTGTAATTCCGTTACGGACGTGTCCGGTGCATCTCTCGTTGGGTGTTCGTACACGCCAGCAATGGCGGCGGAACTCATTGATTCTGGATTTCCCGGGACGTGACTTATACATACGCCATCGAGAATCGGTGTTCCGTTCTGGTGGTAGAGCCAACCGGGCGAGTTCCCTGACGATGGTACCGTATTACGGCTAAGATAGCCGGTATCCCGATTTCGTACCGTTCGAAACTGTCAATAATATTTTAGCAGAAATTATAGCCCCCTGTTACAATTTACCGGACACAATGTCGGATTCAATCGAATCAGTGGCAGTCGTTGGTGGCGGAATAATGGGCGGCGACATCGGACAGGTTCTGGCGCAAGCAGGATACGACGTCAACCTTCGGGACGTAGAAGAGGACGCACTCGCGGACACGGAAGATCGAATCAAGAACGGCAACTACGGACTCGGGGCGTCGGTCGAAGGGGGGTATATCACAGCGGAGGAGCGCGATGCGACACTCGACCGGCTCACCTTCACGCTCGACCTCGATGAGGCCTTGGACGACGTCGACGCGGTATTTGAGGCCGTTCCCGAGGATCTCGCCCTCAAAGGTGACGTTTTCCGCGAAATCGACAACCACACAGAGGGGATTCCGCTGTTCTCGAACACGAGTGGGCTGTCGGTCACGGCCCTAGCAAACGCAGTCGAGGACCGATCACGATTCGCGGTGACGCACTTTTTCAGTCCGGTCCCGGTTATGGACTTAGTCGAGATCGTCCGCGCACCACAGACGGACGACCGGGTGATCGAAGTCGCTCAGTCTATCGCTGAGGATCTCGATAAGACGTACATCACGATCGAGGACACGACCGAGGAGTACGGGTTCGTCGCCAACCGCTGTTACTTCGCCCTGATGGAGGAGGCCGAGCGCGTGGTCGACGAAGGAATCGCGACCGAAGAACAGGTCAATACCGCGCTCAAGGAGGGGTTCAACCATCCGATCGGTCCCTTCGAGCTCATCGGAACCGGAAACGAGTGGGACTGATCTGACCGAAACGGACGTCTAATAGCGCTGCTGTGGTCGTTTTCGGTCGGGTACTCACTTCGATTGCTTGTAGATGAGATCCCGTTGAATGTCGTTGACTCCCTCGTAGATCATCGGAGCGCGAACGTCTCGGTAGACTCGGGTGATCCGGCGGTCGTTGAGAATTCCGCGCCCGCCGTGGAGTTTCACGCCGGTCTGTGCGCACTCCGCGGCGACTTCCGTGGCCTTGACTTTCGCCATCGCCGCCCACGCACTCGCGTCGTCGACGTCGGCTTCGGCCATTCGAGCGGCTCGCCAAGTCATTGCTCTGGCGCTCTCGAACTCTAATCGCATATCCGCCAAGTCGTGCTGGACCGACTGGAAATCGCTGACCGTTTTCCCGAACTCCTCTCGGTCGTGGACGAACGCCCAAGCTTCCTCTACCGCTGCCGCTGCGAGACCGACGCCGTGTGCCGCGACACTGATACGACCCTCGTTGAAAAATTCGGTGAGCATCCGGAACCCCTCTCCCTCATCCCCGAGGAGATTCTCCGTCGGGACTCGACAGTCGTCAAAGACGATATGCGCCTGCTGGGAGGCCCGCATCGACATTTTCGCGGGAATCTCTTCGGCGTCATAGCCGTCTACGTCCGTCGGGACGATAATCAACGAATAGTTTTCGTAGGGGTTTTCGCCGTCTCCAGTCTTCGCGTACACGACGACCCAGTCGGCATCGACTCCGTTTCCGATCCAGTATTTTTCACCAGTTATTATCCACTCGTCCCCGTCTCGCTCGGCTGCCGTTTCCATCCCCGTGAGATCGCTTCCCGTTTCGGGTTCGGAAATCGCGCCGCCGCTGAACTCCTCGCCCGACGGAATCGGAGGAAGATAGCGGTCTTTCTGTTCGTCGGTCCCAAACAGTTCGATCATCGACGCACCGAATGCACGGCCGAGTAATGCCATACTTAGCCCAGCGTCCGCACGGAAAAATTCCTCGTGTACCGCGATGTCTTCGATGAGCGAGGTCCCACGTCCACCATATTCCTCACTGATTCCTTTCCCGACGAAGCCTGCTTCGACAGCGGGATCGACCAGTTCGTGGGGATATTTTCCACTGTTGAAATACTCTGCTGCGTTGGGTGCAATATATTCTTGAGCAAACTCACGGGCCTCACGTTTGATCTGTTTGGCCTCTTCCGGGAGGCCAACATCGGTGAGCAATTCCATACCGCGTTGGTTCAGTGATCCGACGTAAAATAGTTGTTATGGTAGTCAATTACTCACACGATATGTGTCTCGGAGTGCGATCTCGTGGGGGTCCGGATGCCAGTATGCCCTGCAATCGCGATAATCGACACCCTCGATACGTCTGGTCACCGTCGAGGAGTGAGTAATTGGAAGCAGTGAGCCAAGTTAGTGGCGTTTGCAACTGACTGCTCATCCGATCGCACGAAAGCGTGCGATCGAGTGAATGAAGACTGGCGTACGCTACGATAACAAAGGCTACGACAACTCTGTGAGGCTCGAGATGGTACGATAGCGGCTGTCTCACTCACAACCTTACCGAAACACGACCGGTCCCATGCCCCGTAATTTTAAGCCGTGAGTGATAGACCTATCCGATATGATCACGATCGATATGGACGGAGAGACGGCAATCGTCACTGGCGCGGCACAGGGAATCGGCCGCGGGATCGCGTCGCGATTGGGAGAGGCCGGCGCGAACGTGGTGCTTGCGGACATCCAGAGGGACGAAGTCACCGAAACCGCCGATGAGCTCGCAGCCGACGGCGCTACCACCGAGGCGGTGGCCTGTGACGTCACAGACCCCGACGACGTGGAGGCGATGGTCGAGGCGGCTGAGGAGTCCTTCGGCTCGGTCGAGATCCTCGTCAATAACGCCGGCGGTGCGGGTGGTCAGGCGATACAGGAACTCGAGCACGATGCCTGGGAGGACGCACTCGAACTGAACCTCACGGGGACGTACAACTGTACGCGTGCGGTGATACCGGGGATGCTGGAGCGCGGCGAGGGCCGGATCGTCAACATCTCCTCGATGGCCGGTCGGAACGTCAGCGTCAACGGCGGGATCCACTACACTGCTGCCAAGTGGGGAGTCATCGGCTTCACCAAGCACGCCGCACGCGACCTCGCTCCGGATGTGCGGGTCAACGCCGTCTGTCCCGGCGGCACCCTCACGCCGATGCTAGAGGAGAACATCACCGAGGAGTGGCACGAGGAGTACGCCTCACGCGTACCGCTCGGGCGACTGGGGCGGGTGGAAGACCAAGCCAACAGCGTCCTCTTTCTCGCCTCTGAGCTGTCCGCCTATATGACTGGAACAGTACTCGAAGTCGACGGCGGCGGACAACTCAGCGAAGGCCGGAACTGAGCGAGCACTCGGGCAGGTCGTTCTCTGGCCGGTCGCCACATCCGGAGAGGGAGTTTGTATTTGCTGCAATTGGCGGTTCCGAAACATTCAATCGAAATTAACAACAGTAGGTACTATGGACGAAAGCAGTTCGCGATACGTCTGCTCTGCTTGCGGCTACTCGCGGGAATCGGTCGAAGCAGTCGTGAAACATATCGATAGATCCCACAAAGACGAGTCGGCGGCTGTGTTGGAGTACGAATCTACTGAGAGCGATGGGTCGCCAACGTGGATCGGGAAGATCGTAAGATGGGTCGAGGACGTGGTGGGAATCCGGATCTAACCGATTATAGTGCGTTGCAAGTCTTCTTCTATGTGACCGCAGTCAGTGGCGCGGTCGGATGAGCAATCAGTGACAAGCGCTACGATAGCTGGCGAGCACAACAATTAATCCCAACCTCCACGCTTGAAACGGGTATGAAAGAGAAAGACCCAGCGTGTTGTGCCGCAACGCGCTCATCCGACAGTTCAGCCGACGGCGCAGACGACACAGAACGACGAGAGCAACAAGGAGTACTCCGTACCAAGCCTGCGACCGAAGACGACGACCGCACCGCCGGGATGATCCACCTAGACGGCGACACCTTTCGGATGGGCACGGACTCAGGTGAGGGATTTCCACAGGACGGCGAGGGGCCCACTCGGGAGGTCACCGTCGATCAGTTTTACATCAGCAAGTACGCCGTGATGAACGCCGAGTTCCTCGAGTTCGTCCAAGAGACGGGATACACCACAGACGCCGAGAAGTTCGGCTGGTCGTTCGTCTTCGAGGATTTTGTCCCACGAACCGACTATGATCGGATCATTCAGAACATTGCGGCCGCGCCGTGGTGGGTCGCAGTCGAGGGTGCGAACTGGCTGCGCCCGAACGGCCCGAGTACGAGTATCTTAGACGACCGCGAGCTGCTGAAGCACCCTGTAACACACGTCTCGTGGAACGACGCGATAGCGTATGCTGAATGGGCTGGAAAACGACTTCCCACTGAAGCCGAGTGGGAGTATGCCGCCCGCGGCGGCAGAGAGGGCCGGCGTTTCCCTTGGGGCGACGAGCTGGAACCGGACGGTGAACACCGCTGCAACGTCTGGCAAGGCGACTTCCCGGAGCACAACACAGGCGATGACGGCTACGAACGGACGGCACCGGTCAATGCGTTCGAATCGAACGATTTCGGGCTCTACAACGTTTCTGGCAACGTCTGGGAGTGGTGCAACGATTGGTTCAGCCCAACCTATCACCGAACTGATGGGTACGACCACGAGAACCCGACTGGACCGTCGACCGGCGATGAACGCGTGATGCGGGGCGGTTCCTATCTCTGTCACCAGTCGTGGTGTAACCGATATCGGCTCGCCGCTCGATCGAAGAACACCGCAGACAGCTCAACCGGCAACATCGGTTTTCGCTGTGTCGTCGACGCGAAATGAGAGATATTTCAGGGGTCCCCGAGGGGAATCATACTATAGATGTCATATTGCGGGATTTTTATATGCCTCTAATCTCATCTGCGAACAATGAGCGGCTCAAGCAGTAATATTCTATTCATCACAAGCGATCAGCATAGCCATCGATATCTGGGAAATCGACCAGCGCACAACGGTGGCGAGGATGTCGACACGCCCACGCTTGATCAGTTGGAAGACAACTCTACGTCGTTCGATAGCACCTACTGTGCAACGCCGCTCTGTACCCCCTCGCGTCTGTCACTGCTCACGGGGAAACGTGCCCCCAACGCCGATGCGTGGGGTAATTCTAGTCTGCTTCAGCCGGACTTGGAGACGTTCCCCGAAACGCTGTCCAATGCGGGGTATGAGACGTGTCTCATTGGAAAAATGCACTTGGGGGGGAATCGCCAGTTCGCAGGGTTCGATCATCGGCCGTACGGTGACCTCACGGGGAACACTGGTCATCAGATGGAACCGCCGAATAGATCACTGGGTGAGCAGGGCCCTGATTGGGAGGCTCTCGTGACTGACGTCGGAAACACGGATATTCCCGAGAGCCTGCTCCAAGAGCGGAACGTCATCGCGGAATCGATGTCTTTTCTCCGCGAACACGAGTACGCGAATCCGGATCAGCCGTGGGCACTCTGCGCGTCATTCAGCCGTCCGCATTGGCCGCGAACCGCCCCAGAACGTTTCTTCGACAAATACTGGCAAGGTGGCGTCTCCGAACCACGGATAGTGGAGGGAGCGGATACGGACGAACATCCACTCATCGCCGAACAAAAAGAGTTGACAGCGGGAGTCACACACGACGACGCGATGCGAGCACGGGCAGCGTATTTTGCTTGTGTCGAGTACTTGGACGAACTCATCGGAGACTTCCTCGCGGCGCTTGATCGAGACGGGTTCTTAGATGACACAATAGTAGTCTATACGAGCGACCACGGTGAGATGGCCGGGGAACACGGACTCTGGGATAAATGCACATATCACGAGAGTTCCACTCGTGTCCCGCTTTTCGTCCAGACGCCGGAGCATCGAACAGACGATCTCGAACCATCCCGTTTCGAGAGGCCTGTCAATCTCATTGATCTGTATCCGACGCTGTGCAATCTCGTGGGTGTTACTCCTCCGAAGGATCTCGACGGAACAAACCTCTCAGCGAGCATCGTCAACGAAGAGGAACCCGAACGCGGGCCAGTGATGACTGACTGTTTCGCCACTCCCGGTGCTCCCGCAACGGACTACCGAATGGTCCGCGATGGCGACTACAAGTACGTGAGATTTCGGGACGCTCCAGAACTACTCTTCAATGTCGAGGAGGATCCGTTAGAGACGGAAAATTTGGCCGAAGAGCCACGAGACGACGATGCGGAGGCGTTGGAGTCTCTTCGGAACGTCGTACGCGAGTCACTGGATTTCGAGGAAACGCTCGAACAGAAAGAGAAGGCTGCTCAGTTAAAGGACGAGTACAGATTGGGCGCCTACAGGGGTGGGCCTAACCAGTATCACCTCCCCGATGGACGAGTCATCGATGCTGATACGCCTATCTATCATCCCGATGTCGTTGCTGAGGAACCGGACGTGATATTCGACGACTTCGAAGAGCCGTAACCGGGAGTAACTGCGTCAGTGTGACCGGACCACCGGGGAGACAGACGTCTGGGTTCGACCGATCAAGTGGACAGATAGACAAGATCGCGAAAGGGTACATCGTAGCCACTGTGGGGCCGAGCGATCCGAGAGTCCACAGACCACCGCCAAAAAGTGAGTACTGCATCCGGAGACTCTAGAGATGGATCAGTGAGATGAACCGCGAGTTCACACCGAGAGGCGTAAGCCATCATCCGCGACGTACACAGTCCCCAAAAACTGTTGTTTCACCGAATCGGTGATCGCTTGTTCGTCCCGATACGGAAGTAGATGAGTCAACATCAGCGTGTCGACGTCGGCTGCAGCGGCTATTTCTCCGCGCTCCTCAGGACTACAGTGGACATCCGAAATCCCCTCCAGCACGCTCGGAGGGATGCCCGTAGTGTATTCCTCCCAGACGACTTCGTCACCGGTAGAATCGGGATAGCCACTCGTCGGTGCGATGCCACAGTCCTGAATGAGGAGGTCACCATCGCGGGCAGCGTCAACAACTGTGTCTGTCTTTCCCGTATCCCCGGAAATAGTGGTTATTGCTCCTGAGGAGTGTTCCCGTATACGGAATCCATGCGTCTCGATCGAGTGCTTCACCTCGAAGGCCTCGATCGACCAGTTGGTCTTCGAGAATTCTGCTCCAGCGGCCACTTCATACGTCGGAAGATCCCTGATTAGCTCTGAGGGTGCCCCTGCCGAAACTCGATAGTCGATTGCATCACCGTAGATGTCGTACAGACTCGACAGGAGTATGTCAGTAGTTGGCTGTGGGCCATAGATGCTGAGTTTGTCTTCGCCCCGCGTCCAGTTCGTGATGAGGAAGTAATAGAAAGCAGCATTATGATCGATGTGGTGATGGGTAAAGAAGAGCGAATCAATAGTGCCCGGATTAATTCCGTGTTCCACCATACGATGGATTGACCCCGGACCACAATCGAACAAGAGTCTCTCCTCGCCGATATCCACGAGAACGCTGGAACCAGATCAATTAGGAAGAGGAACAGGAGTGCCTGTTCCTAGTATCGTGATTTCCATACGCTCCGTGTTGAGTGGAAAGTAATAAGTTGAGATGGTCCAGATCTCAAAACCAATTTACCTTAATATATTTGACACATATCCGCCAGTTTGTTACTAATTCGAGAGGCTCGAAGAGACCTATTTGTTGCGCTGAATTGATTTCGTATTCGGGTTTCAGCCACCTCGTATCGGGTATTAGCAGAGGAACATAAGAAAAAACCAAAACAATTCGTGTAGCTCGAATCTGTGGCTGAGCGCAGTCTATTATTGATTATAAATTTTGTTACGGGCTATTTTCTGGTATAAATAATAGGCGTACACTTGTGAGGTGAAATTACCCCTCTGGGCTATCAGCCGCTCACGTATTTGGAAACTGCTTACGTGATGTGTTATTAGACCACATCCGTCGCGATTCGAATGAGTAGAATTTATCCGGCCGTTACGACTGCAAACTTATCGAGATCTCTGCCGCTTTTTCGAGGACGTCTTCAGAAAACACGCTGAGATCATCGTGCTTAGCACCATCGAAGGAGTGGAAGCCCACTGCACCAATCTCATCAGCGACTGCTATTGGAGCGGCGATTGCATTGACTCCGGATACTGCTTCACCCTCCGAGATCGCATATCCCCGATCGCGGATGATTTCGATTTCGTCTCGAAGCCTCGTCTCACTTGTAATCGTGTGTTCAGTGCTTGATTGCAGCCTGTTGTCGCGGAGAATTTCGTCGATGCGATCGTCGGGAAGTACAGACAATATTGCTTTCCCACCAGCATTCGAATGAAGCGGCGTGAGCTGACCAATAACAGAATAATGGTTTTTCGAAGTCTGATTAGATGATCCATAAATAGGTGCACACATATCATTTTCTAAGGAATATAGCCATGAAGTTTTTCTAGTTTGTACTGACAAGTTTTCTACAACTTCTCGGCCTGCAGAAAGCAAATCTCGCTGCTTACGTTCTTTATTCCCCAAGTAATACAGATGTAGACCAGCACGATATTGATCATTTATCTTTACAACCAGATCTTCATTGCGTAACGTTGTAAGATGTCTATGCGTGGTACTTTCGGCTATTTCTAATTCTTCTGCTAATTCTTTAATTGTCGAGCTATTCTTTTCTATCAACGTTTCTAGTATTTTGATTGATGTCTGTGTTGTTTGGACCGGCCGTCGTATTTCGACCATATCTCGTAACATTTTTTATGGATGTAATACTTTTCGAGTCAATCGAGATAGAGGAATTCGGAGCGAAGTTGTCGTTGAGGGCCTGCTTGCCCAGACAGAATGGTCTGCTCCGTTGAAATTCTTAGAGAGTTACAAGTTGCCCCGGTAGTCTGATCGGGTGGAAGCCGTCCCGAAATCGCGGTTACTCCAGTTCGTTGAGCAAGCGATGCACTTAGCTCGCCGAGCTGTCACTCGTTACTTCTCAAAGTTCTCGAAACAGCGGGACATACTTCATCAGCACATCGTTCTCCTCTGTCTCAAGATTCGGAAGAATACGACGTACCGGACGCTTCTGGACGAACTTATCGAGATGCCTCGGATTCGGAGCGTCCTCAATCTTGAGGAACTCTCGTCTCCTTCGACGTTGTGTAAGGCGTTTAACCGCCTTGATATACTGTTTTGCGGGTTCTTCTCAATCACTGAGTCACACTTTCTCCCGGCCACCGGTGTCGTTGGGATTGACGCTTCCGGCTTTGACCGCAGTCACGCCTCGAAGCATTCCGAGTAGATGAGCGAGTTCAATCGTTTTGGGAGTGACGCTCCGGATCAATCAATTAACAGCGCATCGATTCCGGAGTCGAACTTTCCCGTGGTCCCGGAACCGTCGTTCCTGTAGGATTTCTACCCGGCTGTTTCCTGCTATTGGCACCGTCTTTTTCAGTGGGTGGCCTCGGACAAGTTAATATAAATAACTCCTGCGGGTTGACCACCGAGGATTTTGCCAGTCTAAAGGGATGTTCCAGTAGATATCCGAGAGGTTAGGCGCACAGCCATCGGTAGTTGTTGGGTAGAATGCGGCATCAAGGGGTTAGTTTTACAATATCCCGCAAGCGGAGGTGTCGTATGCCTTCCCGCTCGCGACGCGCACTCCTCCAAGCACTTGCCGGCACTGCCACCGTCCTCGCCGGCTGCCAAAGCGACACCCAGTCCAAGACCACCCAAACCACTACAACAACGACATCGACATCCACCCCCACGACCACGGTATCGACTACGACGACCGAGGGGACCAAGCCCGAGGCCATCGGGGGCGACCCTGACTCACTCCCGGAGAAAGTGTGGCCGCTCCCAGACCGAGGGCCATCGAACAATGCCTACCTCCCGGCTGGTCCTAGTTTCGGGACGGTGTCTGGGGTAGGCTGGGAATTTGCACCGATGAATCCCAACGGGGACCACTACAGTCCTCGGTACCTCCAACCTGTCATCGCAGAGGACACCATCTATGCGGTGAACGCACTGACATACGGGGCGAACGTCGCCCTGCCCGAAAACCAGTACCTCCGCGCGGTCAGCACAGCTGGTGAAGAGCGCTGGACGGTGACTCTCTCCGCTGGTGATTCGACACCGGTGCCGTCCCTGCCAGCTATTCGCGACGACCTTGTCCTGCTTGGTCTCGACCAGATTCTCCGTGCCTATGAACGCTCAACTGGAGAGACCGCGTGGACGGTCGATATCGACGAAGGCATCCATACGATTGTCCCAACCTCACAACGCATCGTCGTTCGTGGCAGCCGCGCCATCATCGCAGTTGCCAGCGGCGACAAACAGTGGACAGTGCCGTATGAGGTGTACCCGAGTGCGATGGCGGTCGCCCAAGATACCGTGTTCGTCGGGTCGAGCAAACGCATTTCTGCACTCGATCCTGCTACTGGGAAGATACAGTGGCGCGAGGATCTCCCCTCGGTTACTGACGGCTGGGGAGTGAGCTCGCTGGTAGTCGTCCCCGGCGGCGTGCTGGCACGGCAAAATAGCGGCCACGTCTACGCCTACACCAAGACTGGGGTGAAGGTCTGGCAAGCCTCCGAGATAGATGACAATTTCGCCACTGACGGCACCTCTCTCTACGCCGGCGGTGCCGGTAGCATCCGTTCGATCCGTGTTGCGAACGGGGAAATCGCCTGGGAACGTACGTGCGACGAAATTTCGGGCTGTGGTGGGACGATCAACGTCTTGGACGTCACCGCCACCGAGGATGGTGTCATAGCCGCCCTTGAGGATGGCTTTATCGTCGGCCTTGACGCGTGTACCGGCAGCGTTCAGTGGGTCACGCAGGCACCAATTACTATCGAAAGTCTTGCTATTACCGACAACGCCATCTTTGGCGTTGGCGACCTCGACGACCCGATGATCCAGCTCACGGCATAGGTTCTATTTCAACTAGCCCCGCCGCTCTTTGAGGTTCATTGTATGCGTGCTCAACTTCCCCCGCGAAACTGCTTCAGTATGCTTTGGAACGGTTCCGCATCCGGCCCTCACCCGGCCGGCTCGTGGAGTGTACTCTCTCCACTCACTTGAGGAGGTCACCAAACTGAGCGAGCGCCGAACCCAGACTTCGTCCGAGGCGTTCCCGGATGATTCGTTGGCGTCGATTCGGGCGGCCGTCGAAGCCGTCCAAGCAAGCGTCTTCGACGGCTCGACGAAACACACGGAGGTCGGCGGGTTCGATACCGCGATCGTCGACGGCCGGTCGCGACGCCGACGCGGAGGCCGAGTGATGCAGCAGACGCTCTCCCGCTGTGCCTTCTGCGACGTCCCGCCCGGTACCGAGACTGGCCAGGCCCATACCTGGGGGCAGGACGAACGGGTCACTCACCCGAGCTGTGTCGACCGCGCTATCCAAGTGGAGCCGGATACCGACGGGCGCGATCACGTCGCCTGCGACGGGTGGGCTCGTCGTCGACGCGCTCGCGGCGACATCGTCTGGGCGACCGACCCGCCCTCGGAGAAAGGTCGCCCGATGCTCGTGCTGGGAACTCCCCGATTCCCGAACCACGGCGTACAACCCATCACGGTCTTGGTGTCCACGAAGACCTATCACGAAGAGGCGCTCCCACTCAGGGATGACGACTACAAAGGCAACCCACTCGGGGAACGAAGTCACGTCCTCCCGTGGTCGCTCGCGACTCTCGACAGTGCTGGGGATGTCGAGCACTACCTGACCACTCTCGTCGACGAGCGCACCGAGGATGTGGCGAGCCAGCTAATCGACTACATCTCCTCCTGAGAGTCCCCTCCCGTCGTCGCCGTTCCAAAAACGCGTCATCCAGACCGACGACGACAGTTACGATCATCGCCGACAAAAGCGGAGACCCGATCATCAAGATTGAATCACACCGCTAAGTGCACACCTACCGAGAACTTGTTGCGCAAGGATCAGACAGAACCAAACTTGAATTGACACCGACCCGGATTTGGAAGGTGTCAGGTTGTATGGGTGATTTCTATCTCGAAACGAACTCGACACCAGTGATCTCGAATCTTGCGCCACCGTCGGAGCCCTCAGTCACTGCAAGATTCCAGCCATGAGCATCGACAACTTGTTTGACAATGCGCAACCCGAACCCGGTCCCTTTGTCGGCGGTCGAATAGCCCGCCTCTAATACTTTATCACGTTCCTCAGGGGGGATGCCACGTCCATCGTCCTCTATGTAAAATCCGCCCTCGAGTTGTCCGAGAGTCACAGTCACACTCTTGCCAGCGTGCTCAATTGCGTTCCGAACGAGATTCTCAAACAGTTGCTGAAGGCGGCTTGAATCGGCACATATCTTTCGCTCGATATCCACTTGGAGGGTTGCGTCGTGGGTGTCGATGTTTTGCCACCAAGTCTCGCTAAAGATAGCCGGGTCGATTACTTCCATTTCGTCAATCTCCTCTCCTGCGAGGGCGAGTTCCAGCAAGTCGTCAATGAGCGCTTCAATCCGGTCGTGGGCCTTTATGACGGGAT
Organism: Halobellus sp. LT62; assembly: GCF_037031285.1. Taxonomy (NCBI): domain Archaea; kingdom Methanobacteriati; phylum Methanobacteriota; class Halobacteria; order Halobacteriales; family Haloferacaceae; genus Halobellus; species Halobellus salinisoli. The sequence goes on from NZ_JAYEZO010000001.1 coordinate 1,079,792, forward strand.
CAAGGTGTTCGCTGGTACACTCCTCTGTTGCGAGTTTCAATCGGCCCTGGGCGACATTAAGGGGGTTCCGAAGATCGTGGGAGACAATCGAGGCGAACTGCTCCAACTGCTCATTTTTCCTCTGGAGCTTGACCTTTGCTCGTCGCCGTTGGAGTTCGTAGCCTACCCACCGGCTCATCAAATCAACGAGAGTAACTTCCCACGTGGAGAACTGCCCGCTTCGAGCCTCTGTCCCGTAAAAGCAGAAGGTTCCATAGACGTCGTCTCCGATCATAACGGGGGCACCGATATAGCAGGATATCCCCCATTCAGTATATCCGGCTCGGTCAGTTTCATCCGGGGCATCCCGTTCGATATCACCAAGCACGAGGGTTCGTTCGTCGCTGGCTGCGATTTCGCAGTTCGTTGCTGAGACTGGGACTACGTTTCCCGCTTGAATACCGTCGTCATCAGCAGCAACGATCTCGAACACGTAGTCATCACCGCGGATTTCTGATAAGGTTCCGTACTGCGTGTTGAGCTCTGCCCGGCCGAGTTCGAGGAGGGCCTGTACTTGTTCCTCGAAAGTCTGGTCCCGTGCCGAAATGATGGTATGCATCTCGCGGAGGACATCCTCACGTCTCCGTCGGTCGGTAATATCCTGAACGAGTGCGTCGAAACAGCGTTCCTCAACGGTTTCGACAACGCGGGCGGTGACCAATACCCAGATGGTATCGCCGCTCAGCGTCGTCACCTTCAGCTCCTCGTTGTGAACCTGTCCCACCTCGGTCAGTGCTGTGAGAAGATTCTCCCGCGTCTCTGGGTCCTGATAAAACTCCGTGACTTCTCGGGACAGAATATCGTCCTGTGAGTCCCCGCCCACCATAGAGACAAACGTAGAGTTTGCCGCACGGAACTCGCCATCTAGGGTTGTGCGTACGTACCCAATAGGCAGCGTCTCGATGAGTTGCTTGTATTGGTGGAGTTCGAGTTCCGCTGAATTCCGGTCAGTGATAAATAAAACCTCCTTACTGGTATCTGGGAGGGAGAGATATAAATGAGTTCACCGACAAACCTCGGATTTCACGCCGGGGGAGGTGATTGGGGCGCAGCGAACCTGAAACTCAAACACCGGATCTCGGCTGAGTCGCCATTCCGTGGCGGGTACACCGACTCTAAGTGGGAAACAGCTCTGTTGAAATAATTGGACACCAACAAGTTGAGAATCCATCTGTTAGATACAGGGGACTCACATATCGTTCAATGGGCCGGCGACTATTTCGGAGGCCGAGGGCCGACACGTTCGACCAGCGCGTAGCCGCCGACCGCACTAACCGTCACGACAGGCCCGACGACGACCGCGGTGACGACAGCTATGTCCGTCGCTCGACCGACATATCCCGCTCGGCGGGCGAGTGCCAAGGCCCCCACTGTTGTCACGAACGGCACGAGGACCAGAACCCCAAGGCGATAGAGAAGCGACTGCGCAAAAAAAGTAGTCAAAAACGTAAGTTGAGAGTTCCACCGTGTTGCGAACTTGGCCGGTGTCACCGTACTCGACGGTCACAAGGGGGACAAGAAAGTACGCGACTGCTCCAGTAAGTCCCGTCACGGCCCCACTAAGAACGGCTAGAGTCCTCGAAAACGAACTCCGCTTCCCTCATAGATTCCAATTTTACCGATATATTTATAACTATACCGGTGAAGGTGGAATAAATACTCTTGATGCTCAGGTCGTGTCCTACCCTAACAAGACGTAAGTAGTTGCTATTTATGCGTAAAAGGCTACTCGTCCTTTTCAGGTAACAACGAGTCCGAGATGTGTTTAACCAACGAACCTATGGGATTGGGCGTTTCGTTGGTTAACACGAGGCGACCACAGATGTCCTACGAACCCCCAACCCCACCGGCGAACCTCCCAACGGAGATCGTCAACACGCTCAACGATTCGACCCCGGAGCAGCTCCGAGATATTGCTACATACGCCGAAGCGCTAGTCGAGCACAAGGACCGTGAGGCCCGTCTCGAGGAGTCGGCAGACCAAGAAGAAGTGGAGGAGCGACCAGACGACCTCCCGGACGACGTCCCTGCCAAAGCGACGATCACGATCAAGGAGATCAACGACAATCGCTACTACTACTGGCAGTGGCGGGACGGGAATCGCGTCAAGTCAAAGTACAAATCGCCAGTGAACCCAGCCGAATAGACGAAATGGCATCCCAGCCGGATAGCCAGCCGGTCGAAGGGCACCCCGCCTGCGAAGTGAAACAGGGAGTGTTAGCGCTCGGGGCGCGGGGCAGTCTCATACCGTTTGATGTCGTCGGTTTTCTCCACCCGGTCGTAGATCGCTCGGAGTGTATTCTGCGCGCGAAGGAGCTTGTGCTCTGCGAGGAACTGCCGACCGTCCTCGCTGATCCCGTAGAACTTGTACGGCAGGTCGTTCCGCCGCCGGTCCTCCGGCAGGAGTATTTCCTCGACGATGCCGACGTCGACAAGCTGTTGGAGGTGCTGACGAATCGTCGTCTGGCTCTTGCTTGGATTGACGTAGTCGAGTTCCTTCAGCGTCGGTAGTTCCGACGGATGCCCGAGGATGTCCTGGAGGAGTGCAAATCGCGTCTCCTGGGTAACGACGTTCAGCCGCTCTCGGACGGAACCCAGATCGCTTGGCGGATGATCGGATGTACTCATTACTTCTTTATTTGAATAGTGCGTGCAAAAGCGTTTCGCCCAGATACGAATCGGTATGGAACGATACGGTCGCCGAAGCGTTCGCGACATTAAAGCAGATTACGGGAGAAGCCCCGCTCGAATGAGTGACGAGCCGGTCACTGTCGACGAACTCGCCGAGAAAGCGGATGAGTATCTTCACGAGGGCTCACTCACGCCGGAAGAGTACGAAGCGCTCAAACAGAGTGTGGCGGAGTTCACGCCGATATTCTCAGCAGGGAATTCGTATTTCGTTCTCGGTAGCTACGGGCATCCCGAGATTCGGCGGCTCCAGCTTGTGAAAGATCGTCTCAACCGGAAGCCCGATGCGTATGCGTTCCTGATGGTCGACATTCGGAGTGAGTGGATGAATACCTATCTCAAATTTCGGCTGCTCGCCGATTACACGGACCTCATTGTGGGTGTCGCCGAACACGCCCAGGGCGGCTTCCTCGTCGAACAAGGGTACTTCACTGCCCTCGAAGAGTACTTCACGAAGACGTATGTCTTCAAACGCAAGTATGACTCGTTGGATGCGGACGCCATCGATACGAGCATCGATATCGACAACCCGTATAGCGGAATGCAGACTGCGATCTTCGATATGCTCGACGATGCTGGGCGTCTCTATCAGTGGACATCTGGGGATGACCTCGTCGATTGTGCCGAGGCTCTTGTGAGTAGACAGAAGTAATGGGGATCAAAGCACTCTACCTGTTGTTTTTCACTTCGATGGAGGGGTGTATCTCTATTCGGAGCGAACACATCGATAACGGTGTGTTCCGTTGGAGTAGCGGTTCAAACACATCGATAGAGGTGTGAAATCCGCATGTATCCACAGAGTATCTGTCGAAACAATTTGGGTATGGCACTACGCTCTTAAGAACAAAAACAAAGGTGGGGTATTCAACTCTCCAAGCCGTTTTAGCGCCTCTACTAGCGGAATACACTTCGATAGAGGTGTGTGGTGTAAGCTGGCGTGCACCCATCCTTTGAATCACAAGTCAGGGAGTAGAGCGCCCCTATCGGAGTGTATGTGGATCTCTCTCGAATACACATCGATAGAGGGGAGGGAACAGTGAGTCCACCAGCAAAGAATGTAGGACTGGTCAGGTCTCGTTTCGGAGTTGTGCTCTTACGACCGACGTCACTTCGTCGTCGGAGACCATCTTGAGACGGGAATCCTCACGTAGCGTGTCCAAAATGGTCTCCGGGCGTTCCCCGAACTGGAACTCGAGGAACATTCCCGAGCTTGGCCCGTGGCTCCGGCGCTCAAAGTCGACCAACGAGTACGTCGTCAGCTCCTTCATCTTGTTTACGTACGACTCCTGTTGGTACTGGTCTGCATCGATCGAGTCGGTCAGGTACTGATACACCCGATACCCGGTCGTGCTTCGGGCAGTGCCATCCTTCGTTTCGGCAGCAACGGCCGCCGTCGCGTACAAGCAGAGTTTCTTTTGTGTGCTAATCCCACGGACAACTTCGAGGACCCGATTCTTTTCGACTTTATCTTGGGCCTGTCGGACGTGTTCTTCACGAACACGGTCGTCGCCCTCTCGTTCAGCGAGTTCCCCGGCGACACGCATCAAGTCGATCGCTTTCCGGGCATCGCCGTGCGTCTGTGCGGCGAACGCTGCTGCCAGCGGGATGACGTCGTCCGCAACGACACCATCGTGGAAGGCATCTTGGCGACGGCGGAGGATCGACTGGAGTTGGTTCGCATCGTAGTCGTCGAAATGGACGTCTTCAGGCGTGAACGAGCTTAATGCACGACTGCCGACAGACTCCATCATCTTTGTGTCGTTCGAAATTGCAACCACTGAGAGATACGCAGTCAGGTCGTCGGCGGCACCGGCTCGCGAGAGTTGGTAGAGCAACCGAGAGAACGCAGGCTCCTGTTTGTCCCGGCGGCCAACGAGCATATCCAGTTCATCGAGGACGAAGACGACGGAATCGAAGTTCTCGTTGACGATGCGGTAGAGTTCATCCCACTTCTCTTTCGTTGCCACGCCGTGTTTCGGAACTTCGACCGCGACGCCGGCCTCGTTTGCGGCTTGCTGTGCGAGTTCATAGACCGCGACGCCGAGCGTGTCGAGATCCTGGCAGTTGACTTCGATCGTGCCGAACTGAATATCCCGTGAGTCACAGATGCGACTGATGTTTTTGCAGACGGCTTTCGTGATAAGCGACTTCCCCGTTCCGGAGGGACCGTACAGGAACAGGTTTGGGGGGCGGTTGTCGCCGAGTGCAACGCGTAGCATCTTCGTGACTTCTTGAAGTTGTTCGTCGCGCCCGACGATTCGGTCCTCTGCAACGATGTAGTTTGGATCGAGGAGTGACCGATCACGGATGAGCCCCTCCTGTTCGTCGAACTCGAGGAGCATCTCCTCGATGGATTGTGACTCCGTCGTTTGGTCAGGTTCGACGGGTTGACGAGATGACGATTGGCCTGTCGATTGCGAGGACAAATCAGTGTCTGAGGAATCAGATACGAGATTCGCGTCCGTCGGGGCCTCATTTTCCGATGGTTCCGAGTCTGTCTTGGAGCCATCAGAATCGTGAGTCCTCATAGTGACGACCATACAACTAGGGGACAAAAAGGTTTCCCCACCCCTATCGAAGTGTGTCTTATTGTTAGAGGTGTTCAAGTTTTGTTTTTCAGCAGTAGCAGGATATATTGAGCTCGATTTTCTGAAACGGGCAACGAAGTGTTCATCAGAGAGCGGGTGTGGCAAGAGACACACCCCTCTATCGATGTGTTCGCCGGATACTCGTGGGGGGTTGCTCTCGGACTGTAGCAGGTACTTGATCGAGGTAAGATACACGCATCTTAGCCGATAACACAATAGTTGAGAGTATACGTAGTACAGCTAGTCTATAGTTTAATTCGGGATCTTTCCTTCTTCTTCTTCTTTCTTTATATACACGAACACACACACACACACCTCTATCGATGTGTTCGATGTGTTCATTCGATTTCCGTTATGCCTCAACAGCGGGCCATACTCTTCGATGTGTAATCGGTCCCTCTCACGCCAAAATCACTATTTCGTACCGTTTTTCGCGAATCGTTCCTGATCCCTCCGTTTGAGTCCCCCCTTACGTGTTTTTTCACGAGGTCCCCGTTTCTTCTGAACACATCGATAGAGGGGTGTCTGTTCGTTCAAGATACCTGACGTCCCCTTTGTACTCGATGCACTTCGTGCCTAAATGGGTTGGACTACACAAAGCTGAACACATCGATAGAGGTGTGTCTCTGTCCCCGGTCGGGGACTACTGTACTTCGGTTTCGGTGATTCGCTCTTCTGGACTTAACCAACTGTTTTTCCTTCCTACCATTCTTGTTGGTTAATTTATCACAAATGAGCGCTCATACGCTGCAACTAGGAGAGTCTGCCCGCTGTACGGTTCATTACTCCGGTCGGAGTGGTGTCATCCCACGACCGACCGGCTCGGAACTCCCTACCCGTTGGTGTACCGACGCACTTCGTGATTGCCGTCGCGAGCGTCTCGGGTTCCTCGCAGTCATCGTCGTCGACTTTGGGATCCCGTGTCACCCAGATGGAGTCGACGATGCCGTGGACGACGCGCCAGCCGCCGGCTTCCAGCCGCTGTTTCGCCGTCAGCAGAATCTCGCGAGCGAACGCGTTGATCGTCTCGTGACACTCGATTCTCCCATACTTGCTATTCGCAACGCCCTGATAGCCGAAGCAGGCGACGAGGATCCACTTCAGCGCGCCCGACCGTCCCTCGAGCTCCGCCAGACGGTCCTCGTCGGGGTCATCCCGTTCCTTCTCGCGACGGATGGCCGCCTTGATCTCGTCGCGTGCGTCGATGATCGGTTGTAGCACGTCGACGAGGTAGCCCTGGTCGTCGCAGATCGAGTATCCGAGGCCGGGGACGTCGTCGCGGTCGCTGTGGCAGCTACACCGGATGACGTCCGGCGAGACGTTCCCCACCGTAGAGGATCACCAAGAGAACGGCAATAAATACGAGTGGAAGGGCCCCTGAAACTTCGGCGAGCAGGTTCAGCCACGGGTCAGGAACACCATTCGGGATGAGCGCTTCCGGGTCAGCTGGATGGAAGATTCCCATCGCATTAACGCCAGCATGGAACACCGCGACGGCGAGCACGCTGCCGCCGGTGCTGTTGTACATCCACGTCCAGAGAATCGAGCCCGCAAGGATGGAGACTATCCAGAGGAGTTGCTGGGAGAGCGGCCAGCCGCCGTGGGTGGTCGTCGCGTTCAGGAACAACGGGAGATGCCAAGCAGCCCACGTGACGCCCACGATGACACTTGAGGTCAGCGCGCTGTAGGAGTCCTGCAGGATAGGGAGCATGAAGCCACGCCAGCCGAGATCCTCCTGGCCGCCACCCCACACGGTTCCCCACACCATCGCGAACAGGTAGATGAAGGGCGATTCGAATTCGGTGAGGTCGATTGGGCCGCCAGCTAAGACGAACAGCAAGACGCCCAATGAGAGAATAATCAAGGGGAGGCCGAACGCGAGCGCCCACCATTTCGCACCGATCCGCCACTTGAACATCTGGCCGACCCACTTACGGAGGCTTCCACCGGAAGCCCAGATGACCACCGTCGCGCCGATCGGCGGACCGAATCCGCCGAAGCCGATCAGGATCGAGTGCGTCCAGGTGGCTTCCATCCCGGAATACGCGAGCGTCCCCTGGATCGTCCACGTGAACGCATAGGCGATTACAACGAAGCTTAGGAGGCGATGTTGGTTGACCCACGAGCGGATACTGGCCATACCTCCGATTGGGGCACACATCATAATTAACGGTACTCCTAGGTACCGAGTTTTCGGCACTACACTCTTCTCAACACCTCCCGAACTCTATCGTATGCCTGACAACGTTCTCGTCGCCTTGGACGGCTCCCCGCTTGCCGAGCGTGCACTCATGTACGCACTCGAGACCTTTCCGAACGCCACGATCACCACAATTTACGTCATCAACCCGATCGACTCGGTAATCGATGTAGAGGCCGGTGGCTTGCCAGTCGCAGAGGACTGGTACGATACCGCCCAGGAGCGGGCGACCGAGATTCACACGACTGCGACGGATCTTGCGGCGGACCACGATATTGTGCTCGCTACAGTTACTGAAGTCGGGAAACCAGCGCGTGAGATTCTCGACTACGCTGCCGACAACGGCATCGACCAGATCGTTATGGGGAGCCACGGTCGGTCAGGCCTAGACCGGACGTTCCTCGGGAGTGTCGCCGAGACAGTCACTCGCCGAGCACAGATCCCGGTAACCATCATTGGATGAAATCCTCGACTCGTGTGCCGAGATCAGGATCGGATGAATGCTCGTGGGCCCACCTCAAACGTGAAATCAAACCAACCCATAGGTACCGAGAACGTGGCTGTTACTGAATCACCACCTCTCTCGACGTGTACGATCCACATTGAACGACGAGGTGGTCGTGGCGACGCGGGAGCACGGGCGCTCGAACGACATCTTAGGCGTCTCTCCGGCGTCCACGATGTCGACGTCTCGTTTCGAACAGGGGACGCCCGGATCACCTACGACGGGAGCGTCACCTCGGAAGAAACGATTCGAGACGCTGTCCGCGACCGCCACGTGTCGATTCAGGACGAATCTGAGACAGCAACGGATGACGTGAGTACCCGCTCGGAACTCAGGCAGGAGGCCGTGTTCGTCGGTCTGACCCTCCTCGGGATGGCGGTCGGCCTAGTGACGGGATGGCTCGAGGGACCACAGATTCTCATATGGGCCGGGTACGGCGTCGCATACGTCTTCGGTGGCTGGTACGGGCTCAAAGGCGCGGTCGAGACCCTCCGGCACCGTGCGGTCGACATCGACCTGTTGATGATCGTCGCAGCGGTCGGCGCCCTCTCGATTGGCGCCCCGTTCGAGGGCGCGATGCTGCTGTTCCTGTTCTCACTATCGAACACGCTCCAGCACTACGCGATTGGCCGCTCGCGACGGGCGATCATGTCTCTCGTCGAGATGCGACCGGACGAGGCACAGGTCCTCCGCGACGGTGAGGAGGTCACTGTGCCCATCGACGAGGTCGCCGTGGGTGACGTGTTCGTCGTCCGTCCCGGCGACAGGATTCCGCTCGACGGCGTCGTCGCGTCGGGCGAGGGAACGGTCGATCAGGCGTCGCTCACTGGCGAATCAGTGCCCGTGCCGAAAGAGCCCGGCGACGAAGTGTTCGGCGGGACGATCAACGAGAGTGGCAGCTTGGAGATTGAGGTCACACGGCAGGCTCACGAGTCGGCGATCAGCCGGCTCATCCACATGGTCGAGCGTGCTCAGAGCGAGAAGGCGCCGACACAGCGGCTCATCGACCGCCTTGAGCAGCCGTACGTCCTCGGTGTGTTCGGGCTCACAATTGCGGCGATCGCCATCCCGCTCGCGCTCGGAAGCGAGTTCACTAGCACGTTCTACCGCGCGATGACCCTGATGGTCGCCGCCTCGCCGTGTGCGGTCATCATCTCCACGCCGGCGGCGGTGCTGTCGGCTATTGCCTCCGGTGGGAGGCAGGGCGTTCTGTTCAAGGGTGGCGAACACGTCGAGGCGGCTGCGAACATCGACGCGGTCGCGTTCGACAAGACGGGCACACTCACGCGGGGCGAGACACAGCTGACGGACGTGTTCGTCCGGGACGGCCTCGCGAACGAGTCGCTGACTGCCGACGAGCTGCTCTCGCTCGCGGCCGCCGTCCAGGCTCGCTCGGAGCACCACCTCGCCCGTGCGACCGTCTCAGAAGCCGAAGACCGCGCCCTCGACGTCCCCGACGCACGTCGGTTTCAGTCGGCGGCCGGGAAAGGCGTGCGCGCCGATGTCGACGACGTCGTTATCCACATCGGGAATCGGAGTTATGTCAAGACGGTTCTCGAAGATGCTTCGATCAAGGGACTCGAACCGGGCCTCGACAGGCTTCGGACCCTGGAGGCGGAGGGGAAGACGAGTGTCGTCGTCGTCCGTGAACACGGCGACGACGTCACGGTGCTGGGCTGGCTGGCGTTCACCGACACGGTTCGCCCGGGGGCTGCAGAGATGATCGAGGACGTCCGGTCACTCGGCGTGGAGCATATCGTCATGCTGACCGGCGACAACGAACGCGTCGCCCAGCAGATCGCGGACGAAGTCGGTATCGACGAGGTGCAAGCGGAACTGCTGCCGGAAGAGAAGGTGGCGACCATCGAGGATCTGGTTGAGCGATACGAGAACGTGGCGATGGTGGGTGACGGCGTGAACGACGCCCCGGCACTGGCGACGGCGACGCTCGGGATCGCCATGGGTGGCGCCGGGACCGACGTTGCCCTAGAGACGGCTGACGTCGTGTTGATGGGCGACGACATCGGGAAGATTCCCTACGTGCTCGGACTCGGTCGCAGGACGCGCCGGACGCTGACAGTCAACCTCGCAATCGCCTTCGGTGCAATCGCGTTGATGGTTGGCACGATTCTGTTACGCGGTATCCCCTTACCGCTGGCCGTGGTCGGCCACGAGGGATCGACGGTCCTCGTGTCCCTGAACGGGCTTCGATTACTCGGTTTCCGCAAATAATCGGTCGCTGAAGGCGACGAATGGACCGATAGCGCCAATCAGCAACAACTAGTGTCGTCGGGAGTCCACTCGCACGCATTCCCGGTAGTGAGGTCGTTCTCGTCGATATATGCGGACAGACAGGCGTAGTTACAGAAATACGTGGGTGAGCCACACTCGTCATCGCAATCGCGGACGCAGATTGGATCGTGGTCGAAGATCCTGGATCCACAGTACGCATATGTCTCGTCTGTTTCGGGTGTTGAGACAGTCGTCGACATACTCGTGTTGAGGAGCTGCCCACAGAAAACGTTTCTTCGGGCTGTGATCAGTGAAGGAGTCTCGATCACCCTCTCCTCCTCGAATTAGCAGTCTTCCCACCACTTTTTCGAACAGCGTTGAAAACAGTCACCTGTTACAAATCCTCAGGTTCCGGTTCGCGTCGTCCGTCGATATCCTTCGTACAGGGCAGGTAACCCAAGAGGAAGTGCGAGGAATCCAAACCCGAGAAGGGCATATCGGTCTCTATCCTGGTGTCGCATGACGAGGATGGTCGTGACGATGCCGAATAGTGCAATGACGTATGCGGTGTTGCTCCAGAGCACGTCGTAGGTCGAACAGTACAGCCAGCAAACGAACGTGTAGGCCGGGGCGTTCCAGGTCGGTGGATGGAGCTTCGGCCAGAAGAACCGGCAGTACGTCGTCCAGCCCAGCATCGCCACGGTCGGCAACCCGACGAGCCACACCGCTGCTCCACGATTCCTGTCGCCGTATCGCCGGTATTCAGCGAGGAAGAGTGCGGGAAAGCAGAAGACCCACAGCCAGATGCCGATAGTGTAGGTCACCGGCCAGTGTTCGATTCGGGGCTGTACAATCGGTAATCGTAGAGACTCGGGCAGCGTCGCCCACGGGAACGAGGGGTCGGGAACGGGATTCGTGAGGAACGCGACCAGACAGAGTCCCGTCCCGACGAGGAGTCCGTATACTCCCAGCGTCGTGTATCGGTCGAGCCACGCTGGAAGTTGCGGACGCGTCGACTGTTGACGGTGGTCGGGGAAGCCGGTCATCGTTCAAGTTTGCCGGACGGGAATCAGGTATCTCGTTCGAGTGCTTCGCGTCGCTGTTCGTATTCCTCGTCGGTCAGCTCACCGCGGGCGTACGCGAGCCGGAGCTCCTTGAGGGCTTGGTCTGAACTACGCTCACTTCCCGTAATCGCACGGTAGATGAGGTAGCCACCGCCGACGAGGGCGGCGAGGAACAGTAACTGCATCACGATGCCGACGATGAACATCCAGCCAGGCATCGTCCCGTCACCCCACATGTGACCGCCCCACATCCCGCCCATCATTGGGCCGAACCCCATCATCCCGAAGCCCATGAAGAACAGCGGGAAGATGACGAACGCACCGATGATAACGAGGAGGAGCGTAACAAGTCGCGTGTCGTCTGAATTTGTCGCCATATTGTGGTCCCTCCGTGAGTTTGGGTCTCAAGTATTACTACGTACTAACTATTCAATGCGGTTGTGCCTTAGACCTGCGTGCTACTCCCACCGCTATTCTTTTGAATTCATACTTACCACGGCTCTAACCCGAACTATCTGAAGGAAAACTGCAAAAGATGATCCGCACGATGATACATCTATGCAGGTGACGATGGTCGAGGGTATCTTCGAAGCCCTCCGAATCGGTGTCGGATTCCTCTGGACGGCGGCGTGGGCGATCATTATGGGACTCACGATCACGAGTCTGGTCCAAGTCTATGTCTCCAAGGAGCGAATGGCACAGGTGCTGGGCGACGGTGATCTGAGCGGGCTCACCAAGGCGACTGCGTTCGGCGCGGCCAGTAGTGGCTGCAGTTTCGGCGCTGTCGCCATCGGGAAGGGACTGTTCAAGAAGGGAGCGCACGCGGTGAACTTTCTCGCGTTCATGTTCGCGTCGACGAATCTGATCGTCGAACTCGGGCTGATGATTCTGATTCTGCTCGGCTGGGAGTTCCTCCTGGCGGAACTGCTGGGCGGCCTCATCCTCATCGCCGTGATGGCGGTGATCGTCCACCTCACGCTCCCCGAGAATCTCTTTGCCGAAGTTCGAGAAACGCTCAACGAGCGCGACCGTGAGGCGGGCGTCACCGAAGACCCGACCTGTGGGATGGAAGGCAAAGACGAGTACACGATCACGACCGACGGCGGTGAGACGCTCAAGTTCTGCTCGGAGGGCTGTATGGAGACGTACCTACAGGAGATATCGAGTCGTGGCGGGTGGCGTGACGAGTTGCTGTCGTGGGGTGGCTGGTACAAAGTCGGGAATCAGTACCGCAAGGAGTGGTCGATGATCTGGAAGGACATCGTCGCTGGCTTCCTTATTTCTGGGTTCGTCATCGTCTTCGTCCCCCAGTGGGTCTGGAACACCCTGTTCATCCAGGGCGACGGGCTTCTCGTGACCGCTGAGAACGCGATTATGGGTGTCACCATCGCCGTCCTCAGTTTCGTTGGCAGTATGGGTAACGTCCCGTTCGCGGTTGCGCTGTGGGGCGGTGGCGTCAGCTTCGCCGGGATCATCGCGTTCGTCTACGCCGACCTCATTACGATTCCCGTGCTGAACGTCTACCGGAAGTATTACGGCTGGAAGATCTTGCTGTACATCCTCGGCGTCTTTTTCGTGACGATGGCGTTCACCGGCTTCCTCATGGAGCTGCTGTTCGACGCGCTAGGAATCGTTCCAGATCTGGCGGGCGGCGAGACGGCGACTGAGCAGACGTATTTTAAACTCAACTACACGTTCTACCTCAACCTCATCGCGTTCGCGCTCTCCGGGTGCCTGCTGTACGTCTATCGTCGTGGCCTCGGTGCGCCCGGCCAGTACCGCGACCCTGTCTGTGGGATGCGGACTGACGACAGCGAGCCATCGGCGACGCACGACGGCGAGACGTACTACTTCTGCTCGCAGACCTGTAAGGAGACGTTCGAAAAGGACCCAGATGAATTCGCCCATCAACACCCAGAGGCGGGAGCGTCTCAGGATCATGACCACCATTGAACACCGATTCGAGATATCGAATTTGTGGGGCTGCCAGCTCCGTGATTGCGTTGGCCAATCAAAACTGGTACAGCAATGTCTCACGAACTCTCACGTATGAGCAAGTCTCTCGGAGGATCGAGGTGGGGAAGATGAATCGACGGCGAGCCGATACCGTAGCCGGTGCCCTGGTCGCTGCCGTCCTCATCGTCGGTGGTGTGCTCACTTGGCAAGCGTACCAGCAACAGCAGGCCTTCGAGCAGATGGGCTCGATGATGGGTACATCGATGGGCGCGGTTCACGGAACGAACCCACTCTTGTACGTTCTCGGAACGCTTCTTGTCTCGGCTGTCGTTGGTGGGGGCTATCTCGTGGTTCGGGACGAGCTCACTAGCACAGAGGTAGCCGATCGCTCACAGACTGAGATGGCGAATCCAACCGATTCTGAGAGTATCGAATCGCAGGAAGAGGCCGTTCAATCTGAGGGAAAGATCAATCCGGAGTCCCAGCCACAGGCTCGCGTATTGGATCTCTTGCCGGACGACGAACGCCGAATTCTCGAACCGGTCCTCTCGTCGCCCGGTATCACACAGATCGAACTCCGGGATCGCTCGAACTTCTCGAAAAGCAAGGTCAGTCAGACGGTGAGTGCCCTCGAGAAGCGCGGCTTACTGTACCGTGAGCGACAAGGGCGAACGTATCGCATCTATCCAAGCGACGACTTAGAACAGAAACAGGCGAACTAGCGGGGGGTCTCGGGAATCCGGGATCGTTCACCGTATCGCCGGGACTAAACTCGGAACGAGGATGGCCGTATGAACTTCTCTCATCGCGAGGCCTTTACTCGCTGACCGCGAAAACGAAGGCAATGACCTCCTGGGGACTTTCTCGCCGTAGGCTCCTCCAATTATCGGGGATATCAACTCTCGGAGCGCTTGCGGGGTGTGCCAGTCCGCTACCGGGCACCGACGATGGTGGAGGCCGTGCGGTGACCCCCCGTCCGACTGTCACAGGTGCCCCGGATACCTCCGTTAGCCTCACTGCGACGTCTGGGACCATTCGACCAGATTCGGATGCTTCGACGACTGCTTGGCTGTACGACGGACAGTACCCGGGCCCAGAGTTGCGCGTGCAGGAAGGTGACGTGCTCAGCGTGGAACTGGCTAACGACTTGCAGGAGGAGACGACGATTCACTGGCACGGGATTCCCGTTGCGAATCCAGTCGACGGCGTACCGAACGTGACGCAGGATCCGGTTGCTTCCGGTGATACATTCACATACAAGTTCCGTGCCGAACCCGCTGGGACGTATTTTTACCACAGCCACGTCGGACTCCAACTCGATCGTGGATTACTCGGCCCCCTGATCGTTGAAGAACGAGACCCACACGTTGAGTACGACCGCGAGTATATCGTCGTGCTTGACGATTACCTCTCTAGAGAACCCCGTCTTCCGTCGGACGGTGGGATGGGTGGCGGTGGAATGGGTGGAATGATGGGAGACGTTCGACCGCCATACGAGGGGCTTTTGATCAACGGTCAACTGCCCGAGAATCCCCCGACGTTCGACGTAGCGGAGGGCGATCGGGTTCGCTTTCGGTTCGTGAATGCCGCCAGCGCGACAGTCTTTGGTGTGCGAATCGCTGGACACGAGATGTCGGTGACCCACGCCGATGGGCAGCCCGTCGAACCGGTCGAGTCCGACTCGTTCGTCTTCGGTGCTGGTGAACGATACGATGTCGTCGTTGAAGCGACGAATCCGGGGCGATGGTTCGTTCAGGCGAACGCGCTCGACGGGAACGAACCACCGGCCAGAGCCGTCGTCGAGTACGAATCAACAGACGGTTCGATCACTCCGCAGCCTCCATCATCTTCGAGTAACAGATTGCAATACGGTGACCTGCGAGCACGCTCCTCGCTCGACGGTGTGAGTGGAAATCCAGACCGGACGTTCGACCTGACGCTCTCACGTGGTAGAAACCAGTCCTACACGTGGACGATAGACGGACAGGCCTATCCGGATGCCGACCCGCTTCAGATTCGGCCTGGGGAACACGTCCGAATTCGGATGACCAATCAGAGCCCGGTCGTCCATCCGATGCACCTTCACGGCCACTTCTTCCAGGTCGGCAACGCGATCAAAGACACGGTTATCGTCCCGGGACATCGAGGACAGGTGACGCTGGACTTCCACGCGGATAACCCCGGTCGGTGGTTGTTCCACTGTCACAATCTGTACCACCTCGATGCGGGGATGGCACGTGTTGTGGAATACGTCGAATGAGTGGGTTGAGACTCGATTTCTGGTTGATCAATCTGTGGCCCGTATGGTCTTAGTCCCGTTCCGAACGAGGCGTTGAGTGCCATCCCGGCGAATTCGAGCCGGATGAACGCTCTTGTTTCTGAAACACGATTAAAACGCTGTATACACGTTCTCGAACGTTCTCCTGCGTGAGTTCACGCCCATCGTCATAACTCCCGAGCGGTCCTACGAGTAACCGAGGAGAAAGACAATGACCAACTTCAAACTCGGCGGCTGGCTGCTCGTGGCGCTCGCGCTCGTCGGACTCGCGTTCGCCGCCCCCGTGGTCAGCGCACACGGTACCGACACGACAGCTGACGACGTGCCCACAGACAACGCTACCGCTGATGACTGGGCGGCCTGGATGGAGACGCAGATGACTGAGCACATGGGCCCTGGTAGCGTCGACTGGATGGAGTCGCATATGGGTGTGACCGTCGACGAGATGGGCCAAGACATGGCTGACAACGACTACAACGGCGGAATGTACGGGCAGGGCCACTGCTAACGGCTCTGACCGTTTTGATCGCTTCAACCGAACACCGAAATTCACCACCGCAAGACAATGACGCAACCCATCACTCACATCGGACGCACTGCTCGTCGCCTCGCGATCCTCGCCATCCCGCTGCTGGTCGCGGCGACTGGAACGGCTGCCGCCCACGGCGGCGGGAGCTATGGCGGCGGGATGATGGGCGGAAGCGGCTGGGGCCTCTTCGGCGGAGCGATGGGGCTCTGGGGACTCCTCTGGATGGGGCTCCTCATCGCCGTTCCGCTCTACCTCGTCTATGCGCTCCTCAACCGAGGATCCGGCGGGGACGATGAGCAGTCGTTGTCGGTTCTCCGCGAGCGATACGCTCGCGGGGAGCTTTCGGACGATGAATTCGAACGGCGGCGAAAACAGCTCGAACGGACTGGATGATCGGAACGGCTGCTGTTCCATCTGAGACACTGCCCTCCCCAACGATCGCTGTTGGGCACCCAACCGTTAACCCTGCGGACGGGGTATGATATTCCATGGAATACACAATACAGACCACAGTCACTGGCGAATTCGACGACGTCGTTGATGCAACGAACGCTGCACTCACGGACGAGGGATTCGGTGTCCTCTGTGATATCGACATTCAGGCGACACTCAAGGAGAAGCTTGGCGAAGAGTTCCGTCAGTATCGCATCCTCGGTGCATGTAATCCTCCGCTAGCATACGAAGGGTTAACCGAGGAAATCGAGCTTGGTGCGCTCTTGCCCTGTAACGTCATCGTCTATGAGACTGATGACGGCGACATCGTGGTAAGTGCGGTCGATCCGGAGCAGTTGGTCGGGATTGCTGATAACGACGCGCTTGATTCCATCGCAACCGAGGTCACCGAGCGATTTGATCGTGTACTGGCAGCCGTTAGAGACGAGTTCGACCCCGCGTCGTAGGCCTGATCGTCGATGGCTTCATCAAATCAACTGGACACAACGACGATACTGCTCCTGATCCTCGGAGCGTTCATCCTCCTTCCGTTGCTCACGATGGGGATGGGCTTCGGCGGGATGATGGGATACGGGGGAATGATGGGCCAGTACGGTAGTACCGGTGGCTGGTGGCCCGTTATCGGAATGCTTGTTCCACTCGTCTTCCTCGTTGTGCTTCTCGGCGGTGGCTTCCTCCTCTTCAGGCGGGTGAGCGAAACACAAACGTCTCACAATCCCGCGATGGAAGAATTACGTCTAGCGTATGCCCGTGGCGATCTCACGGACGAAGAGTTCGAATCCCGCCGAAACAAGCTCGAACAATCAGAGTGACCATCCTCTAAACAACTTGGTTCCTGCCGAGCAGATGACGTATATTGAACACGGCGGCATCCTCAACTACGTCCATTGACCGTTCCTCGCGTTTTTAAGGACAACGCGGTCAGTAACGGCCGCCACCGGATATGAGACGGGCGCGACGGTGGTCGAACTCCTCGTCGTCGATCTCGCCACGAGCGTACCGCTCTTGGAGGACGGCGAGCGCGCTGTCCTCAGTGCGGCCATCCGTTTGGGATCGCGTTGCCAGCCAGTAGACGAGATAGATGGGGAGAGCGACGAGGAGGGCCATCCACAGGAGACCGAACAGCATCATCCCCCAGCCCCAGCTACCCCATCCGGCCATGTGGCCGTCGTTCCACATGCCGTCGTGCCAGCCCCACATCATTGCATCTGGGACGGTCGTATGCGTTAGCGCCATTCCGGCGACGACGGCCAGTGCCAGCGCTCCAACGACGATGAGTCCCAGAGAACGAATCCCGTGTGCTTGAATTGGATTTTGCATTGTTGTACTCCCAAAGGTCTCGGCGTGGTTAGCCGAGGATGTATTCGAGGGCGGGGTAGCGCTCGACGAGCGTCTGGCCGCCGACGTCGTAGTTCTCGATGTACTGGTCGAGGCCCAGGATGCGGCCCGCGGCGAACGCGGCAACCGCGAGGAACACAAGCATGTACGCGAAGTCGCCGTTGATGAATCCGTGGCTCATGTCCCAGTTGCCGAAGTAGAACATGAGCATCATGAGCGCGCCGAAGAACGCCGCGAGACGGACGAACGCGCCAATGAGGAGGCCGAGGCCGATGAACAGTTCGCCCCACGGGACAGCGACGTTCGCGAACTCAACGAACCACGGCGTCGAACCCATCCACGCGAACATGCCCGCGAGCGGGTTGCCATTCGTCGCCGCGACGTTGGTCAGGTAGCCGCCCGCCGCGAACTCGCCGGTGATCTTCGTGAACCCGGAGTACGCGAATGCGTACCCCATCATGAGGCGGAGCGCCAGCACGAACCACGCGCTGAGGCTGTGGACTTTCCCGCCGACGGTCAGGCCGCCGACTCTGCTCTCGAGCTGGTTCATACCGGAGTCGAGTGTGGACATAATTATTGCACCTTCAACTATCAGTAGGCGGGTAGAGACGATATAATAGCGAGCCGGCGTTCTGAGTCAGAAAACCGGCGGGCTATATTACCCTCCTGTGGCGATTAGAGGAGTGTGACTGAGGAGGCCGACCCGTCGGAGGTCTTCGCGACGCTCGACGACGAGTACGCCCGCGACATCCTCGTGGCGACGAAGACCGACCGACTGTCTGCGAAGGAACTCAGCGAGGAATGCGATATGTCACGCCCGACCGTCTCGCGGCGTGTCACCCGCCTCGTCGAGCAGGGCCTCCTCGAGGAGTACACGCACGTCGACCCCGGTGGCCGGCACTACAGCGAGTACGAGGCGCGCCTCGAACGCGTCGAAGTGCTCCTGCAGGCGGAGGGGTTCGACGTGCAGATCGACGTCCGGCCGGACCCCGCCGACCGGATCACGTCCATCTTCGAGGAGATGCGGGGGGACTGACCCATGGAACACACCCTATTCGTCATCGGCAAACTGTTCACCACCGCATTGGCGCTGGTCATCGCCTACCAGGCCTATCGCGGATACCAACGGCATCACACACAGTTGCTCCTGTACGTCGCCGCTGGCTTCGCGCTGGTCGGCCTTGGCGGCCTTCTCGAAGGCGTTCTCTTCGAACTCCTCCAAGTGTCGATCTTCGAAGCGGGATTCGTCGCGGCACTCGTGACCGCAGCCGGGATGCTGTCGATCCTCTACGCTCTGTATGCCCCAAATCCCTGAGGATTCGGGACGTTCATCCGAAAAGCGGCCTCTGTGCGTCGTCTTTGGTTCGACGCCGGTACTGTTTGGACCCCTATGTTCTCGGTAGTGTAGGATCACAGCGAGAATTATATCCGTATCGGTCGTACCATATCGTATGATTCGAACACTCGTAGGTGTCCTTGGCGCTCTCTCAGCGCTGTTCCCGGACGAAACCCTCGAGCTCTTCGAGAGACTCGCGATTGCGAATCCAAGCGAAGGGACGGTGAGAGGGTGGGTACGTCCAGCAGTTCGGTCGGAAGGCGTTCTTATAGCTGTGATTTCCCTCCTTAACGGGCGAGCATACGCGTGGCTGATGAATCTTACCGGCGTGTTCGGCGCGATCATCCTCCTGTTTCCCGATCTGTATCGGAGATTTGCCACCGCGTTCCTATACGAGCGTCCGGAGTCGATGGAATGGAACGAGCGATTCAATTCGGCTGTTCGGGCAATCGGCGCACTATACGTCTTTTTAGCAGCAAAGACGTACAGAGAGCGCCACAACGATACCTGAGCCTATCAGCCATCGACAGCTGGTGAATCTGAGATTTGGTTCGTTGCGGCTGCACGTATCACTTGGAATCTAAAGTTTGACCCCCCAAGAGACCCGTATCATCGAAAGAGAAATCTGCTAAAGAGAGGGAGCCGTATGTACCTCTGTATGACGACGATCATCACCGTGGAAGGAATGTCGTGCGGTCACTGTGAGCAGACGGTCGAAGAGGCCCTTGAAGAGGTCTCTGGCGTGACTTCCGTAACCGTCGACAGGGAGAGCGAACAGGCAAGTGTCGACGGTGAGGCAGAGATCACGGCCCTCGTGGAGGCCGTCGAAGACGCAGGATATACCGCTCACGCCTGAGGGTAGCACAGACCAGTTCAAGACAACGGCAAACCGTTGTCTTCGGAGTTTGCCTACGCTGGTCCTGCTGTACGGTTTCAGGGGGCGAAGATTCAGGAAGCCGGCGGATCCACCTCTAAAGAGCATATGATCTATGGACGACCACAAAGACACAACTGAGAATTCCCCGGGAGGAGAGGACCAGCAGGATATCACCAGCCACCAGCACGAACACGGCGACCAAGATGAAGCGGTCGCTGAATCAGACGAGGAAAGGGTAGAACAGGAGCTACTGGAGGAGGAGGCTCACCCTGCTGCGGCAGGTGAGATGGCGTCCCACGAGCAGCACGAGCACGCCGGACACGAGGGCGAAGGGCACGGCCACGGTTCCCACGAGGGACACGGCGAGGGCCATGGCGGGATGCATGAAGGCCACGAGCAGATGTTCCGGCGGCGCT
Organism: Halobellus sp. LT62; assembly: GCF_037031285.1. Classification (NCBI taxonomy): domain Archaea; kingdom Methanobacteriati; phylum Methanobacteriota; class Halobacteria; order Halobacteriales; family Haloferacaceae; genus Halobellus; species Halobellus salinisoli. The sequence continues at coordinate 1,100,291 of NZ_JAYEZO010000001.1, forward strand.
TCTTCGTCTCGACGCTCCTGTCGATTCCCGTCCTCCTGTACAGCGAAATGCTACAGGAGTGGCTCGGGTTCTCCGTCCCGGCATTCCCGGGGAGCGAATGGATCAACCCCGTCTTCGCGGTCATCGTCTTCGCGTACGGTGGGGTCCCATTCCTCCAGATGGCGGTGCCGGAGCTGAAAGACCGGTCGCCGGGGATGATGACGTTGATCTCGATGGCCATCTCGGTCGCGTTCGTCTACAGCCTCGCGAGCGTAGTATTCCCGAGGCAGTCGGCGTTCTTCTGGGAGCTCGTCACTCTGATCGACATTATGCTACTGGGGCACTGGATCGAGATGCGGTCGGTCCGCCGTGCCTCAAGCGCCGTCGACGAACTGGCGAAGCTGATGCCGGACACGGCGGAACGAATCACCGACGACGGCGAGACCGAGGAAGTCCCTGTCAGCAAACTCTCCGAGGGCGACCTCGTGCTCGTCCGACCGGGCGCGAGCGTGCCCGCTGACGGCGTCGTCGAGGAGGGCGATTCGGACGTCAACGAGTCGATGATCACAGGTGAATCGAAACCGGTATCGAAGGAGCCCGACGACGAGGTCATCGGCGGCACCATCAACGGGGACGGCAGCCTCCGTGTCCGCGTCGGTGCGACGGGCGAGGAGACGACACTCGCGGGCATCATGCGCCTGGTCGAGGAAGCTCAGCAGAGCAAGTCCAAGACGCAAGTGTTGGCCGACCGCGCGGCCGGCTGGCTGTTCTATGTCGCGCTCGGGGCGGCAGTCGTGACCGCGATTGCGTGGACGGTCGCGGTCTCGTTCGACGCGACCGTCATCGAACGCGTCGTGACGGTGCTCGTCATCGCCTGCCCACACGCCCTCGGGCTCGCTATCCCGCTGGTCGTCGCGATCAACACGTCGCTCGCCGCTCGCAACGGGATGCTCGTTCGCGACCGCATCGCGATGGAAGACGCACGGAATCTGGACGCGATCATCTTCGACAAGACGGGGACGCTCACCGAGGGCGAACACGGCGTCGTGGATATGGCGACCGTCGACGGCGTCGACGAGGACGACGCGCTCGCGCTGGCGGCGGCCGTCGAGAGCGACTCCGAACACATGATCGCCCGAGCGATCCGTGAGGCCGCCGACGAGCGCGACGTACCTACTCCTGACGCGACCGCCTTTGAGGCGATCAAGGGCCGAGGAGTTCGTGCGAACGTCGACGGAAACGAGGTGTACGTCGGCGGCCCGAACCTGTTGGCCCAACTCGATAGCGAAATTCCCGATCACCTCCAACGCTTCGCTGACGAGGCCGGCCAGAACGCCCAGACCGTGGTGTACCTCGTTCGCGACGGAGAGTTGATCGCCGCGTTCGCGATGGCCGACGTGATCCGCGAGGAGAGTTTCCGCGTCGTCGACGCCCTCCACGATCTTGGCATCGAGGTGGCAATGTTGACTGGCGATTCTCAGGACGTTGCCGACGCTGTCGCCGACGAACTGGGTATCGACACGGTGTTCGCGGAGGTCCTCCCCGAAGACAAGGACGAGAAAGTCCAAGAACTTCAGGACCAAGGGAAGCTCGTAGGGATGGTCGGTGACGGGGTGAACGACGCGCCGGCGCTGACGCGAGCTGACGTCGGCATCGCAATCGGGAGCGGCACCGATGTTGCCGTCCAGTCGGCGGACGTCATCTTGGTGCAGAACAACCCGATGGACGTCGTTCGGCTGGTCAAGCTCAGCAAGGCGAGCTACCGGAAGATGCAGGAAAACATCGTCTGGGCCGCCGGCTACAACGTCTTCGCGATTCCGCTTGCAGCAGGCGTGTTGGCACCGATTGGGATTCTGCTGTCTCCCGCCGTGGGGGCACTCCTAATGTCACTGAGCACGGTCATCGTCGCAATCAACGCACAGCTGCTTCGTCGCGTGGACCTGTCCATCCCCGAACTTCCAGACGGGACACCAGCGACTGACGCACAACCTGCAGACTGAAACGCTCCCGATCGATTCGGAGCTTCTTTCAATTGAGTTCGGTTGGTGGACAGCAAATGGCGACACTGCGTAATTTCGGTGGGTATCGCTATGTGGTCACCGGTTCCACTGTTTTCAGCAGAGGGGCACGTAGTTCGGTATACACAGACGCTTCCTCTGATGGGCTACATTCCTGCGCCAGCACTAGGTTTATACCGTTAGACGGACTTCTTTCTAGTATGAGCCTCGAAGAGACGGTGGACTACTTCGCCGAGGAACTTGACCTCGAGCGAAGTGAACACGTCCGTGAGGTTGGTCAGTCAGTCGCCGAACTCCGCGACTGATCAGAACATTTCTCTGAAGTCCCGTTCGACGAGCCCGTCCTCCAGATACGTGATGAACTCTTGTTTCGTTGGTCCTTGACGGTCGAGTGGATCGTCCCGTCCTACTCGTTCGAGAACTGCCTGCGCGAAGTCCGTACAGTGGGATTCGTGCTGCTCAGCGTACTTCGACAGGGCTTCTCTCCAGTGCATATCCAGCTCGAACTCGGCTAATCGGATTTGGATTCCGTCTTTCCGTTCTACGAGGTCGAGGGACAACGCCTCCGGGACAGCGGCTTCCGTGAGAAAACCAGGGAGAAGAAGGCACGGGCCGCTCTCCAGCGCCTCATCAATCGTGAGTTGACGACGGCCCGGGGGAAGACCCGCCCCGAGCTAGTCCTCTGTGGGACCGAGCTCGCGAACTTCGTCCTCGTTCCCTCCTCCGAACAGTTGACCGTCGAAGGGACGCGAGGAACCAGGGCCGAACAGCAGAGCCGGAACCCGCTCCCGTGGCCGAATCCGGATCTGATTCAGCAGTTCTAGGAGGGAATGGCCATCGGCTACGCGCTCGACGAGAACGGTGAGCCACGGCCGGACCCCATTCGGATTCCGCCGGACCTGTTGCCGACGCATTACGGGCGGTTCGCGTCGACGGGCGGCGGGAAGTCGAAGGCCATCATCAACGACGCGCTCTCGCTTCGCGAGACGACGGGTGGCCCCGTTGTCCTCGTCGACCCGAAGGGTGACGGGATGTGTGAGAACTACCTGCGCTGCCACTACGAGCGGTTCGATGACCTCGACGACGTCTACCACTTCCGCGTCCCGGAGACCATCCCCGCGTTCTCCTTCTTCGACATCCGGCCCGCGCTCGAGGCGGGTCGCAACCGAGAGGACGCGATTCAGGACAAGGCGACCACTTCCACGACATCCTCCGGATGATTATGGGACGCGAGCAGTACGGGCAGGCGTTCGTCGCGAACGAGATCCTCAGCTACCTGATCAAGGCGCTGTTCGACGAGGAGTACGGAAACGACGTGTTCGGGCTGGACGACCTCTTCGCCGCCGCTCTCCGGATGCAGCGCGATCAGACGATTCCTCCGGTCTCTGCGGACAACCAGAACATCGAGGAATCGCTGACGCGCCACTTCGCGAAGGACAACCACCAGTTCCAGGTCTCGATGGACGCCGTGCAGGTACGCCGTCGCGACGGTCAGACCGACTACGAGAAGCTCACGAACCTCATCATCGAGGAGGCGGCGCCGGTCGCGTCGACGAAGCTCGTCTCCGAGCAGCTACTGCCCCAAGGCCGATCGTTCGGTCTGAGTATGGGGCTCGTGATGCAGTTCCCTGAACAGGTGCGGAACCGGAACGAGCGGGCCTACGACGAGGTGCTGAACAACATCAAGACGAAGCTCATCGGCAACATCTCGATCGAGCGCGACCTCGCAGAGTCGCTTGCCCACGAGGACCTCAGCCCGACCGAACTCCGCAACCGAATCAACACGCTCCCAAGTGGCGAGTGGATCGCACAGCTCCCCAGTCCGTCGTTCGGCGAGACTGGTCCGCCGCCGTTTTCGCTGAAGCCGCTCCCGATTGCGGCGGGGCATCCAGAAAGCGACCAGCCGCTCACAGAGCCCCAGGAAGATCATTTCGAGTCCGTGTCCCGGCCACGGATGGTCGAGCGGACACAGACCCAGTACGGGCTGACAGAGCCGACTGAGTCGAGCACTGCTCCGGAAGAGTCTGGTTGGGGGAGTTCGGGAGCCGAGACGACGGGCTCGACTGCCGACGGCGATGCAGCGACCGACCCGACCCAATCCGCGTTCATCAGCGAATCGACGACGGAGGACGCGTCGACGTGGACTACGCAGCCCGAGGCGGACAGCGACCCAGATGGGGATGAGACAGAGATGAGTCCCCTGTTCGGGCAAGCCACCGAGACGGACGAAGAATCAGCAGATGACCAAGCAGCGCAGCCGGAGAACGGGGCAACCCCCGTCCAAGAAAGTAGCGTGCCTGTTCCTGATGACGAACTCCGACAACGCGGGCTCAGCCGTGACGACGTCCGGTTCCTGAATCGGGTCCTCGACGTGATGAACAGGGACGACGACGAGTACACGCTACTGGACAGGATGAGCCAGCTCCGGGACGAATACGACGACCTCCATATAGAGCGGCACACGGAGCAGGACCTCATAGAAGCGGACTCCGCGGCGGGGCGCAAGTACTACACCGTCCTCCCTGACGGTCGAGACCTCCTCGGGAGAGAATTGAAGGCGGGACCAGGAGCGGGCGATCTCGGCGAGAAAACGCCACACAAGGTTGGCGTCCGGCTCCTCGAGCTGTGGCTCCAGCAGCGGGACGATGTCATTCGCGTGGACCCGTACTACGAAACCGACGACGGCACCGTCCTGGACGTGGCCGGCTTCGACGAGGACGGCGATCTCGTCTGGGCCGGCGAAGCAGAGCTCGCGAGTAACAACCGGCACGCCCCGATCGAGGATTACGACAAACTCAGCGCGGTGGACGCCCACGCGATCTGGGCCTTCAACAATCGCGAGACAGCGCTCGACGTCCTGGATAGCCTTGCCGACGCGGACCGAATCGACAAGCGGGTCAGCGGCCGGGCGGCACGGTCGTTCGCGACCATCAGAGACGCCGTCGACGACTTCGACGCTGCGGGCCTGACCACCGTTCGGGGCTTCAAAAATCTCGATCAAGAGCTCAACCAATGACCTGGCGACAGGCGACCCGCGAGGAGATCTACGCCTACTACGCCGAAGAGTTCCCCCGCTATCTGGATTATCTGCCGGAATTCATCACGGCGACCGGCCCGAAACAGTACGCCATCGCCTTCCGAGAGTCCCACCCGGTTCGCAAAGACGAGGTGCCGGACAAGGACTTCATCCGGCGGGATACGTGGCAAACAGATGCGTCGGGGGACCGAACGACGCCCGAGTTCGATGACTTCGAGGATGTCGTTGAGTTCATTCGGCATCCAGCTCGCAACGACCCGCTGGGGCGGAACAAGTTCGCGCTTGCCGATCCGGAGGTGCTGGAGAAACCGGACCCACGGCCCGACGCCGTCTACTACGCGCTGGATCACTGGGAACGGCCGTGGGTCCTCCTCGTCGACATCGACGCCAAAGAGATTGCCCGAGACCGAGCGGACGAGATGGTGTCGGCGAACGGCGACGATCGGGACGACGATGCGCTCCTCGACGCCGCCGGAATCCTTGACGCCGCTCCCGATGGGTATCCGTACGCCTTCGAAGACGTCGACCGCGCCATCGAGTACGGGTTCGAGGTGCGCGATATCTTCGAGGACGATTTCGACGCCGAGGAAACGATGGTCGTCTACAGCGGGCAGGGTGTCCACGTCTACCTGCTGGATACCGATCCGGCGCACCGATACGACGAGCAGAGTCGCGAGGTGTTGAACGACCTTCTCCTCGAGACGTACGACATCCCGATCGACCCCGTCGTGACGGCCGACCGCCGGCGGGTCGCCCGCCTGCCCTATTCACTCCACGCCGACGTCTGTAGCATCGTTCAACCCATCGAGAGCCCGGCGTTCGACGCTCGGTCGGCGACTCCCGAGGTGATCGACGAATGAGCCCGAGTACGCCCACCGACGACGAGGACATAGCGTATCGGGTTGCGGCACTCCCGTTGGAGTACGGTGAGACCCGCATCAACCAGCTGTTTACACGTGGCTACGACCGATACGTCGTCGACGGCGAGGACCAGCCCGACGACCTCGTGAACGACGTCGAGCGGTTCGGGACGGCGGCGTTCAAAGAGCAGGTTCGTGCTGACGTCGCCGAGGAGCCGTTCGTCGACGAGCCAAGAACGCTTGCCGTGCTCGCGACGCTGAGTGCGATCTGTGTGAAAGAGCAACCGAAGTTTGAGCACGCGTCACCACGGAACATCCAGGTGCTCTACGACATCCGTGAGCTGTACGTCAACAATCTCGCCTCCCTCATCCGCGCCCACGCCGATGGGTCACTCCAGCAGGACATCGCCGACGTGCTGTACAGCAAGGAGCCCGGTGAGGATGGCCCGCATCCTGGGCGAGTCTGTACGGGCATCACAGAGATACCGGAGTTCGGGGATGGCCTGTACCTCGAAATCCCGATGGCGGCGGCGTCACGCAAATGTCTCGTTCGAGCGGAGGGCGAGTCATCGACGGGGAGTGACGGCGGGGAGATACTGACGCGAGTGAATGACAACAAGCTGTACGTCCCGGTGGGTGATTTCGACAGCAAGTATCGTGACTACGCTGAGCGGGCGTTCAAGAAGCTCTTGCGCGTACAGGAGGATGGCCTCTCCGACGACCAGCTATCGTGGTTGACCACGAACGAGTCGGCGATCACGGAGCGGATCGACCGCTTCCTCGAGACCGGCCACCACGAGCGAATCTGGCGGAACTGGGACCGTGGGGAGCGGACGATCCGCGTCCTCCGACGGGCCCTGAGTGACGCCCCCGACGACGTGGCACAAAAGGGTGAGTTCCACACGGCGAAAGAGCTCTACCGAGCGGTCGAGGCGTATGAGGCCGAGGACGAGTGGGAATCCTCCGTGACGGACTGGATCTCGAGCCCGAGCAGTCTCGCGAAGACGCTGGCCGACCACGAGTCCCACTCGGCCGTCACGATCGACCGCGACGGGCGCGTCAATACGTACCGAATCGGGCGAGCCGGATCCGGCGCCGAGCAGATCGAGGTCCGGGAGATCGAAGAGATCTTCGAACTCCCCTGTATGGCGAATATGGAGGAGCGGCTACACGAGAAGAAGCCCGTCCGGAAGGACCTCTACAACTTCGCGCGGATGGTGATGTGGCTGCCGCAGTATCAGGACAGCAGCCTCGACGAGATTGTCGCGGATCTCAAGGACGTCTTCGCCCGGTGGCCGTGGTACGACGAGCAGGAGACTGAGTACCAGGTTCGCTACGAGTTCTCGAACACGATTGACGGCGACACGCCGCTGCCGATGAACTGCGATAACGACGATCTGCAGCGCTACTGTATCGGTCAGGACCAGTGTCCCTACTCGATCTGGGGCAGCCTCCCGTTCCCGGATGAGATGTACGAGCAGGTTGAGGAGGAATCAGCTGGGCCCGCTGAGCAATTCTAAATCATAGACTCCCCGAATCTGTGGAACCCTTAGATAGGATTGGTTTGGCGACTCTGCTGAGTAGAGAGAGCGGATCGACCATCGCGTTGAATCGCTAAGTACAGATACTGTACTGCGTACGCCATCCTATGATTCCTCCAAATGGCATCTCCACGAGACCACAATCGCGCAGGTCAAGTTCAACCAGTTTCTTACGTTCTACTTCTTACAAATTTTGGGAAACAAATTCCTTCGACTCTTTTCGCCTAATGAAAACTCCTCTAAATCGATGTAGGGTTTGATAACGTTTTTATTCAATTCGTCCCGTAATAATCAATCGTATGACATTCCAATCCTGCTACCCGGATAAGGCACCACAGATGAGCCAACTACTTGATATACTAAGCCACAGTATTCGCCGCGAAATCATCCACTTCTTCGAAAACCACACTGACTCCCGGACAGCCCCCATCAATGAACTTGTCTCACATATCACAAATCGAGTACCCGCAGCGTGTGAGGAAGAACTCGAAATAGAACTCTTCCATACTCATCTCCCGAAACTAGCTCACGCTGACTGGCTTACCTATGACCCTAGATCCGGAGATATCCGGTACTACGGGCACGACCACGTAGAGGACTGGCTCCGAGATCTTTATGCCATCTTCTACTCGTGAGACTGTTCAATGGATACGCACACCCAATTAAAGGTCAATTCTCCATCAAAGGTGCGAAACAAACATCGGCAGCTTTCTGCATCTATCCCCTATATTTAGCAAGCCGGTTGTGTAAGCTCGATAGGTTTCAACAGATCCACTCCTCTCAGTATATCGAAAATCATATTTCGGACTATAATCAGGTGCTTCCGAACTCCCGTCAAGCAATTTCCAGCGGCTGATACGGCCGGAATGGGGAGAATAGGGAAAATTTCACGATTCGAAGTGCCGAGCCGGAGGACCTCGAGAGACTCAGAACAGGGGGATCAACGATTCCAAGCTATCCAGATACGCCCGAAATCACCTTCGTTACCCCGGCGTCGAACAATTTTTGAAATCACAGCAGTATCCCGGAACTCGTCTAGGTACTTTCTACGCCCTCAAATCGGCCCGACGTGGTTCTTCTGCGATGTAAGGCCGTCACTTTGCCTTGCATATCGCGTTTTTCGTCCAAAGAAAGAGGCGATATGCAGTGTGCGAAGGCCGCCAGCTCTCTCAGGCCGAGGGGCCATCACAGGGGTAGTGGAGTCAAGAAAGTATCAGATTGAGCGCATAGGTTGACCGGGTACGTTTCGGTGGTGTTTGTCGCCCCCGCGAGGGGGTGGCGGGGCGCATCCCGTCCCCCCGATAAACGATGGCTTCGGAACGACGTAGCAAGACACGAGCAGCGCATCACGCAGCAACCACCCCCGGCGGTCAGGCACCGTGGGCGGACCTCAAGATGACGGTTCCGACCGACCGGGATCACGCGTCGGTCGTCGCCCTCGTAGAGTGTGCCCTCGTCGAGCTCACGAACGAGGCCGTGGGCGCCGTCTTCGTTTCCCGGCAGGTCGGGCGGTTGACGCGGACGCAGTACGTCGCCGGCGACGACATCGGCGAGCAGTTCCAGACGCGGCACTTCGACGACCGGCTGGGCTGGCACGAGACCATCATCCCCCGACGGACCGTTTGCGACGAGTTTATCACCCAGCTCACGCGGTCGGCCTCACGTCGACCGAACAGGCAGGTAAAGAAGCAGCCAGCGAGCCAGCTACCTTCGTCGTGAAGCCAGTTCGAGATCTTCGAACAACGTAGCGGCTAGGATTAACCAACATTCCCGGCCGATACCAGCAAGTGTTGGTTAATACTTGGGCTGAATCCACTCCCGCGCCCCCACCCACCGCCCGACTCCTCGAGTGAGTGAATCCTAGCCACCGGTCGGCTCGAACGGCCGTCGTGACGGGTTCTCAATTCTTACTGATTCGATTTTATCACCCAGTATATGACACCACGATATAGCCTGACCGGCGATTGCGTAAACTTACCAAATTAATATTATACGAGAAACACCAACCGTGAGGATACTGGTCCATGATTGACTCTGTTACCCTCCTCTGCGTTGATCAACCCGAATGGACGGAAAAAGTTACACGGCAACTCTCGAACGAAGATGATCGATTTGAGGTGATTTGCGAGCAATTAGCTTCTGAGGCATTAGGTCTGGTTGAGAGAAAAGATATTGATTGCATACTCTCTGCATACGACCTTCCAGAACAGACTGGTCTGGAATTCTTAAGACGTGTTCGTGAAAGGCATCCCGACCTGCCCTTCGTTATCTTTACTACAGAGGGCGCAGAGCAAATCGCTGGTGAAGCTATCTCCGCTGGCGTCTCGGACTATTTCATCAAAGATCAGATTGACTCCCAGTATCTTATTCTCGCGAATCGACTCAAAACCCTGGTCGAAGCACACCGGGCTGAACAAATTGTCGACGCAGCCGAGTCAAATTGGAGGGAAACCACTGAGAGAGTGAACGACATCTACTATATGTTCTCAAGCGATTGGAATAGTCTCCTGTATATCAACTCTGCTTATGAGGAAGTTTGGGGGGGTCCAATCGAAGAGCTTCGAGAAAATCCGCAATCGTTCCTTGACAATATACATCCTAGTGATCGGGAAATCGCCGTTGAGGCGATGCAGAAGTTATCGAAGGGCGAGTCTACGGACATCGAATATCGGGTCCAACCATCGAGTGGAGGAACCCGGTGGGTCCGTGGTGTGAGCGAACCGATCTTCAACACAAATGGAGACGTGATTCGAGTCATGGGTGCAGTGCGAGATATCTCACGATTGAAGGAGCGGGAACGACGGTTTCAGGCCGTATTCGAGGACGCCTTTGATGCGATGGTCATCGCCGATGACGAGGGAACGTATATCGCCGTAAATGACGCTGCCTGCGAATTGTTCGGGCTAGAAGAAGAGGAACTTCTCGGAAGAAATGTCACGGAGTTCGCTACCTCCGAGTATGATGCCGAGAAAGCTTGGGGTGAATTCCAATCAACGGATAACGAGACTGGCTACTTCCCTCTCCAGCGCCCGGATGGGACTGTTCGACTTGTTGAATACGCGGCTACGACAGATATTGTCTCAGGCGAACATCTCTCTATTCTCCGAGATATTACTGAGCGAGAACAGCAACGGCAGAAACTGGCGGAAAGTGAGGCCAGATACGAGACGCTAATCGAGGACGTTCTAGACACGTCTTCTGTAGGGACATTCATTCTCGATGGAGAGTTTGACGTCGTATGGATTAACCGTACCATCGAGGAGTATTTCGGCGTTGAACGCGAGGATGTCCTCGGCCAAGACAAGGCTAAGCTCATCCAAAACCAACTAATGCAGAAATTCGCACAGCCGGAACAGTTCGCTGAGAAAGTGCTCAACACGTATGAAGACAATACATACACAGAACAGTTCGATTGTAAAATCCAGAACGAAACCACCGCGGGATGGCGTTGGCTCAGACATTGGAGTCAACCCATTCGATCAGGTCTATACCAAGGTGGCCGAATAGAGCACTATACCGACATCACAGAGGTAAAGGCCCGAGAGCGCCAGCTACAGGTCCTTGAACGAATCTTCCGACACAACCTGCAAAATAAAATGAATGTCATTCTGGGATTTGCAGAGACGATCGCTTCAAACGCCCCAGAAGAAACAAGCCGGCAGGCAGACCGGATTATCCAAGCCGGACGGGATTTATTAAAGCTATCTGCGAAAGAGAAACGAATCGTGGAGTTAGTTCGGGAGAACTACGAACAACAGCCAATCGAGATAGCAAGCCGGCTTCAGAAAATTGTTGACGAAATTGAGACGAAGTTCCCGGACGCCAAAATAACCATACAGGGTCAGTCTATGGCGCAGGTCTTGGCTGTCTCAGATATTGACCGAGCGATTGTTGAAGTCATCGAGAACGCTGTTATGCACAGTCGTGGGGCACCTCAGGTCGTGGTTTCAATACACTCGACTCCAGCAGAGACTACGATCACCGTCCGTGATGACAATCCGCCTATTCCAGAACTTGAGAAGTCTGTGCTGCGTGGTGATGTCGAGATTGATCAATTCTCGCATAGCCGAGGGCTCGGCCTGTGGTTAGCTTACTGGTTAGTTTCCAAATCCAATGGCACCATCTCCTTCGAAAGTGTGAATCAAGGAAATGAAGTTGGGATAACCCTCCCGAGGCCCGAATGAGAATAAGGAGCTTGTCGCGACGCCGGCGAAGTGACCCCAACAGTCTTTATTGATTCGCTGAAAATTGTAAGTAAGAAAACAACTCGTGATCGGCTGCGCGACCGATGACCGACGAGGACGCGGTTTCCCAGGAAATCGCGGCCGCTTACTACGATGATGAGGTCTCCGTCGAGCAACTCAAAATCCTCGTCGGTGCCGAGGAAGTGGCGAATCTCCGGGTGTTGAAACAGCAGCTGGATGAGAACTTCATCGACGAGGTTGCTGACGCATAGATTCAGACACTCGTCGCAGACGTTTCCTCTCTTTTCAGTCGCCGACATATTACTGACCAAGGTTCTGATGTGCAAGGCAGTGGCAGTCGTCAAAATGATAACGGCGCTGTATCCCTCTCACCTACGCTGTCGGACGCTCCGCTCGCTGCGTTGCGCGTTATGGGCGAGGACTTAACGCCTGAAAAACAGTTAAACAGCGGTCATACGAAATTCAACATACACAGATGCACCCTGCGTCAACAGCAAGTGCAAAGAGATCAGATGACCTCCTCGTTGAGATCATCGAGAGACTGGAGGCATATGGGCTCGAGGAAGAACCCTACTGCCTCAACGACTACGTCGACGTCGACGCCCTCGAGAAGGTGCTTGCTTCGGGTGACGGTGAAATCGCCGTCCAGTTCACCATCGAAGGGGTTCGTCTTGCTGTCTCTCCAGCGGGAGTGGATGCCCGCGTCGACCAAGAGATGAATTCCTCGAGCTAGTAGCGACGTCAGTCGTGGGGCTGCCATTCCACATCCGAAATCAGCCAGACCGAGGCGGGATCCGAAGATCTTCGTCAACTTCGTACAGATAGCCCTTCAGGAGCAACCGCTTAATCCGATCACGAGCATCGGCACGCTCGAGGCCCTGCTCTGCAAGGTAGTTTATCGCTGTTGCACGCGTCACCGACTCAGTATCTGCATTCGAAGCGATGTATGTCTCGAGTTGTTCGAGGGCTTCTCGTTCACCCGGTCGCAGTGGCGTCTCCGAATTCCCCATTATCGGGACCTTTGATCCGCTCTTAGTAGACTGTTGGGGAAGGGTGCTGTCCTTCAGCTACGGAAGGCGGGTGATACGTAAGCCAGTGCTCAACAAGTTCCCTCATTTGTGTTGACTCCACAGCAGCAGCGCGACGCCAGTAATAGAGACTGACATCCCAAGGAGAATCAACCCGAGATAGGCAATGGCTATTGATCCGAGATCTTGGATGGCCGCGTTGTACCTGTTGGTAGTATGCTGGTACAATAATGCGGTGCCTGCGATACTGATGAGAAGTCCGACCGCGTTTGTCCACAGTCCTCCTTTTGGCATACGAGTAGCCTGTGTCGTCAGTCTGAAATAAGAACCGGGGGCTCACGGTGATTTTTCTTTGTCCTCTGCTATGCAGTATCTCCCGCTCTGTTGCAGACCTAGTCAATGGTGAAATTTCCGGCTCTCAATACCAATCGATGGTATTCCAGCACTCGACAACGACGGATACCGCTTCATCGTAAGGGTCCATAGAACGCCTGTCACAGTATTTAATTCACGATTTCACAGCCGAATGATCCGTGAGGACATACGTGCGTATCGGTCGCGAACATCCTACCGCTTTTGACCGAAACAAAACACTCACGACATTCTCCATCCGTCGAAATTTGGTGAGTTAGGAATATCTGAGCAAAAAGCGAACTTAATACTCCCAATAATCGTTCATAGATATGGTCATCTCCTCCGCCGCTACATTATCCCCTGTTGCAGTCCTCGATACGTATGGGGATATAGTGGAGGTGAATCAGGCTTGGAAGGCCTTCGGTGAGCGAAACGGAGTATCCAAGGAGTATACTTCTGTTGGCAAGAACTATGTTGCAATCTCCGAACAGGCAGACGATATATACGGAGAACGGGTCGCAACCCAGCTTCGCCGTTTACTAAGCGATGAGCAGACCGGATTCACGGTCGTATACCCTTGTCACTCACCAAATCAGAAACGTTGGTTCCGACTCTACGCGACGGCTGTTTCGTTCGGTGGCGGTCAGTACTACCTTCTCGTTCATCAACAACTCGACCGAGATTCACCCTCCAGAGGCAACACTCCGTCAGACGGCGTAGATGCCCCGACGAGAAACGCCGACCATCGAGATCGTAATCGATTAGTAACTTACAACCTCTCCCCGGATGAGTCCGCTAACGACGGTCTCCTTATGGCGTTCGATGCGATTGGCGTTGACGTACAACGTCAGGACACGACTCTGGTAGATTGGATCGATCCGGATGTGATCAACGGACTCCAAACCATCACATCCGAGTTCTATATCACGTTTGACGTATGGAACTATCCAGTCGCCCTTACTTCAGACAAAGTGATCATATACACGCCTGAAGGCAGTTCTACATAGCAGACTGGAACCGAGTCTGCGCAAGTGGCACGGTGTATTGATCGATAGGTGAGTTCCCTATACAGACCGATTGAAGAAAGAACCACATAGCCTCGATACGGGATGCAAAAGAGTCAAAAATTCTAAAGGATGGGGAAGTGAAATACCTCAAACCTATCCCTGCAAAAGGTTCCCACACGTTCGAGGGGACTACAGTAATCGAGAGGTCACACAATACGCTTCGCCCGCATCTGGAGTCCACACGACTTACCCTCGTTGAGAACGAAGCCGGATGTAGAACATCAGGATGGATTCTCGAGATCCGTTCCCTCCGCAAAGTGAGGAGCCTGTGGACACCCCGCCAGTCTCTTGTGCCGCCTGTACGGCTGCACTGCAATCCCCTGAACACCAACATCTCTCGTTTTTACTGCTGGATCAATTCACAATCCCTGTTGTCGGCTGTACGGAGCATCTCGCACAGTTCACCTCCATTTGTGGGTATACGACAGATGCCACTGCTGAGCTCGTTGGGCATCGCCCTGCCGGCGGTATCAGCTGCCCGAGTTGCCAGCTGGCCCCCTATAATCAACGGCACCCCGTCATTCCGGTCGGCACCGGAGCAGTGAGCATTCTCGCCTGTCCGGAACACCAATCCGAGATTGTCAATCGCTTCCATACCGGATTCCAAACGCAACAGCAACTCACGGCATCCTTGGATACTTGACGTAACTCTTCCATTTACCTGAATTGAGGCGCTAAGGCCCCTTCCTCAACGAGCGAGCGGAGCGAGCGAGTAGGGGGGGATACAGCGTTCACGAGAGCGAAGCTCTCGTGCGCGAACGAGACGCCGGATTCCCCGCCGACGTTCGGCCTCGACAACGGGGAAACTGCTGGCATCGCGGGGCTGACACTCAATGGCGGATACGGGCACTTTACACGCGAGTACGGTCTCGCCTGCGACGCGCTGACTGAAGTCGACGTCGGGCCGCATCTAAGCCGGTGGCTCCACGCGTGGGCGTTCGACCGGCTACAGACGCGGCTCGCGGACAAGGCCGCCGCCGACATCCCGGTCCGCTAGGTCGACCCGGCGTACACATCCCAAATCTGCCACGCCTGTGGCCACATCGGCACCCAACCGGAACAGGCGGAGTTCCGCTGCACGAACGATGACTGCTTGGTGTCGGTCTATCAGGCCGATATCAACGCGGCGGCCAACATCGCTGGCCGCCTCGATACGTGGGGTGAGAGCTGTCCTTGGAAACCGGCCAACGATGACACGCCACGGAGCAGGCGCACCCGTGACAGTGCCTCGGGACCTCGTGAGCAGAGCCCATCACAATGACGGCGCTCACGAGTTCAGTCCTGAAACCTCAGTAACGCCTCCTGTGTGAGGCACCGGTGCGGTGAAGATGTCACTCCGGGTGGTCTGCCTGGTCGCCAAGCAGGCTCTTTTTTGCTGTATGCCGGACCGGCCCAGACCTCGCCGCCCCACCCTCCGCTCCGTGCTCGCTCCCCTGCGGTCGCTGCGCGCCCAGCCACGACCTCACTCACCGGTCCAACATTTATCCGGAAAACCGAGGGAAGGTGTGTGTCGAGCACCACCATCTCTGGGAGCGAGCGTCCCCGCTTCGACTCGATACGCGGTGAGCTATTGGGCAGTCCCAATTGATCCGAGTTGAGGCGGTAGGAGGCTAGTGGTCTATCGCCGGACCTCCCAATAGTCAGCGCTGAATATCCGCATCAGAGATTTCGAACCGGGCGCCACCGGCAGTACTCTCGGATATCGTGATATCCCAACCATGTCCGTCAACGATTTCGCGGACAATATAGAGTCCAAACCCGGTTCCATCATCTTGTGAGGTAAACCCACGTTCAAATACTCGGTCACGATCAGACTTGGATATTCCAGGGCCATTATCGGCGATCGCAAATCCGTCCTCGATAGCTTCGACCCAGATTCGGACATCGGATCCCCCGTGTTCAATTGCATTCCGGAAAATGTTTTCAAAGAGTTGGCTAAGACGATCATCGTCAGCCGATATTTCGCCTAAATCGTTATGAAGTACGAGCTCTCCAGCAGAATTAGTATCGAGAACAGTCTCCCATGCCGAGCTAGCTATATACTGTAGGTCGACAGATTCCAGTTCGCCGATTTGTTGATTCTCGCGTGCTAGATAGAGCAAGTCATCGATGATTCGCTCCATCCGATCAAGGGCCACCTCGATTCGATCGAATTGTTCGGGGTCACCATCTTCACGGGCGAGTTCGAGGAATCCAGTAGCAACCGAGAGCGGATTCTGAAGATCATGACTTACTACGGAGGCGAATTCTTCGAGGCGATCGTTTTTGCGTTGGAGCTCTTCCTCGCGCCGCTGTCGTTCCGTTACGTCTCGAGCGGTCAAAACGACCGCTCTCTTGCCGTCGATCCGGGTTTGTAAGGGCGCTATCCGTGCCTCAAACCATCGATCACCAGCCGGCACGTTGAGTTCGTATTCGAGTGTTTGTACGTCACCTGTTTCCAGTGTCTTCTTGATTGTTGAAAAAATCTGCCTGCCAAGGTCTTCTGGAAGCAACTCCTGCATCTGCTGATCGCGAAGCGTCTCAGCGGGAAGATAGAGATGCTCCTCGTGGTCAGGACCAACGAAGCACTCCTTCGTGTAGCCTTCTTCGTCAACGATGAACGTGATATCCGGTGTAGTCTTTGTGAAGGCTTTCAACTGGCGTTCACGTCGTTTCTGCTCGGTGAGATCGATATAGATGGCGAAGCCTCCCCGTTGATCGGCCCCTGAGGGATCACCAAATGGAACGACAGTGAGCAAAAAGTCACGCGTCCCGTCCACTGCATCGCGTTGGACCTCGGTTTCGAACTGCTCTCCCTCCCGAACGCATTCGTTGAACTCATCGGCATCTGATTCGCATTCTGCTGGTACGATGAGATCGTCGAGCGATTCTCCAATAACGGCATCCCCATCGACACCGAACGTCCGCTCGAATGCAGGGTTCACTCCCTGAATCAAAGGATAGTCCTCCTCAAAAACCGTCTCTGCGAGAGGAACATCGATATGTTGCCACAGGATGGCAAATCGGTCACGTTCGGTTTGGAGCGCCGACTCACGCGCTTTGAGTTCAGAGATGTCATGTGCAACGAGCAGGAGCCGATGTTGCCCGCCCAATGTAACCGGCTTCATTGTCAATTCCGCCCAGAACGAATTACCATCAGCCCCCTCACACTTCCAGTTGACCGATCGTTCTCCCTCCTCAAGTGTTCGTTCGAACAGTTCGTGGGCTCGTTCTTTGGTGAAGTTTGAGTCGTCAGAACTCAAATCATCGATCGACTGAGTTTTCAATTCCTCCTGTGAGTAGCCCCAGAGGTTGGAAGCTGAGGAGTTGACACCAACAACGTCGAAACTGGTCGCATCATAAACCAAGACAGCCGCATTGACGGCGTTGAATAGCTCTCGGTATTCGAGGCTTTTGCGATAGTCTTCGACAAGGTCTGCAACGATAGCCGCCAATTTCTCCCATTGCCTCGATTCTGAATGCTCTAGATACTCGGATACGTCAGCCGAGATAGCTTCGGAAACGACCCCCTCGTCTCCACTATCGGTCGAAAGAATGAATGGCAATTCGGGATACTCCTCCCGGACTGTTTTGAGCACCTCGAGTCCATTCGAGTTCGGCAAGTGGTGTCTACTAACAATACAGTCGATCTGTTCTTCATCAATCAGCGTGAGAATGTTCTCAGTACCGCTTTTCGTGACTATCTGGAACGGTTGTTGATGTTCCAGACGCGTCGCTGAGGGCTCTCCGTCACCGTCCCCGTCAATATAAAGGATCCGAACAGGCGACGTGAAATTCGATTGCCGTATCCAGCCCTCTCCGTGGTCCGTACTGCTAGCGTTTTTCATTCGTCGTTGCTCAAGCCTTCGATGTTGTATAGTTCGAAACGAGTGCCGTCGTCTTCGCTCTCAGTGATTCGAATCTCCCAGTCGTGTGCGTCGACAATTTGTGCGATCGTCGCCAATCCGAAGCCCGTTCCATCGTGTTTTGTCGAATATTCAGCTTCGAATACCTTATCACGCTGTTCTGGAGGGATGCCAGGACCATCGTCCGCGACATAGAACCCCTGTACATCGGGCAGGAGTCCAACGCGTACGGTGACATCATCAGGACCGTGTTCGTTCGCATTCCGGAACAGGTTCTCGAAAATTTGTTGAAGACGACTGGCGTCTGCATCGATCGTCGTCGTTTCCTCTATCGAGAGTGTGGCACTACCAGTCTGGAGTAACGCCCACGATTTATCCGCGACAGTTGCCAGCTCGACAGAATCGTATTCGCTCAGACTGATCTGTTCACCGGTTTGCGCGAGAGTGAGGATGTCAGAGATCAGGTTTTCCATTCGAGCGAGTGCTCGGTTGGCTGTCTCGTAGTATTTTGCCTCACCGGTTTCATTGAGTAATTCGAGATTCCCCTGTGCGACGCTCAAGGGATTACGAAGGTCGTGTGAAAGTCGCTCAGCGAAGTGTTCGAGTCGCTGGATCTGTTGTTTGTCCTGTTTTTGTTCCGTAATATCGGTGAAGATTGCGTATGTTTCGGTGACACCGCCATCAGAACGTATCGGCACTGCTCGATGGCTGAACGTGCGAATACCGTTCGCTGTTTGGCACTGGAGTTCCGTTTCCACTCGTTCTCCTTCCTTCACTCGTTGGGCAATGCGCCGACCCTTTTTACGACTCTCTGAGGGGAGGATGGTCTCCTCAAATGGTTCACCGATCACATCGCCTGCTTCGAATCCGAATGTCGTCTCGAATGCTGAGTTCACATCGACGATAACAGGGCTATCGCACTCGAACTCGCAGTAGGCAACGCAATCAGTCGTATTGTCGAAGAGTGTCTGAAGGTGATCGGGATCGCGCTCCAATTCACTCTCCGTACCCTCCTTGCGTTCGGAGATGTCAGTGATAAACCCCTCAAGTGCTTGGGGCTCTCCGTTGACCGGGTTCAGGCCCCGACCACGTTCCCAGACCCACTTCTCGGTATCATCCTTGGTGACGATGCGATACGTAAGTTCGAACGGGTCAGACTCACCGAGCGCGTCTTGAACAGTTTGCCAGACCAAGTCACGATCCGCTGGATGAATAATATCAGCTCCAAACGAAACTTCACCACATTCGATTTCTGCAGATGTATATCCGGTGAGAGACTCACACTCTCCCTCGACGCTTTTCATCGGCCATCCTCTCTCCGTTCGACAGCGATAGACGACGCCCGGAAGGTTGTTGATCAATGTGTCGAGACGGCGTCCACGTTCAGCGGAAGCTATCTGGAACCGATATCCTTCGACAACGTTTGCGATCCGGTTGGCTAGTATTTCATACTGATCTGTTCCACTCACTTTTTGCATATAATCGGTCACACCGGCCGACACGGCATCGCTAGCGACCTCTTCGCTACCCTTGCCAGTAAAGAGAATGAACGGCAGATGCGGGTAATCCGCGCGCACCTCCCGAAGGAACTCAATTCCATTCTTATTGGGCATCTCGTAGTCACTCACAACGCAGTCGACAGCATCTCCATCACGCAAACGGGCCAGTGCATCGTCAGCACTCGTTTCGACGATCGTCTCGATTTTGTCGCTCGTGCGCTCGAGGAACGTTGTAGCCATCTCCGCGAAGTCTGGTTCGTCGTCGACGTGAAGGACGGTGATCGTGTCGGCGTCGACGTGCGCCTCTACGTCGATTGCAGATGCTAGCGTTTCTAATTGTGGTGTGTCAGACATAAATTATCCCGTAGGTGAATTCCAATCCGATCCGCCTGGTTGCCCGTTCTCGTCTGGCGCGTGTGCATCGATATTATGTGCTGAGAGATCGAGATCGCGGAACAATACTCGATAGTCCGCGGCATCGAGTTGTGCGAGCAGCCGCTCTGACTGGTTCCGGCAGTCCTCAAACTCAGTCGTTAGCGTCGCATACTCGCGACTCGACTCAAGCTCACACTTCGATTTTGCTGCCTCCAAGACAGCTAGCTTCGATGCCAACGAGAAATATGTCCGTAAGCTCGCGTCAACGGAGCCGATGGTAAGCAGTCGCTCGACTGTTGCTCGTAATTCTTCTTCGGAACTGGGTTTCATAAGATACGCATCAAAGCCCATCTGGATGATATCGAACTCCGGCTCAAGACCGGTAACCATCGCAACGCGACAGTCAAGCCCTTCTGACCGTATTTCATCTAGGACATCATCGCCCGATAGATCAGGCATCTGCCGGTCAAGTAAAACCACAGCTACGTCTTCAGTTAGTATCTCGAGCGCTTCCGCCCCATCATAGGCCGTTTGCACATCGTAGGTGTCCTGTAACCAAGCCGTATGGAGGTCACCGACGTCTTCCTGGTCATCCACGACGACAACTTGTGGCGCTTCACCAGCCATTATTTCCTCTCTCTGATGAGGGACGAGAAGCGTGATCGAACTTGATTTGACCCGAAGCCTCGACAGTAATCCTGAATCCATCCACTGAAAACGATAACCACCCAGCATCCCGCCGGGATTGCTCATCAATAGGCGCAAATAGCCGATCGAGCGAATCGAGATCGATTATCTTGGTGAGGGGCACCGGATACGTCAAATCACGTTGTTGAGAGAATTCCTTAAGCGCTTGCAGTAACGTGATGCTGAACGAGGAGACCGCCGTCCACTCGTGTTTCGCTTGATACACCTCACGTTGTGAGGGAGCCGGAGAGACATTCAGCTCTTCCTGAGGAACGACAGTTATCCCGTCATCCAGCCATACGGCAATCCAACAATCCTCGAATGGGAAAGTTATCTGTGCCTCACCGCTTCGGTTGCTTCTCGGCTCGTCAGCAAATAATTGATTCAAGGCATCGGGATCAAGAACCTCGTACAGGGGAGGCAGCTCTAATGCGTCGGTGTCGGTCACTTCTGCAACTGCCAAGCCCACGGCCGTACTTGGTTCCTCCTCCGCTACACACCGGTTCTGGGTGATATTGGGAGGGGAATTATCCAACAAGTGCATTATCAAACCCAGCGTTTTCGACCGGAAGTCGATTGCCGCTACGTATGATGAGGGGGAGGCGGTTCTATATTCTACATTTGTAGAAAGACAGTGGTGAACGCCTAGTCGAATCAAGGACTAAGTTGGATTCTCAATTGCCAGTACGCCGCTGTCGTTCTTTTTTGAGCCGCTGACAGCCAGTCACTAACGTCTCAGGGATTTCCGCTGATATGGAATGTAATGCCCCGAAAACAACTGCAACCTCCTCGAACCGTGGTCCACGAGTGGCGCTTAATGGATCAGCCTTCCACTCGGTATATCCAAGATCCGCTAACAGCGGGGGATGACAGTGGTATAGTTCGACTCTCAGGGATTCTGAATTAGTAGGTACGTTTGGATTCATTGCGCTCTCTGGCAAGAAAACTGGAGTATCTGCTGTACTGTCTATTAACGAGACGATCAGTTGTCGGCGTGGCTCAGCAGAAACGGCTTTGAAAGCGTTATTCCACCGTTCGACTACTCTTGCCCCTCAGTAAATCGGGTGGTTACCATACTTGAGCGAACTACGGTTAGAAATTTAACTATTAGTTGCGCAGGGGCGATGTGAGTTCCTATTCCGATACTTCGTTAGCTACTCAGAATCGAGGGATCTGCGAGTAGGCGAAGATACGTACAACAGGGAACGGGCTCACCGCGTACTCACTTATCCCCGAAGATCTCGGTCAATACGCGCCGATGAGCTTCGCGCAGGTGCCGACTGATAGTCGGATGGGTTACTCCAAGCATCTCTGCAAGCTCTTCGGTCGATGTATCTCGGGGCCACTCGAAATAGCCGCCGAAATACGCCGTTTTGAGTGTCTCCAGTTGTCGCTGTGTCAGAGACTGTTGGATATCCGCTCGAAATCCGGCAGGAGTCCGAACTGTTCTCTCTCGTTGGTTTTTCGAAACGAGTTCGACTTCCGGATATCTACGTCTGAAAGCATGCATAAATTCGCTCACGCTTTTTTCACCGGGCAGATCAAGAACGGTGTGTGCGGATTCGTTATTTGCCACTAAGGTCTTAGGGACGACGTTATGCTCTAAGAGGAACTCGAGAAAGCAATCGCCGGTGACCGCACACTCATACAAGTAGTCGCTTTCGCGTTCTGTCACGACCGTCGCCGTTTCTACGACAGGTGCCGTCTCAACAAAGTCGAGGAGTTGTTCGGGCGGTGTATCAATTCCCGCGAAGACATGAAACGACTCATCATCTGCGGGGACGACGCCCTCCAACACAAACTGACAGTCCAGCTCTGATACAAGCTGAATCGCCGCGTGCTCATCACTATGGAGGCGAAGCTTGACTTCAGTCACTCGGTCTCCCACGAGTGCCCGTTTCCGCTCAATTCCGTTGATTGTCCGAGCGACTAATCCAGATAGGCGTTCAAAGACGCCTCGTACCTCTTCATCCAAGACACGAGCGTCTCGTAAGTAGACAGTGAGAACTCCATGCAATTCCTCATCGTATAGAAGTGGGAGACTGATGACTGAACGGACACCTCGTTGTAGCGCTTCTTTCCTCCAATCCTGCATCGGAGTGGGTGACCGCACGTTCTGGACTGACTGGGAGTCGCGAGTCATCGCAGCCGCCCACGACGGCTCAGTCTCGGTCGCCTCCCACTCGGAAGCGATTGCGTCGAAATATCCGTCCGGGTCTCCAGCGATATGGATATTCTCTAGCTGTTCAGTCGCTGTGTCGAAACCACCGACCCATGCAAATGCTACGTCCTCAATCGTTGTGAGATCGTCGCAAGCAGCGGTCAGTATCTCGCGTCTCGTCGAAGCGCTAATGAGAACATCGCTCAATCGCTGGAAGACTTCGTTGATCCGTTCTACCCGACGGAGACGTTCGTTCTGACGCTCCAACTCGGAATTTTTTCGCTCGATCGCGGACTCGTACTCCTGTCGGTCAAGGGTAGCCTCAGCGATCCCGGCTACAGTTTCTAGAAGATGCCAGTCCGGTTCTGAAAGGTTCCATTCCTCGTTGTTGGCAACGAGGAAGACACCGTGATTTCCCAGTGGGAGAAGAGCCCCGTTCAATCGGTTCGTGTCGCTCTCAGTAGATTCAGCTATCGTCTCGTCGAACGTCTGCTTACTCCGGTCTGTGAAGGCACCCCAGATCTGATCGTGAAGAACTGGCTCTATTTCCTCAATGTCGACTGTCTGGTCGAACTGCTTCTTTTCTACAAGTTCGAGACTCCCCGTTTCTTCGTCATAGACCCAAATCGAAGCGATGGAAGCGTCCAGCGAATTCCTGATCGTATCGAATGGAAGTTTGAGGGGTTCGTCTTTCCCGGGGTGATTGGCTTGTTGAATCGTTCGGTTGAGCGATTCGAGATACTGTTCCCGTTCGGAAAGTGATCGCTGGGTCTCTTGATGCTGCGAGAGCGCCCACAGTTTCTGATCGAGGTCGTCCGCGCTGGCCGCTACTGCCGAAAGTTCTGGAGGAGATCGATAGTAGATGTTCTCAATGGCGTCTGATCCCTCCGCGACTTTCGGATGGGAGCAGAGCGTATCAGAAAGCAGATCCGCCGAAAATCGGGATCGGTTATAGAGACAGAGGCCCATCGCAGGACGTTCTCGAAAGACCCTATTCATTCGTCGCTCGTACTCCCGCCACTCGTCAAGGTCGACATCAGAGTCAGTAATCCAGCTGGTTTCACCAGCGATACAGACGCCGTTATACCCCTCCGAGAGAGCAGTATCAATCAGCTCCTCGAGTAAATCGACCGTTCTTACCGAGTCGAACTCGCTATTTTCGAGATAGATGTGATCGGGTAAACGGAACAACAAATCGCCGGAACCAATACGGGTGATGACGTCGATACCGCCCTCAACCAGACCTTCAGTTATCGATTGGTGCCTCTCTTCACCACCGACATAGATACATTGTTTGTCCGACTCAAGGCCCTCTCGGAAGAAGGAGATAACGCCGTCTACGACTTCGGCTTCGGCCTCGTGAATGAGGACAGAATGTTCGTGAGAGGGAGGATGGTGCGTAGACATCTTTGCGATCAGTAGCCTATTGAGGACGGGTGGGAGGGTGGGGGACCGTTGAGCTAACGTTCTAACTACTTACTGCAGTATCAGAAACGTGCGGGTGAAAAATTTTACCTTTTATATATCCACCTCCGTTTGACCCATCCAATCAATTGATTTGGTTATTCACTCATCGGAGATCAGTGTCCGTTGGACCAAGTTCGAGATTCCCCTTCTAAGGCGGCCACTGACCGCCGCAGCCGAGAGATCCAACTTGGTCGCTAATTCCTCCATAGTTAGATCGCGTGGTTCGTCAAAATAGCCCCCTCGATCTGCTGCAACGAGCGTCTCTCGCTGGGCAGGAGTCAATCCATACGCTTCGTCCATTGGCTCAGTCAAGGAGTGTACGTATTCGAGGTCAACATCAAATCCAATCTCCGAACAGTAGTCCCCAAACGCTGAGAGATCATCGTGCTCCTCAAACACGATCTCAAACTCCCATCGGTCTTCACCGACTGCCGATTTGAGAATGCCATTATTTGTTCGAACAGCGTCCAGAAGGCCTTGGACAGTCGTTTTCCACTCAGTTCGGTAGAGCCGGCTGCCTTCGAGTGAGTCTATCTTTTCGATCGTATCAATCGATGGTTCTGTCCGGACGGCTTTTTCGAATCCGTCAAATGATGAGCCCCATACCCAAAAGTACGGCATTACACCGATCCGTGTCGGAATATTGCAGGCAAATTCGATACTCTCGATTTCGTCGGTTTCTAATGGGTCCCCAAGAACGAACGACTCTGAAGGGAGTGCGAACGCTGCCACTAAACTCATAATATGAATCCGCAACAAGGCGGCCTATAGCTTTCGGGCACTCAAAAAGTCACACCTGAAAGATAGCTATCGAACCGAGGATAGATAATAGCAGTTTCGGAGTGACGGCGTTTGTCGGCCCTTGAATAGCTGAGGGGCTCGCTTCAAGGCGGCTACGTTCTGAGTATTCTGTGAGTAGCCCTCCAGCGGCTTGGAAACACGATTCCGCTCGACGAGCCGCTCCACTGCTACGGTACCCGCCTGCAGTTCGTCGATTGCTCGTTCGAGACGCCCGAGCACCGCGTCCGGTGACCGCGTGGCATCGAGCCGGTCGAGACAGTCCCGCTGGATGTCCTCGATGAACGGCGGGGTCGAGCGCTGCCGGGCTTCGATGCCTCTGATCTTGAAATCGTCGTCGCCGGCGACCTTCCCGAAGTACTTCGTCAGTGCGCCGGCGTCGCTCTCGCGCTGGGGCACGAACGCCACCCAGTCGTAATGAGCCTCGTGTTCGAGCCGAATCTCGACGCATTCCGTGATCTCCGTCGCGAGTGCTTTGAGGTCCTCGCAGTCATCGTCGTCGACTTTGGGATCCCGTGTCACCCAGATGGAGCCGACGATGCCGTGGACGACGCGCCAGCCGCCGGCTTCCAGCCGCTGTTTCGCCGTCAGCAGAATCTCGCGAGCGAACGCGTTAATCGCTTCGTGGCACTCGACTCGGCCGAATTTCGCGTTGCTGAACCCTTGATAGCCGAAGCAGGCGACGAGGATTCACTTCAGCGCTCCCGACCGCCCCTCGAGTTCCGCGAGCAGGTGCCGCCAGTACGCGAACGTCGTCTGTAGTACGCACCGTCGTCGCCGGGATAGATGAGCGTCTCGAAGTCCTCGCCGACGACCCGTGGCCCCATCCGGGTTCGAGGTGGTGGTCGGCGACCGTCGCGGCCGGCTCGGTGAATTCGTTTCGTTCGTTTCGCGTAACGAGCACGGGATGTCTTACCCCTCGGCGTCGGTCGCCAGCCGGGCGAGGAGTTGGGCCTGAAAGGTTTTCGCGTGGGTCTCGCCGAGAGTATCGTCGGCACGGTACTGGCGTCGACAGCCGGCGCAACGATAAGGCGGGTGTGTGGGGAGACGTGACCCCGTCACGGTTCACCGACTGCCTATCGCGTGTTCCGGTGTCGGTGGTCAAGTTTCGGATAAACCCGCGTGCCACGTGGATTCGGTTGAGCAACCGTTGACTGGGCGCGATCTGGGCGAGTGTCGTCGTCGTACTTGTTGCACCGAAAGATATCGTGGACACCACCGGCCGCAACGCCAGTGCCGGCGGCGGTCCCCGTTGCAGTGAGGTTGAGACGCAGTGACGTGACGGCAGGGTCCATTACACTGAAACATACAAACCGGTGATACTTTGAATCTATTGCCAAATCCGGAACCGACGGTTCTGGATTGAGTGCAGCGTCTCAGTCACTACATTAGCAATACTCTGCCCTCTCAGTTTTATTTGGCCTCCCCCGGTAAGCCACCTCGAAGCTGTCAATCCCGCCAAGAGTGAAGTGCGGCCGATATCTTGGTAGAGAGTGTTCGATGGATTCAACGCTTCTCACCGGTCCGAAACACGCCCGATTGGAACAACGGGCATTTCAGTGGGCTGTTGACATCGCCACCGATTCGCTGGGGAGTATTCTCTATATTACCCGGAACGACGCCCGTCGGAGTGCAGTTGCGGACAGCTGGGCCGCGTCGTACGACCCACTCCGCCTTCGTGCCGAGACGCTTGATGCGGTCGTTCGTGAGTGGTATGAGCATCTCCACGGTCCGGTCCAACCACTCTCCGGACAGTTGAACCGCCGGCTCGCGGAGTACGCGCTCGACAGAACAACAGCCGAAACAGATGGCGCTCTCGCCGGCGAATCGGCCTCAGCCGCTCTCGCGGATTCGTTCAGTAGCCGCTTTTCACTTTTCGACGAGGCCGGCGTCGGGACCGCCGACGCTCTGGCAGCGGAGTTTGGAGACTCAGCGCTCGATGACCGGATTGCAACAGCCACCGTCGACGCCTATCACCACTATCGCGATCTTCATGCCGACTATGTCGACGAGTGGGTCTGTCTCCGAGGCGAGATATTCGAGGCCGTCGCGACGACAGCCCAGCCACTATCCGAACTCTCCCCGGAGCTGGATGTCGTCGTTCTCTCTGGGTATCACGAGTTCCGTCCTATCGAACGCCGTCTCATCGAACGCCTTGTCGATGAATTCCCGGTGATCGCACTCCTACCACTCCATCAAGGTGGTCAAAGCGGAGTCGATGCCGTTGCGGATGACGCCCTAGACGTCTATGAAGCGCTGGACTTCGAGAGGGTAGAACTCGAGCCCGTTGACGAGTCGGGGCGGGCCTTCAGAACGATCACCGAGTCACTCTACCGCCCGGATCCCGACACCGTCACTGTTCCAGACTCGCTCCGGTGGCGGGAACTCCCGACACCCGAGCGTGAGATCCGCTTCGTCGCTCGCGAGCTCCGAACCGAGTTAGCCAATGGCCGTGATCCAGACGACGTGGCCGTCGTCATCCCGGGGACTGAGGCGTATTCGGGCTACGTCGAGGACACGTTCGAGACGTTCGACATTCCGCACGTCACGACCGCTGCCTCACAGCTGAACCGGACATTCACCGGGAGTGTCGTACACGACCTCCTGAACTTGGCCGAACCCGACCCGCGCGCCGAGGATCTCACGTCGTTGCTGGCGAATCCACTGGTTGACATCGTCGATACTGACCAAGCCAACGCCGTCACGGCAGCTGCTCGCCGGCGCGACACCGTTTCTGTGTCGCCCCTGCTTGACGACGTCGACGATGAGGCGGCGGCGCTGATTGAGGACTTACTGGCCACGCTGGAGACGCTTCGAGGGGGCGACGTTGAGGATGCAACCGAGACGCTCCGACAACTGTTGGACGACCGGTTCGACTTGGAAACGGCGACGGATGACTACGCCAGTGGGGCCGAGCA
This sequence comes from Halobellus sp. LT62, assembly GCF_037031285.1. Lineage (NCBI taxonomy): Archaea > Methanobacteriati > Methanobacteriota > Halobacteria > Halobacteriales > Haloferacaceae > Halobellus > Halobellus salinisoli. The sequence continues at coordinate 1,128,130 of NZ_JAYEZO010000001.1, forward strand.
AGCCGTCGAACAGCAGGCGTACGACCTCGTGGACGAGGTCCTCACCTCGTTCGAGTCGCTGGCGGCGGTCAATAGCGACCTTTCCCCGTTGGCACTGTTCACCCGTGCCTTCGACGGTATCCCGATCCAGGTTCCACAGCGCGCTGCCGGCGGCCACGTCGAAGTGATGGGGTTACTCGACGCGCGGATGCGCTCGTTCGAGAAGGTGTTCCTCGTGGGACTGTCGAGCGAGCACTTCCCAGCGACACCGGAACGCCCGGCCTTCTTCGAGGAGATGACCGACGCCCACCAACAGTTCGACACCGGTGACGAGCGCCTCCGTGGCCGCTATCTCTTTGCGACGCTGCTCGCGAATGTCGACGAACTCACGATCACGACGCCTGAGACAGGCGACGACGAATCTGCGGTCGTCCGGTCGCCGGTCCTCGACGAACTCCAACGTGTGACCGGCATCGAACCCGAAGCCGGCGTCGACGACCGCGTGGGCTCCCGCGAGGATCTCCAGCGGCACGTCGCTGCAACGGCCGACCGGCGTGCGGCAGTCAGCCGCGCCGGCGACCGAGGTGACCTCTCCCCCGAACAGACCAAGCGCACGGATCGGGGACTCCACTGTGCGGACAACAGAGGAACGGCAGGCCTCTCCGAACACGACGGCATATTGGACCCCGAGACAGTCGATGAGGTATACCCTCCGTCGGAGAGGGAACCCTACAGTGCGAGTCGAATCGAGCGATACGTCGAGTGTGGGTTCAAGTTCTACGCTGACGAAGTGCTCGGACTCGAGGATCCCGACGACGTCGAGGTCGTCCCCACGCCGCTCGAAACCGGGTCGTACGTTCACGACGTCTTGGAACGGTTTTTCGCGGATCTGCAGGACGGGACCGAGGATGGTGTCGATCTCACGGAATTCGATCGGGACGAACTGGCGACGCACCTTCGCGAGATCGGCGTCGAGGAACTCCGGGATGCTGACTTTGAGTACGAGGGCCTGTTCTACGAGCGGTGGAAAGCGGAGCTGTTCGCGGGCCTCGGTGACGATGAGAGCGCCCCGTACGAGGCCGGGAGCAAACCCCACGACGCATCGGAACAGGGATTGTTCGCTACCTTCCTCGACAACGAACTCTCCCGGGACGGCGCCGCCCGCCCACACCTATTCGAGGCCCCATTCGGCGAGGGGCTTCCCGACTCGGATGCTGGTCCGTTCACGGTTGAGCGACCGGACGGTTCGACAGTCTCGATTCGCGGATACATCGACCGGGTTGACGTGAGCCGGGATGGCGAACAACCGTCTCTCACGCTGTACGACTACAAGACTGGTCGAGCACCGTATATGACGAAGACGACCGGCGGCACGAAGTTCCAGCTCCCCATCTATCTGCTTGCTGCGGCCAACGTCGTTGACGGTGATCCGTTCGATCAGGGATCGCTTTCAGCGACGTACTATCAGGTACGACCGCCAAACGACCTCAAGGTTCCACGCGGCGTCGAGTCGAAGTTCGATTCACAGACTGAGCTCCGCCGTTTCCTGAACGACGTCGTTCCGGAGTGGCTAGGCCAAATCGACGAGGCTATCGCCAACGGACGGTTCCACACGACGCTCCTGTCCGCTCGGGGTGCGAGCTGCCGATACTGTGACTACCGGCGGGCGTGCGATGTCCGCCATCACCGCAAGCGGGAGTTCGTCGACGAGGTTCACGAGGACGACGCCGCGTACGTTCCGCTCCGTGTTCGCGACGACGAGGACATCGAGGCGGTGATGAGCGATGACTGAGGAACCCGAGGAGATTCAGCTCACAGAGGAACAGGAGGACGCGCTCGTCCAGGGCCGGAACGTCGCGATCACTGCCGGCGCTGGGACGGGGAAGACGACAACGCTCACCGAGCGGTACGTGACGATACTGGCCGAGAACCCGTCGCTCACGCCGGAGAACATCGTCACGATTACCTTCACGCGAAAGGCTGCTGCCGAACTGACCGAGCGCGTCCGGGAAGAAGTGTACGACCGTCTCGAAGCCGTCGACTCACCGGATGCCTACCACCGCTGGCGGGATGTCCTTGACGAGTTGGAGGACGGCTACGTTCACACTATTCACGCGTTCTGTACCCGGCTCTTGCGAGAACGGGCCGTCGAGGCCCCGGTCCCGCTCGGCTTCGACGTACTCGACGAAGACGGCGCCGCGACACTCCAACGCGAGGTCGTGACGGAGTTCCTCGAACGCAACCAGGACGATGACGATGTCGCGCTCCTCGCTCAGCTCTGGGGTCGCGACCAGTTGGTAGACGTGCTCGCAGGGCTGCTCGATGAACGCCCACAGATCGAGGCCGTCCTCGGGGAGTGGCGTGACGCGGAGATCGACGAGTACATCGATGTCTGCTGGGAGGTCGTCTGTGATCTCGACGCTGCCGACGCCCGCCAGACGCTGTATGCGGACGGACTTCTCGAGCAGCTACGCCCGGTCGCAGGCCGTGTCGACCGCGAAGCCGTGATCTCCGACGAGGACGGCCTTCGGTCCTACCGGACCTTCACCGGGGTCGCGACCACACTTCCTGACGAGCCTGCAGAGAGCGATCCCCGCGACTGTCAGCGGGCAATTCTCGAGCTTTACGAGGTCTGTGAGAAGAAGAACGGCGGCCTGTACAGCAGTTCCGGGTACGTTGTCGGTGACCGGGAGAACTGGGGTGAGTACGGTGACGTCTACGACGACCTGAAGGACGTCATCGACGCGGTCATCGCTGCCGTCGAGCCGCACGCGGATGCGGTCGAAACGACGCCCGGTGACTTGGAAGCGAATAGCGCTCACTACGCGCTCGCCCTGACGCGGGTCTTCGACGACGTACTCGCAACCTACACTGCCGAGAAGAATCGGCGCGACACGCTCGACTTTCCTGACGTGATCGAGACGACGCTCGAGTTCTTGCGAGCTAACGATGCCGTCACGGAGCGGCTTCGAGAGCAGTTTGCGGCTGTGATGGTCGATGAATTCCAGGACACGGACCCGCGCCAGTGGGAGTTGGTCAAGCTCCTCACGGGCGTCGACGAGCAGACGGCGTCGAACGTCTTCTTGGTCGGCGACGAGAAACAGAGCATCTACGGATTCCGTGGCGCCGACGTGACGACGTTCGGGGAGGCGAGAGCGGAACTCCAGACCGTCAACGAAGTCCGTGAGGTCGACGACGTCCCCGACGGCGACGCCGAGAGTCCGACGGCGCTCGAACTCTCCGGGAACTTCCGGACGCTGGACGAGCCGCTGTCGTTCCTGAACGAGCTCTTCGAGTACCTGTTCCAACCGGAAGGTGAGACCCACGAACCTTACGAAGCGCCACCTCAGGGACTGACTACGCAGCGCGACCGTGTCGAAGACATCGAGGGACTGACTGGCAGCGTCGAGTATCTCGCTGTGCCCGACGACGCCGACACGGCAGCGGAACTCTTCGGCGACGACCATCCGGTCGCCGAAGGTGCGCTCGACCACACCATCGAGGCCGAGGCGAGAGCGCTCGCTGCTCGACTGACCCACCTGTTCGACGATCCGCCGCAAGTCCAAGACCCGGACACGGGTGCTCATCGCTACGCCACACCCGACGATACGGCGATCCTCCTTCGCCGGCGTACGCATCTGGATCGGTATCAGCGAGCCCTCGAGGAGTACGGTATTCCCTACACTGTCGTCGGTGGCGTCGGGTTCTACGATACGCCCGAAGTCCAGGCGCTCACGAACCTACTTCGGGTACTCGGTGATCCACAGGACGACGTCTCCCTCTATGGGGTGCTTCGGTCACCGCTGTTCGGGTTTACCGATGACCGCCTCGCACCGTCGGTCGCGGATGCCGAGTCAGTGTGGGACGCGCTCGCCGAGACGGACGATCCACAGCTCGCGGACGCTTTCGACCTCCTCACGACGTGGCGGACCCTCAGCGGCTGTGCGACGCCGTCCGAGGATGGCGTCCTCCCGTGGAACCGCCTGCTGTCCCGGGTGATCGACGACACCGGGTATCTGGCGAGTGTGAGTGCCGACGAACGCGGTCGACAGGCCGTCGCGAATGTGGAGAAGTTCCGCGATCAGGTCCGCACCTGGAGCGAGAACGGTGTTCACACCGTTGCCGGGTTGCTCCACCGGATCGACCGCCAGGCCGAAATCGACCCTCGTGAGGGGGAGGCAGATATTCCGGGTGACGCCGAGGGCGTCCGGATTATGACGATTCATTCCGCGAAGGGACTCGAATTCCCGATCGTCACCGTCCCCGATCTCGGGAGTGACCTCAACTTCGGTCGCTCCGTCGACGACCATGGGTACGTTCGACTCGTGGACGGAACTGGTGAGGCGCCGCCGGTGCCGGCAGTCGGTGGGCCGAATCCGAGCGATGCGTTCTCGATCGAGAAGACGGCCGTCAACGAGTACGCCGACCGACGGTCGCGTCCTCAGGATCGGGCGGAGTCGAAACGGCTCCTCTACGTTGCGTGTACACGAACGCGGGATCACCTCCTTCTCTGCGGCACGCACGACATCGACGTCGACGAGTCCGGTACAATCGAACTCGGCGAGCCTGCAGCCTTCGACGACGCAGACCGGTGGCGCGACTGGTTACAGCCAGCCCTCCTCGACGGAGCTCTCGTCGACGAGGCGGTTCGGGACGGACAGGCCCGTGGCGAGATGGATGGGGCCAGCTATACTGTTCGCAAGCCGCCGCGCCCAGTAGACTGGCACACCGACGACGACGCTGTTGATTCAGCGCCGGAGATATCGATTCCTTCACCGCTGTCGCGAGCGCCGGCGAAACGGATCGCGGCCACGACGCTCGTGAATGCGGTGGCGGATGTGACTGGGGACGGTCACAGTTACTCTCAACGGGAGGAGTCGGCGGGCCTGAGCCCAACGACGTTTGGGACGGTAGTCCACCGGATCAATGAACTTCGCCCACCGAGAGACGAGTGGCCTACCCTGATCCGCCGTTTGAGTCGGATGTCCGGTGAGGAGCCGACAGAAACTGACCTCCGCGATGCTGTCGATCACGCCGCTGATGCGGTCGAATTTGTAGACCAGGTTGAGGCCGATGCCCAGCTCCAAGCGGTCTACGACGAGTATTCTGTTGTCGCTCGAATTGATGAGTCGCGAATTGTCGGTGATATCGACCGGCTGCTCGTCACGCCGGATGCCTTCCACATTATCGACTACAAGACCAACGACCTCTCAGGTACGACGTTGGATGACCTCGCAGAACATTATCGACCGCAGATGCTCGCGTACGCTCTCGCACTTCTCCAACACGACCGGACCCGTGACATACGAGCTTCACTCCGGTTTACTGACGCGGGGGTAGAGGAACGGTTCAATTGGGAGTCGGATCAGATGGCGGAAATTGAATCTGAACTACGGTCGATGGTGGACTTGGTCAAGTAGTCATACGCGATTCGACAAACAGCTGTCCGCGATGGTTAGTAGCCACGACAGATTCTCAATCCAACCTATTCACCTGTTCTGTCAGATACTCTTGAAGGGCAGTGACTGTTTCTTCTGAGACAGCTGAGGCTCCGAAGCCACTCCGATAGCCGTGCTTGAGTTCGTCGCTCTCTAAGATCTCCAAGCCACGCTCAAGTTGCTCCCGTAGGGCATTGTCGTCCCCTCGTCGCAGGTGGGGCGTGACAGCGTCGAGATCGATTTCTTCTGCGACTGCCAGGACATCTCGAAGGTCTGTTTCGCGGCCGCTGTGGAGCTTTGCCGCCACGAGGACGGCCCCATCGATCACTCTGGCCGTCGTCGTCACTGTACCCCCGCTCACCTCCTGTTGGTGGCTGTGGTCGTACAGGTAGTCGAACGACCACTGTGCCTCCGTCTGGCGACACCCGAGGCCGTTTACCAAGAGATCGAAGCCGATCGACTGCTGCGGCGTGAGCCGCTTCTCGTACTCGATTACTTCGGTGTCGTAGAACCATTTCTTGGCGTGGCTGTCCGTTTCCTCGAATCCCTGCTGTTCGAGGAATTCGCTGAACTCGGCCTTGGAGTCCGGCGCGACGACGATATTGAGGTCGTGGAGAAGCGAGCATTGAACGCTGAGACAGCGTAGCCGCCTACAAGGACGTACTTGTGCCCGTCTGGGGTGAGCTCCTCGAGCAGTTCGATGAGCGCGTCACTTCGGTTGTTGAAGCTTATAGCTGTGCCCTTCGGTCTCTCGATACGTGACGCCGAGGTCGAGGTCCTCGTACATCCGGTCGAGCATTGCCAACGCCGACTGGAACTGAGCGTAGTTCTCGCGCATATACTCGATCGTCTCTGCTCTCGGGATCACCGGGTACCCTTCGACGTGCTCGATGTCGAGTGACGGGCGTGGCTCGAGGACTATCTGCAGCGGTCCCTCCAGCTCGTCTCGGGGCTGTCGCTCGAATGCGGTGGGAAGGTCGAAGGACTCGAAAAAAGCCCCCCAGGCGTCGACGTCCCGCTCACGGACGGCTAGGAACAACGGATAGTCGTCGGGCTCGCGACCGACCTGGTAGCCGCCCTGAGTCCACACGTAGACGGCGTCGATCCGCGTGAACGCGAACGGCCAGTCACCGAACTGTGGGATGACGTAGGCTTCCTCGATGGAGGGTGGACTGACGCCGGCGCTGGCAGCGACGAGCTCTCGTGCTGCGTCTCTCACGCGGTCATCGACGACTGAGAGGCCGTCATCATAGCGGACGTAGCCTGCGTCTTCGAGACGGTTGACGGCCTGTCTCACCGTCTCGTACGGCGTGTGGAGGTGTTGGGCGACACGACGGATGGAGTCACCACTCTCGATAGCGAGGATGATCTGCGCCGCCGTGTCGTCGAGCACTTCGTACATTTGATGGTTACCAATAATTCGGTAACAATTAAAAGCCTTACTCGAAAGGCCGTAAAGCACGATCTCCCTACTTGTCTCGAAGGTAGTCCAGATCCCCGCTGAAAACACGCGGAACGACTATAACGAATTCAACGAGCAAAACGAACAGAACGAGAAAAATGAATGGATTGAACGCATTCTGAGGAACGAACTGGTTGAGGATGGGCTGGCCGGCTTGTACTCGATGAACAGAACGAGTGAAACGAACGTAACGAATAGAACGAATGTATTGATGGAAACGAGTGGGTTTGCCTCAACGAGCGAAACGAACAATTGGTTTTAACATCGTAGTATTCCTCTCACCGAGTGAAACACCCTCACCGAACCAAACGAACAGAACAAGCAAAACGAACGAAATGAACATAACGAGAGACACGAAGAAAATGACCGACAATACCGCACGAGTTACGGTGGCGAATCAAAAAGGCGGCGCGGGGAAGACAACCGACGTTATTCACACAGGCGGCGCACTCTCCGCCCGAGGCCACAACGTCCTCCTCGTCGATATCGACTACCACGGAGGGCTCACCTGCTCGCTTGGCTACAACGATCTGTACTACGATACCGACCGCACAACGCTGTTCGACGTCCTCGACTTCGATCAGATGGGGTCAGTGAACGACATCATCGTCGAGCACGAGGAATTCGACATCCTCCCCGCGAGCGAGAAGCTCGCGAACAACAAGAACATCCAGACGCTGCTTGAGGCGCCGAAGAGCCGAGAACGGTTGGGGATGACACTCGATGAACTCGATACAAATTACGACTACATCATCGTTGACACGCCGCCATCTCTGAACGTCCTCACCGATAATGCCCTCGTCGCGACTGGCAACGTCGTCATCCCCGTCATTCCCGAGAAACTCAACGCCAACAGCCTCCAAATTTTCGCGAAGCAGTTGGGCTCTCTTGAACCGGCATACGGGGACATTAACCGGCTTGCGATTGTCTGCAACCGTGTCGAGCAGAACAGTGAGCACCGCGACACCATCGAGGAGATCAAATCGGCGTACTCGCTTCCAGTCTTTGAGATCTCGAAGCGGACCGATCTTTCCCAGTCGATCGGCGAAGGTGTGTCTGTTTTCGGCTTCGCCAAGGAGAACAAGCGCGTTGAGGATGCACGCGATCTGTTCAACGATATCGCCGACCTGTTCGATGAAACGTTTGAGAAGACAGCTCCTGAGGGGGTGACAGTATGACCGACGGCTGGGGCGACGCGTCCGGCATCGAAGGGAACTACGAAGACGAGGCCGATGAAGCCGATTCCAGCGAAACGAGTGAGTTGAGTGAAACGGTGGAAACCAGTTCATCGACAGAAACGACCGAATCGAATTCAACGAGTGGAACGAACGAAACGAGCAAAACGAAGACAAACATCAAGGACGAGTGGAATGGACGGACGATCTACATTCCCGACGATGTACTCGACCAGATGGAAGATACCTATCTTGAGTCCCAACTAAAGCTCCGAAAGGCGGGTCAGGACGAGTTTAAGAAGAATCGCCACTTCTACCCGCTACTGGTGCAGTTTGGCGTTGAGGCGCTCTCTGATGCGGGTGCTGAGGAAATTCAGGCTCGACTATCTGAACTTGGTGACGAATGACCCCGCCCCGCCGGAGAACTCTAGGACCCGTTCCAAAGCCTCGGAGGATAGCATTGATGCGTGATTTCTGTTCAATTCATCTCTCCTGAATCTCAATCGAGGTGGATCTCTCCTGTCGGCTTTGAGCTGGGTACCCTTCCGCAATTTTCCGGATGTCGTTCTCTCCGTCTAGAAAAAGTACGCCCCTTGAGGTGAGTTTCAGATCCGTCCGTTCGGCCGCTCGACACCTTCGGCGGCCTTGATTCCGTCTGTTTTCTCGACTTCGGCGAATAGCTCTCGGTACGCATCGGGCTCGAAGAGATTGTTCCGGTCGAACAGCTCGCGGGCGGCGTCGGTGAGCTGAAAGAATCGGTATGGTTGGCCTCGTTCGAGCCCTTCACGATCTCGTTCGATGGCCTCGATTAGTCCCACCTCCTCCAGCCGGATGAGGTGGTCGGTGAGCGTCGACGCGGCGACGCTCGGGTTGTAGTATTCGAGTTCCTTCTTCGAGGGCGCGCCTTTCGGATGACCGACGATCGTCCCGATGATATTCGCGCGGGTCGTGTCGTCGAGGACACTCAACGCTGTGATCGGATCGAGGCCGGCCGTGTTCTCGGCTGGCGTGAGCGGGGTGGCGTCAGGCCGGGACATTGTGTATCAGTGTTTGTTCCTCGGTCGGATAACCATTTCGGTGAAATCCGAAGTGGTAGACAGAGTGCTTGGGTATTCCACTTCCGGTCGTATTTCCGTACCGTTAGGTGGCGGTAGTGAATCCTGCCCAGTATGAACAACGACGACGCTACTCGTACCGTCATCGACAAATTGGGTGACCAGCCGGGCGAGACGCTCACACCAGAACGGGTCGAGGCGATCCAGACCGCGATGCACGAGGACCTCGGACGATTCATCAACAACACGTCCTACTTTGTTCTCGGTTCCTACGGTGAGGAGGAGCGGCCACGATTGGAGGCTGTTCGCGACCAACTCGCGAGCGATGCCGCAGCCTCGAACTCCGATGACGGGGTCGACGCGTTCCTGATGGATGATATTCTGGATGTCTCGGAGTTCTTCACGTCGAAATTCAAGCTGCTGGTCAGCTACGCGGATCATATCGTGGGGGTGTGCGAACACTCCCAAGGCGGGCACGCGTGGGAAGCGGGCTACATCGATCAGCCGACCTATCGGGATCGGACGCGAGCCTTCTATCGAACTTACGAGACTGAGGAGGACCAGTACGCGGCCTACGACGGGATGTTCGCACACTATCTCCTCTCGATGGAGCGAGTGGGCCGTGCGTACACGTGGACGACGCCCGAGGAACTTCGTGACTATGTTGAGGATGCCTACGCGCCCGACTGATTTGGGCTTCTCAAGTCAAATCTATGCTGACTCCGCTGCTCAGGAGTGGTAACACTATTCAGCATCGCCAGACTCCATTCCATATCTTACATTCGGCTGATAGACACGACTCAGAGTGCTCAAAGGATGCTTCTTTCGTGAAACTCACCACGAATCGGGGACAGTAGTTGAGGCTGGCGTTCTCAATGCATATGGTAGTCTGGCGTAGTTCATAAATAGTATGAAGCCGTAATCTTGGATAGAACGATGGCACGAATCACCGGCTCCTATCCAGACGATCTTGACCTCCTCATCGAAGGTGCTGTCGAGGCTGGGGTGTTTGGGGGCAAAAGCGATGCATTACGCGAGTTCGTCCGTGAGTACTTCGAGGACCACGAAAACGAGCGCATTGCAGCTGCAGTTGCTCTCTACGAACGCGAGCGAATCACGCTCGGCGAGGCAGCGAGACTCGCTGCTGTCGACCGATGGACGATGCGTGACATCCTCCGTGAACACGGGGTCGAACTTCGTCTCGGTCTCGATGACGAGGACGACGCAGCCTACGAGGTAGAGGCAGCGAAAGAACTCGAATTCGATGATGAAGACTCGGACGACGAGGAGTCACGTGCGAAATGACAGGCGACGGTGTTCCAGCAACCCCGAGCGTCCTGAACACGACTGTCCTCTCGAATTTTGCCTACATCGACCAGCTGTGGGTGGTTGCAGGGCTCTCTGGAATCTGTGCGGCTCCAGTCGTTCGCGAGGAACTCGAACGCGGCGTCGATAACCATCCGTATCTCCAGTCCGCTCTTGACTTCTTGGACGACGAAATTCCGGTCACGACGATTTCGGACACCGTCGCAAACAGAGAGGCAGTTGTCAGTAGCCATCTTGATCCCGGCGAGGCACAGGCGTTCGCCGTGGCAGACGCACGCGACGGTCGCTTGCTAACTGACGACGGGGATGCTCGCTCGTTTGCGAAAGACTAGGGTGTGACCGTTGTTGGGTCGGTCGGCGTCCTGTTGGCTGCTATTGATTCTGGAAAAATCGATGAAGCAACTGCTGACAAATGGCTGTCGACGTGGATCGATGAGATCGGTTGCTATGTCCCGTACCGAACGATTTCAGAGTATCGCTGACAACGCTGACTGTAGCCTCAACTTTCTCAGGTCCGAGAGTAGTTGAGATTGGTCGTCTCAATCCATACGGTTCTCGAACTGGGTTGTAGCTATGGACGAGGTACTCCTTCGACGTTTTCGTCGCTTTCACCCCTGACAACAGACGAGACAGGAGGGCTGTCCGTTCGATGGAGATCAGTCTATTGAGTTGATGTCAAAGTCGTGAATGGACGTGCTGATACTGGTCAAACCGTCAAAATGTGCTCTACTCATTCCACGTGAGTTGGCCGACGGTTGGAAACTCAACCTTCGCTGTTTGGGGTGGGTTGTAGTATCGAGACTTGATCTCATAGTACCCGAATTCGGGCATTCGAATCGAACAATCGAACTGCCAATGCGACCAACGCAGCATCCAGCCAGTTGTTCGTCTCTGGATACTTGCTCTGTTGGTTGAGAAACTCATCTGCCACGAATCGTGCTTTCTCAACTGGTCCAGCGCTACTATCAAACCCTTTTGTCCGATCACTTGGCAGCGGTGGGGCTACCCGAAGCCATCCCTCTTCGATAGCCGTATCGAGGTACGGATTTGTCGGTGAGTCGGCACTCCCCGTATCAGCTAGCTCGTGGTAGACTGCTGCTGGTACCCAAATTTCTGTACCGGCATCTTCTACGGCGGCCTTGAGATTCTGTAACCACGGACTGGGATGCTTCCCTAAATTCCGAAACATCACCGTGTCCGCAATGTTCGCAGTGTACATCCTCGACGTTCGGTCTACTTGTCGACGAATTCCTCGAGGAGGTCGCCGTCGTCCGCATCGAACTCATCCGGTGTGTAAGTCGTCGGGGACGATTCGTCGGCCCCGAGCTCGAGAATCGAATAGAGCGCTTCGATGAGATCATACACAGTTCCAGAAGAAAGGTCAGTGAGGCTTACGATCTGCCGGATTGTAACGTCGCCCTCACTGTGTGCTTTCACGAGATCGTATGCGAGTGCGAACGTGACGATCCCATGGTCTTCGAGGACCCGTTCGATAGCTGGGTACTCGTTCTTCTGGGCGATCACCTCGATAATCCCGGGAGTGATCGAGACTTCCGTCTCGCGGATCGTCAACGTTAGTTCGAACTCCTCAGCGGTGTATACGGTAGTCCCCGCTTCGTTACCGACCTTGCTGATTAGGCCCGCTTGCTCCAGCTTGTGCAGGTAGTCGTATACCGTCTTTTTGGAGACGGTCGTTGTTTCGACGAGTTCGGGGCCTGTTGTAGTCTCTGATTATAATCGATTGGGGTGAGCGGCTCCACGTGAACTGCTCCGAGGAGGCTCAAACGAGGAGGCAACGGTGGAACGACGAATTAGGTCTCGACTCGGAATCGAATCTCGATCTCGTCTGCATCCCTGACTACGATACCCTCATCCGTTTCGGTCACGGTAGATTGGCTCCCAACGAGTCGGTCTCGAAGCGCGTCGAGTGCCTGTGTCCCCGGGAGGACTACCTCGAACCAGGCTAATCCTCGGCCATTGCTTGGACCTGTCCGATGGTGCCACGTGTTCGCCCCGATGTGATGGTGGTACCCTCCGGCAGACACGAAGTGTGCGTTTGGCCAGGTTGCTTGCACCTCGAACCCGAGAGTGTCTACGTAGAAGTCCCTGAATGCGTCGAGCGAGGAGACTTCGAGATGGATATGGCCGACGTCTGTTCCCGGCGGTGCCCGAGCTCCACCACTACCAGCGGCTTCGATTCTATCGAGATCGAGTCGGTCGGAGCCGATTCTGATCCTCCCATTGTCGTCGATGGACCACTCGTCGCGGGGGAAGTCCCGGTAGATCTCAACGCCGTTCCCCTCGGGGTCTGTGAGATACAGCGCCTCGCTGACGAGATGGTCAGACGAACCACCGAGCTGCCAGTGCTCTCGTATCCGACCGAGCGCGTCACCGAGCGCCTCGCGTGAGGGCACTCTGAATGCATTGTGGTAGAGCCCGGTGCCCGATCGGTGACGCTTCAGAGCATCTTCCGCTCCCTCCAGGACGAGCAGTGACGTGTCGTCCACGCCGAGAATGGCGGTCGTGTCGCTTGTGTGGAGCACACTGAGACCGACGACATCCCGGTAGAACCCGGTCATCTCAGCGAGCTCCGCGACGCGAAGCGCAGTCCGGCCGATACGGGTTCCTTGCGGGAGTGCGTCTGCATTTTCTTGATTCGCTTGGGTGAACATCCGTTCCTCTTTAGAGTCCGATGTTGAGTGCGTAGGGCCAGTCGGTTCCACTCAGCGCACCGAATACGAGCGCGGCTCCGAAGAGCGCAGCGTTCTTCAGGAAGTTCGTCATCTCGGACTGGCGCTGTTCGGGATCCTCGACCGTCCAGAAGTCGTGCATGACCGGCGTTACGCCCAGGAAGAACAGGGCGATGACCGCCGCACCGATGAATGGGTATACCCCGAGGATGATGGCGAGTCCGCCCACGATGAGCATGAGGCCGGACCCCGCAACGGATAGCCGGGGGGCGGGGATGCCCTTTGAGGCAGCGTAGCCACTCATTCCCTCCAGCCCGATGAAGTGGTTCAGTCCCATAAACCCGAGCACTGCGCCGAAGATGAGGCGGCCAATCAAGAAGGCAAGCCCACCACCGGCAGTTTCCAGAGCCATTATGCCTCCAGCTCCGGCTGACCGCCAGTCATCTGGACGATCTGGCCCGTAACACCCTCATTCGAGAGCAGGTGGGTGACTTCATCGACGATTGCCGCGGGGGCCGTCCACTCGGAGAAGTCGGCGTCCGGCATCGCTTCGCGGTTCCCCGGCACGTCGATGAGGAACGGGGCGATCGCATTGACGCGAGCATCGAGTTCGACGTCGAGCGACTCGGTCAACGTTCGGACTGCACCCTTGCCAACGTTGTAGGCCAGTGTGCCCGGGACCGGATCGATTGCTCGGTCGGAGCTGAACAGCACGATACCGCTGTGTTCACTGAGCTGGTCGGCGAACGCCTTGACCGTCAGGAACGCCGTCGTTGCGTGGAGGCTGAGGGCAGATTCGAATGCGTCTCCATCGGTTTCGTTGATCCCGCCCATCGAGAACCCACCAGCGAGGCCGACGATGTGATCGACCGAGCCGTGTTCTTCGGTGACGGTCTCAGCGAACGCTTCGACCGCAGCTTGGTTGGTGAGGTCGACTTGGTGGTATGACACCGCGTCGGCGTGCTCAGCGCTGGTTTCGACATCATCCCTTGCGGTTTCGGTAACGTAGGTGCCGATCACATCAGCGCCTTGGTCAACGAGCTGGTCCGTCACGTACGGGCCGATATTGCCGGTGGCACCGGTCACAAGCACCGTCGAGTTTTGTAGTTCCATTACATTACCTAGTTGGCTGCCAAACCTTATATAGCTCAGGCAACAAGAGTATGACCAAGTAATGGTAACCCAACCACCGACGTCTGAATCCGAGACAGAATCGAACATCGAGCAACGGAATGCAGATGTTTGTAATGTAGTGGGGTCGATTGAGGAGATCGGTTCGAAGTGGAAGCTCATCGTCCTCAACGACCTGCGAGACGGCGAAAAGCGGTTCAACGAGCTCAAGCGATCGACGGGGGCGAGTTCGTACACGCTCTCGCGCGTGCTTGACGACTTGAAGGACGAAGAGCTCATTGAGAACCGAAAGGAGTTCGAATCGCCGGTCGCAAGCTATTACAAGATGACTGAGAAAAGCAGTGCGCTCTGTCCCGTCTTCGACGTGTTAGACGAGTGGGGCGAGGACTGGCTCTAAATTTGGTGGCTAATACATGACAGACGACACGCCATTCGATGATCTCGATGTCCCTGAGGACCCACTCGAAGATCTGGACCGTGCGACCCAACAGTTGACTGCCCGGACCGAAGAGCGTCGCTATGGCAAGAAAATGGTCATTATCGAGGGATTCGAAGGCGACACCGACCTCGATTCACTCGCGTCGGAGCTGAAATCCGCACTCGGAACTGGTGGTACGGTCAAAGAAGACACCATCGAACTGCAGGGCGATCACGAGAAGCGTGTCCGCGAACTGCTCAAAGAACACGGATACGCTGTCAAAGGATAATTCGTGTGTTGAACACGAGTGCGGCTAACCGACATTCGATTGCAGTATCGCGATTACCTAGGACGGCTATCGCTATTAGTAGAGTACTTCCAAACTACCAAGTCTCCGAGCACCTTGGATGAGATTATGTATCGCGATATATGATATATAACTGTGGTCCCTGTCGGAAATCAGCCGTATGGGGTCCTATCCCCCTGGAATTTATCGATAATCCTAATTTTACTAGTGGTTATGATTATGCCAATAATCACGACCACTTTGAAGTACCTCGACGCCGTCAGTGAAGCACGAATGCTGCAATCGGCTCAGAAAGACGCTTTCCCGTGGTAAAGCAGTCGAGACTACGGTCCGAGTTTGCTCCTGCACTCCACAGCTGAGGTTGGAGCGATGGCGAACGATGAGATTCGATATAGAACTAATGACCTCAACCTATATTAAGACAAAGCCCGAACGGTGTTGTATGACCGAAGATGAATCGAACTCCGAGGGCCTGATGGAACGCCAGACCACGGGTGAAGACCGAGTTCGGATGACCGCCCGGCAGCTGTCGGAGCCGCGGACGGCCAACTGGATTGCCTCCGAAGCGGGCTGGTCACACGAACCAACCAAGCGTGTCCTCGAACGGCTCGTCGACGATGGTATTCTCCATCGTGACGAGAGCGGCACCCACACGACGTACTACCCTGATTATCGCCGCCAAGCGATGCAGGAGGCGATGCGGCTTCGAGACAGCGGACACACTGTCGAGAAGCTCACGGACCGTCTCGCCGATATGAAGACGCAGATCCGCGACTGGGAGGCCGAATTCGGCGTCGAGTCACCGAACCAACTTCGCGGGACGCTCGCTGACGAGTCCCTTGATGCTGAGGAGGAAGACCGTCGCCGTGAGATCGCCCACGAGTGGGAGCACCTTCAACGGCGTATCCAGATCGTCGGCTTCGCCATCCGCGAATGGGACTTTCTCGCGCCGACGACAGAACCTGCCGAGGCCAGTAGCTAACGGATGTCGGTTCCGCATCTAGGTGGTGATCCGAATGCGAACCTCTACGCCCAGCTGAAGCGAGACGTCCTTGACCGTGTGCCACAGATCAGGGCCGTTGAGTACGTTCCGGACGATATCGAGACCAAGCAGCTGCGGGCGATTTTCGATCCAACTCGTCTTGATCCTCCGACAGGCCCCGATTCGCCCGAACTGACTGTCAAGTGGTATCGACAGGATCCACACGATTGGTTCCGCATCAACTACACCGACCCGAACACGGGCTTTCACGCTGGCTGGCATCAGGACGAAGACCATCCCGATCTGGGACGGACGCATTTCCAGTACTCAGTCGCCGATACGGAGGATCGCTGGGGGATCACGTTCGAGCACGAGACCCCTTCCCTGATCCTTTGGGAAATCATCGAAGAGCTTCTCGAGGATGTCCGTCCGACCTACCAGTACGCGAACGAAGAATTATGACTCCCGGTACACCTCGAAACCGTTCCGATCAGTCACTCGCGAGTTCCTTCGAGCGCTACCTCCAGGACAAGGGGAAAGGCCGCGGTGGCGGCGGCGGGAACTATCGACGCAACGCTTCGCGCGAGCTCGAGCGGTTCGCCGAGTGGGTTGCCGGCGACCGCGGCGGCGACGACTGGACCGGGATCGTCCCCGACGACGTCGACCGCGACCCCACCTTTGAGGACCTCGACGAGCGAGTGTTCCGGGAGTATGCCCGGCATCTCGGTGGAGATCGAGGTCTCAAACAGAATACGGTACAAACCTATTACCGCTATATCTCTGCGTGGTGTGGCTGGTGTGTCAACGAGGGGTATCTCGAAGCGCACTACGCACAACGGGCGAGCGCGATGGCGCCGCTGCCGGAGGACGACGGCCGCAAGCCCGGCGACCAGCAGGCTTGGACGTCCGAACAGCGCCACGCGCTCACCCGCCACGTCGACGAACGGGCCCGCGACGCCATCGAGACGTTAACCACACTCCCGGAGGATACTGACCCTCTTGACAGACAGCGAGCGCACTACGCGGCGCTGAAGGCAACCCGCGACCGTGCTCTCGTGTTTGTCCTCGCGTACACGGCCGTCCGCGTCGGGGAACTACTCCGGGACCCGAACGACCCACGCCGGCGCGGCGTCCGCTGGGAGGACCTGTCGTTCGAGGACGGGAGTATGGACGTCTACCGGAAGAAACAGCAGTGGGACGCTGCCAGTCTTCCCGACCCGGTGATCTCGCCGCTCCGGAGCTACCGCCAGCTGATGGACCCGCCGACGGAGCGCTGGCCGGTGTTTCCGACGTTCGACCAACGAACGCTTTCGGGGCTCGTCCAGGATGAGCTAGCCGACCGAGGGGAACGCCCAGAAGCAATTACTGAACGCCGTGAAAATTACGCTCGCGACCTCCTGCTGGCGTTCGATGAGGACATTCGGCCGCCGTCGATCACGACGGACGGCGCACGAACGATTCTCCAGCGCCTTTCGGAGGCCGCAGAGATCGACATCGACCATCCGAAACACGACTATCTCGCCCCCCACGGTGGGCGACGTGGGATGGGTGAGGTCCTCGTCCGGGCCTTCGGGTACACGGTCGCAGCCCGCTATCTCGATAACTCGGAGGAGATGGTTCGGGAACGGTATTCACATATTGAGGCCGGCGAATTGGGTGATGTCGCTACAGAAGCTCTCGAAGAGATCGACGAATAATGAACTGACGTGCGACTACGTCGGAGAGGCTCTCACGTGAACCGGACGCCGACGTCGTGCATATCGTCGTTGTTCAGCGCGAGATTGATCAGAAGCGGCGTGATCGACTCGACTTCGACGGCGTTCGAAATCGGCCCCGCGAAGACCGCTCGCAGTCCCTCGATACTCGCTACCACCGCTGCGACGGTTTCGGCTGCCGCCTCGTCGTCGGCAACGATGGCGGTGTCGATACCTAACTCCGTGTCGAGTGCTGCGAGCCGCTTTGCGGGCAGATTGTGGAAGGAACCCACCACCGAGACGTTCGCGGGGACGGCCTCCGCGACATCCGCCGTTATGCTGTTTCCCACATCCGTTCTCTCGAAGTGAAACCCGTCGCCGTCCCGGTGCATCTTCACGGCCGGACTGACCACTATCGTCTCCTCGTCTAATGCCTCTCTCACCGTGTCGATCGTATCGACGACGTATTCCGGTGGCACCGCGAGCACGACCAGATCGGCGTCTTCGGTCGCCACTGGGTTAGAACCGCCCTCGATCGTCGCGCGCTCTCCGGATTCGTCAAGTCGTTCGAGGTAGTCTTCGGCGCATCGACGTGCCTTTTCCGGATCCCGTGACCCGATGACGAGTTCGTGACCCGTGTCTCGACCCAAGCGCAAGGCGAGCCCTTCACCGACAGCTCCAGTACCGCCTAAGAGTGCAATTCGCATATCCGTACCTTCCTATTACCCATATTAAACGTTGCGGATTTAATGATTCTTTATTGTCATAAAACCGCGACGAACCGCACCATGTCACCACAACATTCAAACCCCTCCACGAAGTCATTCCGATTAGAGCATAATCGAATCGAATATAATGAGTATAAATAATAAAACCTCGTTTGAGTGGGGAATCGAACTTACGCCCGACGTACCGCCGAGTGATGTCGCCCAGTTGGGGAAGACCGTCGAATCATCCGGGTTCGATGTCGTATTCGGCTCGTGTCACTACAACAACCGCGATCCCTTCATCGCGCTCGATCGCCTCGCCGACGCGACCGACGAGATACGACTCGGGCCGGGGGTAGTGAACCCTTACGACGTCCACCCGGTACGATTGGCGTCGCTGGTGGCAACGCTCTCGGAGGCCAGCGACGGGCGCACGGTGTTGGGACTGGGAGCGGGCGACCCCTCCACCTTGCGGAATCTCGGCCTTGAATGGGACCGGCCGCTCACCCGGGTTCACGAAACGATGCGCGTTCACCGACAGCTCTGGGCGGGTGAGCGTGTCGACCACGACGGAACCTTTCAGGTCAACGATGCGGGCTTGAACTACGAGGCGGACCAAGTCCCCGTGTTTGTCGGCGCGCAGGGACCGCGGATGATCCAGATGGCGGCGAAGAACGCCGATGGCGTGCTGGTGAACGCCTCGCATCCCGACGACTACGCTTGGGCGGCAAAGCAGGTGAGTTCCGGTCTCGGTTCCCGGGCGGACTCCCGCGAGGCGTTCACGTTCGCCGCCTTCGCGAGTGTCAGCGTCGACACGGACGCGTCCGCGGCAAGGAACGCCGCACGCCCGCCGGTCGCGTTCATCGCCGCCGGTGCCCCCGAGGAGGTCGTAGAGCGTCACGGACTCGACGCCGATCGCACCGAGGAGATCGGTGCGGCCATCTCTGCGGGGGAGTTCGATCTGGCCTACGAACTGGTGACGGCGAATATGCTCGATGCCTTCTGTATCGCCGGCACGCCGTCATCGGTGGCGGATCGGATCGCGTCCATTCGCGAGTACACCGACGCCTTCGTCGCGGCGTCGCCGCTGGGACCGGACAGGCACGCGGCCGTTGAGCTCCTTGGGGAGGTTCGCGAACGGCTGTCGACACGGGGTTCGACGGATGACTGACGGTCAGTGGCCGGTGGACCTCGTCGGCGTCGTCGAGAGCGTGGCCTCGACACGCGATCCGAACGGTAACTGGAGCGTCGCCGCGCTCGGCTTACACGCAGGCGACGACCACGATCTGACCGATCCGGTTCGTGTGCGGACGTGGGGACGGACTAGGACGCGCGAAAACTTCGAACGCCGGGGGAGTGGCTACGTCCAGTTCGTTCGTGACCCGGTCGTCTTCGTTGAGGCGGCCCTCGACGCGGTCGAGACCGCCGACCCGGTTCTGGAAGCTGCAACGGCGTGGGCCGAAGTCGACGCGACGCGTATTGAAACGGGCGAATCCGGTGGCACGCAGTGGGTGGATTGGCGACTCCGTCCGAAACGAGCCGCCGTCATTCAGCGTCGCGTGCCGACGACGACGCGCTCGCTCGGTGCGGTCGTGGAACTGGCCGTCGCGGGGTCGCGCTTGGGCGTTGCCGAGTACGACGACGGTCGGCTTCGCGACAGGATGGCGTTTTTCGCCGATGTCGCCGACAAGTGTGGCGGTCCGAGACATCGGGAGGCCGTCGCACTCGTCGCGTCACTCACCGACTGGAGCCCCCCGCAGCGTCCGGACGTGGACCGCGAGGCGGAGACCGAGTCCGAAACGGCGCGCGTCGACAGATAGCGAGGAACGGACAAATGGCTGCTCGGATTACCGGCTGTGCTCGACTCCACTTCGGGTTCCGGAACCTCTCTCCGAAGCGCGACCGGCTCTTCGGCGGACTCGGTGTTACGCTGGAACGCCCGCGAGTCGTCGTCGAAGCCGACCCCGCGGCTGGAGTGCTGTGCACCGGGGCGGCGTCAGTCGACGACGAGACCGTCGCGGCCGCGACGAGATACGCTAGGCGGGCCGTTTCGCTCCTCGACGTCGACGGGGCGCGGGTGACCGTCGAGCGGTCCCTGCCGAGACACGTCGGCCTGGGATCGGGGACCCAACTGGCGCTCAGCACGCTCACGGCGATCGCGCGTGCCCACGGTCGAGACCCGGCGATCCGGGAGAACGCGGGCCGGTTGGGGCGCGGGAGACGGAGCGGCGTCGGCATCGCCGCGTTCGAGGCCGGCGGCTTTGTCCTTGATCGCGGGATCCCCACCGAGGCCTACCCCGTAGATAGCGCGGCCGGGGACGACCCCACCGCCCCTCCACTCGCTACTCGAAAAGCGATTCCCGAGGAGTGGCGGTTTCTGCTCGTCCTGCCGGACGTTTCGCCCGGAAAGAGCGGTGACGGCGAAGACACGTGTATGCGCACGGTCGTTCGCCGGGCGAATCCCTCGATAGCCGATCGTATCGACGCCACGGTTACGCAGCGAGTGTTGCCCGCGCTGGTGGACGAAGACGTCGCGAACTTCGGCAGGGCCGTGACGACTGTCGATCGCCTCAACGGCCTGTGGTACGCCGACGAACAGGGGGACACCTACCGTCCCCCAGTCGGCAGTATCGTCGATGAAGTGACCGACTCTCCGGCGGTGTTCGGAGCCGGTCAGTCCTCGTGGGGGCCGGCGGTGTACGGGGTCACAACCGCCGGGCGCGCCGCTGCCGCGCGCGAGGCCGGCGTCCGTGCGCTCTCGCGGGCTGGGATCTCCGGGACGGTGACGATCGTCGCTGGCCGGAATCGCGGCTCAATTACTAGCAAGAATAAAATAAACAGAAAGAATTAAAATAATGCATACTGACGTCAAAATATGTCGCACTTAGCCGCGACGGTAGGACTGTATCCGCTTCCCGACTGGGCGAAAGACGACCTCTCGGAACTGAAGGGACACCAGAAAGAGGACCTCCTCAGCGGTACCGAGGGGGCGGCAGTGGCCAAGACGTACGACCGGGCGCGAGCGGAGGTGATCGAGAGGCAGGTGGACGCTGGTCTCGATCGGATCGTCGAGGGCCAACTCCGCTGGGACGACATGCTGGGTCATCCGTTCGCCGTTCACGACGCGGTAGAGACCGGCGGCATCGTCCGGTACTACGACAACAACAACTTCCATCGCGAGTTGGCCGTGACCGGTGAACTGACCTTCGACGGTACGCTCGCGGAGGAACTCGACGCAGTGACGTCACGCGCGGACGGAACACCGATTCAGGCGGTCTTACCGGGACCGTACTCCCTGATCGACCTCGCCGTCGACGAGTACTACGGCGACGACCGGGAGTTCCTCGCGGGGACAGCCGAGTTCCTCGCTGCGGAGGGCGGAGCGTTTCCCGAGGTCGAGACGGTGTTCGTCCTAGAGCCGTCGCTGGCGGTGAATCCACCCACGGGCGAGGAATCGACCGTCGACGTCGACGACGTGATCGACGCCCTCTCGAAGGTCGCCGAGGCGTTTGAGGCGGAGGTCGTCGTCCACACCTACTGGGACGCGCTGTCGGAAGACGTTTACACGGCGGCGCTGGACGCCGCCGTCGATGGGCTCGGCTTTGACCTCGTCAACGCCGAACCGGAGGTCCAGTCGATCATTTCGGAACACGGAACGCCCGATACGGTCGCACTGGGCGTCGCCGATGGACAGAACACCCGGGTTGAATCGCTGCGAGAGATCGATGACCGCGTCTCGCGGTTCGAGGAGGTCGCGAGCCCCGAGACGATCTACCTCACGCCGAACACGGAACTGTTCTATCTCCCGGTCACGAGTGCCGAGGCGAAACTCGACGTGCTCGGTCGAGCGGCGAGCGTGTCGGAGGTGACGGTATGAGCGACCGCGATCGGTTCCGACCCGCCGAGCATCCGAACGACCACTTCCTGTTGACGACCGTCGTCGGCAGCTATCCGAAGCCGGCGTGGCTCGAAAACGAGTACGACCGGGTTGTGGACGCCGACGAGGACGTCGAGCGGCCGGCGGAAGCGACTGACGACGCGAGCGACGGCTTCACGGAGGCGCTGGACGACGCCGCCCGCCTCATCACTCGGGAACACGAGCGTGCGGGCTTGGATGTCGTCGTCGACGGGGAGGTACGCCGTACCGAGATGGTCGAGTACTTTGCGGACAGGATCGACGGGTACGAATTCAACGGGCCGGTGAAGGTGTGGGGACACAACTACTTCCACAAGCCCAGCGTGACCGACCGCGTTTCGTACGATGACTCGTGGTTGCGCGAGGAGTTCGAGTTCACCAGTTTCGTCGCGAGCGGTGCAGTGAAAGTCCCGATCACCGGCCCGTACACGCTCGCGAACTGGGCCTTCGACGAGCACTACGGGGACAGCGAAGAACTCGCGTACGACCTCGCAGACCTCGTGAACGAGGAGATACACGCGCTCGTCGAGGCGGGCGCGCGCTACGTACAGATCGACGAACCGGCGCTGGCGACGACGCCTGATGACCACGCCATCGTGGGCGCGTGTCTCGACCGGATCGCTGCGGACATCCCTGACGACGTCAGACTCGGCATCCACGTCTGCTACGGTGACTACTCGCGCATCTACCCCGAAATCCTCGAGTACCCCGTGGACGAAGTTGACGTGGAACTGGCCAATACGGACTACAACCAACTCGACGTGTTCACCGAACCGGAGTTCACCAAGGACTTCGCACTCGGCGTGGTCGACGCCCACGACACCACCGTCGAATCCGTCGAAGAGATCAAGCGCAACATCGAGCGTGGATTGGAGGTCGTGCCACCGGAGCGGCTCACGGTCAGTCCCGATTGCGGATTGAAACTACTACCGCGTGAGGTCGCCTACCGGAAGATGGAGAACCTCGTGCAGGCGGCACGGGAGGTCGAGGCTGAACTCGACGCCGGCGAAGTCAGGGCGACCAAGATCGCAACGGCGAGGAGTGACTGACCCCCATCGGCACCAGTTCGAACCGGTTCCGGTACCAGTTACGAGGACCCGTACCCATCGGTGCCGACTGTCCCACCGGTCTCGCTCGGACACACTCCGAACCGGCGTGACTGTCTCCCCGCGACGGCCGTTCCGTAGTCGTCCGTGTGCGGCCACATAGTAACGAACGTACTTTTGTTATTCCCGGAGATGCCGGGCCGGACAGAACTGGCGTGATGAATAGGTTCAGCACGGGAACTCGACTGCTTCACCGTCCTGTCGAACGAGGAGGAGAGATTGCACACGCGATAGGATTTCCCCCGACTACTATCGATATTCATCGTATTTTATATTATCGCCGACTAGATCACCGATCGACATACTGACTGAATTCTCGACAGAGGGAATAAAGCAATTAATCGCGCTTTCCGTGATGAATACGTCAATCAATACGGTGAAACTATCTCGAAAAATAAATATAATATATACTTTACTAACTTGAAAATATCAGTAAAACAGGTGTAAAGACTCGGCCCAAATTGATTCTTGGGGTAAGCACCGGGACCTCCATCGCCGAATCACGACGGAGTACGGTATCTGTATGATTAAGTCGCTGCGACGGTCACACACCCATATCGACGTCTTCAGCACGGAGACACCGATTCTTGGGATGATTCACTTGCCGCCGCTCCCGGGTTCACCGGGTTTCGGAGGGGACCGAACCGAACTCCGCGAGTGATTACTCCGGATGCAGAAGCGCTCGAATCCGGAGTGCCGATGGGATTCTGCTCGAAAGTTTCGGTGACGCGCCCTTCTGTCCGGACCGAGTCCCGCGTCAGTCGTTGCCGATGTCGCGGCACTTGCGGCCACGCTCTGTGATGCGGCCTCGATCCCGTTCGGCGCTCACCTCCTCAGGAATGACGTCCAGAGTGCACTGGGAATCGCCGCCGCAACGGGTGGCGAATTCGTCCGCGTGAACGTCCACACCGGGGCTCGCCTCACGATTAGGGCCTCATCGAAGGACGGCGCACGAGACGGTACGCCTCCGTGAGAAACTCGATGCCAACGTGGTTATTCTTGCGGACATCGACGTGAAACAATCCGCGCCGCTTACCGAACGGTCCCACGCGGAAGTGGTGAGCGAACTCGTCGAACGAGGCAGGGCCGACGCAGTCGTCGTAAGCGGGGCCGGCACGGGCGAGGCCGTCGATACCACCGTCCTTGAGCGAGTGGGAGACACCCACGCGCGCCGACAGCAGTACAGTTGACCGCGGCCGTTGCAGCGGCAAAGATACCCGCTTCACGCGCCGAATAGTCATCGAGTAGCCACGTCCGGATGAGGCCCGCTGTGAAGGTGTCACCGGCTCCGGTTGTGATTAAATTGGGGTGATGCGAGTGAAGCCGTCGTCGAGTGCTTGGGCGTCCTCGGACAGCAGTGTCACGACGAGGTAGTCCGCATAATCTGCGAAGTACTCCACCAACGCAGCGGTTCTGTCGGGGTCGATGGCTTCCAGCGAGTCCAACAGTATGAACGGCACCGTCTCGTACGGTGTGGAGGCGGTGGGCGACACGACGGATGGAGTCGCCGCTCTTGATGGCTTCAGTGGTCCTAAGATCAACCGAGGCAAGACACAATCATCAGTTACCAAGCCTCTACGACGTTATAATCAGTATTTCGTTGTATGGATTCCACACTCGGAGGTTCATTCTGAAATCGAAAATCGATATCAACTCCCTCTCACCCGAGCGTACCGAACCCCTCGTCCCGCATCAAGTCAGCAACCTGTTTGGGATTGTGAAATGCTGCGAGCAGGGCGAACTCTCGGGCATCTGTTTTTGAGATTTCGTTCGTTCCGAGGTGCTCGGCCAGTTCACTCCTGAATTTGCCTTCCTGCTCGGCCACCTTGTCGCGAACGTGGATTTCAAGACGTGTGTCGCGTTCGTCGCCAACATTATTCCGCCGGACGAAGTACGGGTATTTCTCCGCTTCGGAGGTGGGGGCTGTTGTCGCTGTTTGTGTCTGTCCCCCCGGTTTGGATTCCTTCGAGCTACTAGTCGTTTCTGTAGGCTGGTTTTCTGCGGAGGCTGCTCGGGCCGTTCCTGATTCTGTCGACTTTGCAGTGTTCCTCTCGTCTTGAGTCTTTGTGGATTCAGTGGCCGATTTGCTTTTCTCGTCCTTCTCATCATCTCCACCGAAATTGAGATTTCCGGAGCCGGATTTGAAGTTGCTCATATGGTTGTCGCCTCCGTTGTCTCGTCACTTCGAAGATTGATTGTCTTCGTCTCGTGGTCCTGAATATCGAGTTCCAGCACTGGATCGACATTCGCATCGAACGTATCGGTGGCAATGAACCACGCGAGTTCGTACAACTTCTGCAGCGTCTCGATTTCTCGGTTTCGTATCCGTCGCTGACCGGGTTCGCTCACCATCGTACCGTCCTTCTCGAAGGTTTTCCACCGTTCTTCGACGACCTTGAACGCGGACCCTCTGGCTTCCCACATTGCGTCCATTAGGCTTTCCCGGTTTCCAATAGTGACAGGCGTGGCGAATGCGTCCGTGTTCTCAAACTGTTGCTGATACTGCTGGTGAGCATTCGTTTGGCCAACTCCTGATGGAACGACGCAGGACAGGCCGATTTCGATATCTAATTGGTTTTCCATATTCCCGACAAGTTCTTCGAGCCCCTCCAAGCTCAGATTTCCTTTCCCAGCCGGTTTGACAGGCGCGACAAGCGTTCGGAGGGCGAAAATCGCATTATACAGCAAGTCCTCCGCCCGGGCGTTTGGATCGATGAGGACGGCATCGTATTTATCCTGCAGTTTCTGCTTATTCCAGAGGAGTTCGTACAGAAGTTCGAACCGAGGATACTCTTCGCGGCTTATATTTTGCATCCCCGTCTCATAGGCGATCTTCTGCTCGAGGTTCGACGTAAAGTCACCGAGCATATCGTGACTTGGAGTAATGTCGACGCCTTCTGCTGTTGTCTCAATCAACTCGTGAAAGTCTCCATCAGGCATATCGAGAATGTGTTTGACTAGATTGTCGGCGTCTGGATCGCTACGGTGTTCACCGACGTCAAAGAGGCTCGTTAGATTCCCCTCCTGTGGATCAAGATCCAGTACGAGTGTATTGAGTCCCATCCGCTCAAGCGCAACTGCGAGGTTGGCCGTCATCGTCGTCTTGTACGTTCCCCCTGATTCCGAGTAGACTACGGCCGTGATCATACGCTCGGTGTTTCTATCTCCTATCGCATAAATCTGTGCCAGACGTTAGTTCAGAATATCTGTACTAAATGTCTGTAACGTCTATCTGTATTTTATTTCTGTAATATCTGTAGTGCTGTGATTTTGTGGAAAGATACTGTTTGCCACAGATCTTTATCATCTATATCTGTAACACGTATCTGTAATAGCTTTCTGGGGGGGTAGCTACACCAGCCTCCCCATCGACAGCTATTACCGAAGCTTTTTACAGACTATCGGAACAGGTATCTGTAGCAGTTTTACGGCATAGGAAGCTGGTACAGACCGTTGGGAAAAACTGAAGCCCCGTATAGACGCACCCTTATGATCCATATCGATCGCGATTGATTCAACTTGGCAATTGAATCAATGAATATTGTTACCCTACGCCTCGATGTCATCGGACCACGGTCTGCCACACCGATCTCGAGAACAATTGCATTACAATATGACCGCGGGGTTTGTACCTATGTGGAGTCCATCCGAGAGTTCGGATACGTTGCCGCGGCCCGATATCTAGATAACTCGAAGAGCAAATCCGGCAAGCATACCAGCACATCGAGGCCGCTGAGCGGGCCGATATGGCGACTGAAGCACTCTCAAAAACAGACCAACGGGTGAAAACGATTCACCCTAATGAGACAACGTCTGAGTAATTACAGTTGTCACTTTCGAATATTATACCATACGACCGCCGTACTTCTGGCCGATGGCGCTCAACACCTCCAAACCGCGCTAGCCGGATCTGGGCTCCGATTTCAAATTGAACAAAATGGAAATAGGCATACCACCGGACAAATTTTTTAAGAATTAAAACGCCGAAGCACTCGTTCTCAAATTTTTTCAGCCACATTGAGATCAAGCGGATGAAAGTTGATTCAAGAATTTACTGTCTGGCTCAATGCTCCTAACTAAACACTACCGTCGTCGGGACTCAGCAGTGGATCCTGTTTCGGAACGCCTCGGGAGCCTCCCCCGCATCTAGGTGGCGGATGTTTTCAGCGACGATTTCAGCGAGTCGGATCCACAGCTTCGGGCTGTATCCGGAGGTGTGGGGGGTAATCGTCACGTTATCGAACCGCCAGAGGGGGTGTTTCTGCGGGAGTGGCTCGGGATCTGTCACGTCGAGCGCCGCGCCATTGACCCAGTTTTTCCGTACTGCCTCGACCAGTGCTTTGGTATCCACTATCGGTCCCCGGCCGACGTTCACGAGGTACGCGTGGTTCGGGAGCGACTTGAACGCCTGCCGGTCGACGAGTCCACGGGTCGTCTCCGTAAGCGGCGAGGCGATTACGAGGTGGTCGGTCTCGACGAGTGCCTGATGGAACGCTCGATCGTTGAACCCAATCACTTCATCGGTCGGACCTCCTTTTTTCGGAGTGTATCTGACGCCGATCGTCTCCACCCCGAAGGCTGACACGCGCTGCGTGATTGCCCTTCCGATCGACCCGAGGCCGACGATGGTGACGGTACTCCCGTAGAGCTCATTCGACTGATAGTGTTGCCAGACCCGACGTTTCTGCTGGTCTCGAGCGACCTCCAAACTGCGGACGAATCCAAGGATGTACGCCAGAACTTGTTCGGCGATGTTTGGGGCGTGAACCCCGGATCCGGTCGTGACCGTGACCCCTGCATCGGATAACGCCTCTAGGGGCAGATGGTCGTATCCTGACGCTAGGCCGGCGAACAACTCCAGTTCACCTGCACGTCGCAGGAGTTCTCGATCGATGGATACCCCCGAAATGGCGCGTGCCTGTGGTGCAAGCTCTTGTCTATCCTCCGGCGTTTGTGCTATCCTGATCTCGTGGTTCGGTAATCGCTCCCGAAGGGATTCCGCATAAGGACCCACCGAGAGTCCGTGAATCCCGTCCCGGAGAATAAGAACGTCGATTTTAGGCATTTCTGTGTTAGCCTCATCTTATATTTCCGATAAAGGATCATAGTGTTTTCTTTGAGTAATCTATGGCTTGGAACCATATCATTGCCGTATTCTTCCGTTGGCGGTGACTTGGTAGCTGCGTATGGCCTCACCGGAACGGGCGATAATATATAATAAAATAGTTACTGATCAACTACTGAACCATCCTCGTGAAGCCGTGTCGGCTTCTGCCGATCCGACCTTGTTCGGCTTTCGACCGCCGAACCATTCAGCTCAACGCCGATTCCGGGACGATCGGGAATGATGAGGAAACCATCTTCGCAGGTGATTGGGTCCTTAATGAGACGCTCATTTTCGTCGCCCTCTTCTCCGGTGTACATATACTCTTGTATGGCAAAATTCGGGATCACCGCGGCCAGTTGCAGACTCGCAGCGAGGCCGATTGGGCTCAGCGGGGTGTGCGGAACGACGTCGACGTACCGGGCTTCCGCAAGCGCAGCGACCTTCACTGCCTGTGTTATTCCGCCGACCAGACAGACGTCTGGACGAATGTAGTCGACAGCGTCACGGGACAGCAGCATCTCGAATTCGTGTATCGTCTGCAGTCGCTCCCCGGTTGCAATTGGAAGGTTGATTTTCCGCGCGATACGCGCCATCGCGTCGAAGTTATCCGGGCGAGTGGGATCCTCATAGAACATCGGCGTGAATTCCTCGAGTTTCCTGCCAAGAACGATCGCTTCGGCGGGATCGAGCCGCCGGTGGATCTCGAGGCAGAGGTCGACTGTGGGTCCCACGACTTCCCGAAGCATCCCAACGCGCTCGACGGCGGCAGTGATACGCTGGGAATGCGTCTCAAAGTACGGTTCACTCCGATCGTGGTCAGTGAGCGGATTCAGATGGCCGATCGCAGTGAACCCTTCGTCGACCATCCGCTCTGCGCCCGCCACGAGTTCTTCAGTCGTCTCGCCGAGCACCCAAGGGTACGCTCGCGCCTTCGTCCGCGTCGGTCCCCCTAGGAGTTCGTACACGGGGACATTGTTGTACTTCCCCGCGATATCCCACAGGGCGATATCTATCGCACTAAGCGCCGCAGTGACGACCGCTCCGCGGAAATGCGCGTTTCGGTACAGTGCTTGGAAGTGGTGCCGGATCCTCAGAGGATCTGTCCCGAGGAGCTGTCGCTCGAACCCGGCGATGGCCCTCGTTGTCGCCTCGGGGTGTGCCCACGCACCTGCCTCGCCGAGGCCCGTGGTACCTGCATCCGTGTGTATTCGAACGAAAAGGTACGGACCCACCCGTATCGGCTCGACCTCAGTGATCTTCATCGTGTCTGATACTCCTCTACCAGAAAAAAATGTACCGTCGAAGATCGGACATCCGCTCCGTTCCTTGGCATATTTTCGCATCTCTATCGGTTCCAAGTTGGCTTCTGTGATCTATGACCACCGAAGGGGCTCCCCCATATTGATCCAGCCCGACGATCTGCCCACTGGAATCAGTCCGCTTCGACGTCCGAGGCCGGCAGTAGCATCGTAGTCACCAATACACACAGGACAATTCCCACCATCCCCGCACAGAGGAGGTACTCCATAGCGTAGCCGACCCGTTCGGCTACCGGGAGCGCCACCAGCGGACCGAGCGTCATCCCGAGATCACCGAACATATTGTACACTCCGCCCAGTTTTCCCGTGTCGCCCGCCGGGCTGAGGTCACCCAGTAAGGCCAACAGCGGTGGACTGGTACCGCCAATACCGATGCCGATCACGGCCAAGCCCGTGAGGGTCCCTTCCAGAGTTGGTATAGCACTCAATATGACGAAACCTGCCGTGATCGCGGCCAACGACGGGACCGTGATGTACAGTCGATTCCGTACCCGGTCCGAGAGGCTGCCGGTCACGGCGGTCGTGGTACTGGAAAAGATGACGCTGAACCCCATAATGACTCCGCTGACACCGATAGCAGAAAACTCTCCGATCGTGATCTCGTTGACCGTCGCGAAAACAACGATCGTCGACAGCAGCACGCCGTGAAACAGGAATCGAACGGTGAAGTTTATTGATCCAATCATAAAGATCCGCGAATCCGATAGGACAATCCCCGGAACGTCCCGGAATCGCGTGGGTTGGGTAAACGACGGGGATACGTCCGGGAGCACGACGGCGCTCACGCCCGCCGCCAACAATCCCAGCGTGCCGGCGATGCCGAAGGCCACCTCGTACCCGTACAGATCGGTGAGGATCCCCCCAGCGATAAGTCCGCTTGGAAACCCCAAGCTCTGTCCACCGCGGAAGTATCCGATCCATTTCCCGCGGTTGTTATCGGAGGTGACGTGGACGACTGTGCTAAATGCGCCGACAAAGACGAACGCCGAACCCAGTCCCCAGACGATTCTTGCAGCGATGAAGATTGATGCTGGTCCGAACAGAGGTATCATATCTGCGTGCAAGCCGACGATGTACCCGAACGGCGGAACCCCTTGGAAGATGAACCCGACAATCATCGGCTTGCGAGTTCCCACCTTGTCGATGTAGCCTCCGGCGGGCGTGTTCATCAGTAGGCGCGTAAACCGATTTATCGATAGGATGACTCCGACCAATAGCGGTGACAGGCCGAGTACCGTCCCCAGCGTCGGGAGAGTCGGGAACGCCACGCCGCCACCGACACCACCGAAGAAGACGCCGGCAACCAGACTTCCGACCACGGTCGGCATATGGAACTCCGACTCAGACCCATCGGAATCTCGCGAGCTCATCGTTCCTTCTGACGGTTTTTCGTCAGTTTGCATATCTCTGATATGAGGCTGGAATCTCCGATTTCACTCTTGCCGAAGCCGATTTCCTATTAGACGGCACGCCTTGGAACGGTAATCTTTGGACAGAACGAGTCGCGTGGAGCGTGCTGGCATCACCGATAGTCGAACCCGCAATATTCGTGGTTTAGACTTGGAGCCGATATCGTGGGAGAGGTATGTCGATGCAGGGTACCGAATGGTGTCGCTCGTGGGGGCGGTCCTCCGTTCTCGATCACCCATCCTACGGTACGGGAATGAGGAGGTGCCGCCCGTAGACATCCCCACCCGCTGGTGTCTCCGATCGCACACAACACACGTTGTATCGCTCAACTGAATGTCGAGAAGCACTATAGAACGTCTCGGTCCCAAATAATAAAATACGATCGATGTATCTACCGTCCTGTGCAAATTACCGATGTCAGCGTCCGCCCCGTCGTCGCGGAGACCGACAGGGTCGTGAGCGGGAGCAACTACACGAAAACACAGCGTGCAACGATCGTCGTCGAGGTGCACACCGGGACGGACGTGACTGGACGGATCTACTCCGGTGTCCTGTTGGATGTCAACCCCGAACTCGGACGCCGGTTCGTCGAGATCATCGACACGGTAATCGCGCCAGTCGTGATCGGAGAGGATCTCCATTCGGTCGATCGTCACTGGAAGCGGATGTTCCAGACGACAACCACGTGTTCGCTGTACGAGGGCACCGACCGGTACGTCTTTTTGGCTGCCATCGGTGCTGTCGACGTCGCGGTGTGGGATGCGATCGGGACGGCGGCCGGTGAACCCCTCTCCCGACTTTGGGGTGGCGCGCGGGACACCGTTCCAGTTTTGGCCATAGGTGGCTACTACGAGGACGGGAAGGGTACCGAAGAGATCAGAGCAGAGATTGAGGCCTACGAGAAACTGGGCGTGGCGGGCGTGAAATTCAAGATCGGGGACCGGTCTCCCGAGGAAGACCTCGCGCGAGTGGAAGCCGCGCACGAGGTGGCCTCCGACGGATTCGAGATCGCTGTCGACGCAAACCAGGGATACACGATCGACGAGGCGGTAGCGTTCGGGCGGATGGCCGATCACTTGGACCTCCTGTGGTTCGAAGAGCCGGTTGTCTGGTACAACCAGTACGACGGAATGCGTACGGTCCGAGAACGGACCGATCTCTGGGTAGTAGCCGGACAGAGCGAGCACATTCCTCGAGGCTGTCGCCGTCTCGTCGAGGACGGGTCGGTGGACATACTTAATTACGACGCGACGATAGGTGGGGGCGCGACTGCGTGGCGACGGGTCGCCGGGTTCGCGGAAATCCACGGCGTGTCGATGGGGCACCACCACAGTACGCAGGTCGGACTGCAACTCTTGGCCTCGACAGCGAGCGAATCCTTCGCTGAAATATTTGCCCCAGGGCTGGATCCACTCTGGTACGAGATGGTGGAGAATACGCCCGATATCGAGGACGGCGAAATCCGCGTCCCGAAAGATCCCGGGTTCGGTCTGACGTTGGATGAATCCTTCATCGACGAACACGAGGTGAAGTTTTCGTAACGGCGATCGCACCGCTGACATCCGGATTCTCGTGATCGTGCTGTGAATACCTCTCCGACGAGCGACTCTACTGGCTCAGTTCCTCAACGCAAGGGAATCGGTCGGGATAGTCCATTGGAGTCTCGCCCTCGGGCCAAAGGGGTTCGAGATCTGCATCCGGCGGGTAGTGGAGCCGACCGTTGTCGTCCCATCCCCACCCGGCGTCGCTGAGTATCTGCCTCGCCCGCTCCTCGGAGCCCTCGAGCGAATCGGCGATCTTCGTCAGCACCTCGTCCTCATTCTCCGGGTAGAAGGGATGCGTCGGCGAGAATCCACAGGAGTACTCCATCGAGATGGCGTTTCCGTAGTTCGCCACTTGGTTCATTTGCTGTCGGTTGAGACACTGTGAAACCGCCATCCGGAACTCGCGGAACTTCGTGGGGCCGTAGTTCGTCTGCGGGTTCATCGACCACGAGGTGAACCCTTGGACGGTCGAGACTTCCGCGACGTCACTCATCTGATTCGAGATCTGGTCCGCGATCCCTGGGCTGATTCCAACAAAGATGTTTAGCGTCCCGTCTTGGAAGGCACGGTACGCGCTCTGTTGATCTTGGAATACCTGCATACTCATCGATCCATCTGGAGTATTCCAGTGGTCCTCGTGCGGTTCAACCTGCAGCAACTGCTGTTGCTGGAAGTTGGTGACCTGATACGGGCCGGACCCCACGACTGTGTCGATGTCGACATCCTCTGGGTTCTCTTCGGCTCCGCCCTCGATCCACGTGTCACTGTGCAGAATTCCCCACACGGCTAAGTGCTGCCGGAGGAACGCTGGCGAGGTTTCGCTGAGATTGAATCTGACTGTGTAGTCGTCCACGGCCTCGATTGACTCCACCGGCCACTGGCTGACGCCGTCGTAGCTCTGGTAGTTATCCAGAAGGAACTCGTGAGTCCACTTCACGTCCTCGGCGGTGATTTCGTCGCCGTTGTGGAAGGTCGCACCCTCGCGGAGTGTGAATTCGAACGTCTGGAACTCGTCGGAGACGTCCCAGTCGGTGGCGAACGTCGACGTAAGCTCCCAGTTCCGGTCGTGCCGGATGAGCGGAGAGTGAATCAGGTTGTTCCACAGCGACACCGACGTCGCGTCCGTGCTCGTCATATACGTCTTCGTCCGCACCGCTGACGTGGCGATGTTCAGCACCTTCTCGTTGTCTCCCTTCACGCCGGAGTTGATAAGGACATCTGAGTTCGTGTCCATCATTCCGGCGTTGCCGGTGTCGCCCACCTCCAGTTGATCCGTCCGGTACGCACCGTACACGGCCCGGTTGAACATACTCAGTTCAGCGACTTCGTCCGAAAGCACCGATAGCGCCTCGTTGACAATCTCTCGGCGCTCCTCCTCGGACGCCGCATTCGACTGTTCACGGACGAGCGTCGAGTACTCGCAGTTCGCGAGCTGAGTGTGACTGACCTGCCCGTTGGCGCCCGCTCGCCAGATCGTGTTCAGGTTGAGTATTTCGGTCGGATCTAGGCGGCGTGCGTTCAGCGTGAGCGTATTTGGCTGGAACGCGGTGTTCCGTGAATCGTTGTAGACCTCGTTGAGGACAGTCGAGAACTCCTTCGGGACGGGCTCAGCGGGGACGCCGATCCGCTCGGAGATGTTATCTGCGGCGATCGCGAGCGAATCCTCCATCACCTTGGTTGAGTCCCCGAGACCTGCCATATAGGTCATCTGTACCGCAGGGACGCGTTCTCCTAGGTCGCCCGAGGAGCCTCCGTCGCCGGAACCGCCGTCGTCGGAACCTCCGCCACCGGAGCCGTCCCCACCGCTGGAGCCGCCGCACCCCGCTATGGCACCGCTGCCCGCGACGGCGAGTGCCGAGATGAAAGCCCGTCTCCCTGTCGTCCGATCTGTCGTGTCCGTCCCGTTGGTATTGCTAGTCATTGTATAGCGTTCGCTTGATTTTCCGCGTGTCTTATTCAGTCTCGTCCCGGTACGCTTGGAAACCGTTACCGTGGGTGACGCCTGCGGATTTCTAGTATATCATTATAAATGTATCGGAGAGCGACACAAGGAAGCAGCTGTTTGAGCCTATTCTGCCTCGTTATCCCCCTCGATGGTGATTCGCGGATCGATCACGCTGTAGAGGATGTCAACGATGAAATTCCCGAGGATCACCCACACCGCTACGAGTAGGAAGACGAACTGGAGCACGGGCGTATCGCGGGCGAAGACGGAGTCGACCAGAAGTTTCCCGATGCCGGGCCAGTTGAAGACGACTTCGATTAGTACTAGTCCGCTAATCGCCCTCGCCATAGTCGTTGGCAGCAGGGTGATGACGGGGAGAGACGCGTGTCGCATCAGGTGACGAAGCTGGGTGCTCTGTGAGAGTCCCTTGATCCGGTGGTAGTACGCGAAGTCCTGCCCCTTCACCTCTACGATACTTCCTCGCATCACGAGTGTCGGGTAGTAGAGGTACTTGAGAACGATCGCCAAGAACGGGAGCGTGTAGTGCCACCAGAAGTCGAGGGTAGTGAATATGTCGAGGTTCGTGGCATCCTGACCCAGCGCGTTGTACGTATCCAAGGACAGCATCCCCGAAGTCGGGAAGAGGCCGAGGTACCCGGCGAACACGAAGATGAGCAAGATTCCAATAAAGAAGTCCGGTGTCGTTCCGATCATCGTCGGCGGGATGATCCCGTACTTGTCGAGGAGCGAGTCCTGCCGGCTTCCCATCAGCGTTCCGTAAAGCGACCCTAAGAGGTACGCCGTGATGACGGCGGGGGCAACGAGGATGAACGAATTCAGCAGGGCTGGTCGGACGTACTCCCAGACAGGAAGCCCCGACACCCGGGATGTGCCCAAGTTACCGGTGAAGAGGTTCGTCACAAACCGGAGGTACTGTTGCCACAGCGGATCGTTTAGTCCCCATTGTTCCCGCAGTGCTTCCACCTGCTCCGCCGACGCTCCAGACTGTGCAAGTAACGTAGCGTAGTCGCCGGGCAACGCCCGGAAAAAAAAGAATAGGGCCGTCGCAGTCCCAAGAATCAATAGGAGCGAGACGATCGACCGCTTGACGTAGTATGCCGCTTTACCCATCGAACATCACCTCCGGTTCCGTTGTCACCGCGGCAGGAGCCCCTTGTTCGTGATTGTAATAGAGATGACACGCCACTTGATGTGCGTCGTCATCGTAACTGGCGAACACGGGGTCTTGATCGCAGATGTCCATCCGTTCGGGACATCGATCTTTGAACCGACACCCCTCCGGCAGGTCGCTGGGGTCCCCCGGCGTCCCCTTGAGGTCCGTCGGTTCCCGGTTGTGGCTGGGGTCGGGAATCGGGATTGCGTTGATGAGTGCTTGCGTGTACGGGTGCTTCGGCTCATCTAGGAGCTTCCTCGTTGGTGCGCTCTCGACAACTCTGCCGAGATACATCACATTCACGCGGTCACAGATGTACGAGACTGTCGAGAGGTCGTGTGAGACGTAGAACATCGACACGCCGTACTCGTCGACCAGATCGCCGAGCAACCGGAGGATCGCCGCCTGCGTCGATACGTCGAGCATCGATACGGGCTCGTCAGCCAAGATTACGTCCGGCTCAAGCACCAGCGCCTTCGCGATCGACACGCGCTGTTTCTCGCCGCCGGACAGCTGGGACTCACGTCGGTCGAGGTAGTTCTCGGGCGGGTTCAGTTGCACCTGTTCGAGCACGTCGAGAAGAGTCTCCTCGGTGTACTCCACGTCGTGAATTTCGAGTGGTTCCCGGAGAACCTCCCGGACTGAGAACTTCGGGTTCATCGCGTTGAACGGATCTTGGAAGATCATCTGTACCCGGCGTCTGTATTCCTTCCAATCGGCCTTGTCGAACCTCGAGACGGGCCTACCGTCCAAACGGAGTTCACCGCTCGTTGGCGTGTACAATCCCATCAGCGTAGACAGGAGCGTCGACTTCCCACACCCGCTCTCTCCGATGATCCCTTGAACCTGATCTGATTCCAGCGTGAGGTCGACCCCATCCACGGCACGAACCTTTGATTGCTCCTTCCCAAACAGCTTCCCGCGGATCGTTTCGGTGATGTTCGCGTTTGGATCGAAGTGCTTGTTCAACCCGCGAAGCTCCATCACTGGACCGGTGTTTTGCTGTGTACCGTTGTTTCCTTGGGACATCAGTTTCCTCCCCCTTGTTCAATCTGGACTCTATCGTCTTTTGTGAAGTATTCCTCGGCAAGATCGACAAGTTCGTCGCTCCGGAAACAAGACGTCTTGTGGTCGGGATCGTCTGACAGGCCTTCGAGCGGCGGTGCCGACTGGTGACACTCGGGTTCTGCCCACGGACACCGGTCGGCGAACGTGCAGTAGTTCACCTCTTCGCGCAGCGCTGGCGGGTTCCCCTTGATTACCTCCAACTCCCGATCCGGATAGCGGACATCCGGGAACGCCTGCTGGAGCAGGAGTGCGTATGGGTGTCGTGGTGAGTTGAACACATCCATCACGTCGCCCACCTCGGCCAACTGTCCGGCGTGTAGAACACCCATCGCGTCACACTGCTCGAAGATTACGGAGATGTCGTGTGTTATCATCAACATCCCTAGATCGCCCTCGCCTTTGATCTCTTGAATGTACTTCAGGATCTGATCTTGCATAATCACGTCTAGAGCCGTCGTGGGTTCGTCCGCGATAATCAGATCTGGGTCGAGGAGGAGGGCAAGCGCGATGATCGCCCGCTGTTTCATCCCACCTGAAAACTGGTGTGGGTAATCGTCGATACGTGATGTTGGGAGTCCGACCACCTCGAACAGCTCGTAGAGGCGTTCCACTGCGCGGTGCTCGGTCCAGTCCGTGTGACGTTGAGCGAGTTCTACTGCCTGATCTTGAACCTTCATCAGAGGATCAAGACTGTTCATCGCGGCCTGAGGAATCACTGCGATCTCTTTCCACCGGATTTCGTCGCTGTACTGGTCCTCGGAGAAGTCTTGGATCTCCCGGCCCTTGTACTTGACCGTGCCGGAGACTACCTCTCCGTTCGAGTCTAGGCCGCCGATGACCGACTTAGCAATGGTGCTCTTTCCGCTTCCGCTCTCGCCGACCAACCCGAAGTATTCGTTTTGATCGATGGTGAATGACACATCTGACACTGCCCGGAGGTCGTCGTTGCGCGCTTCGTAATTGATGCGGAGGTTCTCGATTTCGAGTAAAGGTTCGGTCATCAGACCTGAACCCCCTCTGACTTGGCTTTCTGTACGCGTTCGTACCCACGTCCGAGCATAAAGGTCGTGAGCACCGTGATTGAGATCATAAATCCTGGCGGGAGCGCCCACCACCACGCGCTCGTCATCAGACCGGACCCGTACGCGTTCCGGAGCATAACTCCCCAGGATGGGATGAACGGACTTGTGACGCCAAGGAAAGAGAGGGAAGCGCTGATGAGGATCGACACGCCAATGCCGAGAGCGAAAAAGAGGACCATCATCCCACCTAGGTTCGGCAGGATGTGTTTGAAGATCACATACCGGCTGCTTCCGCCTAGGGCCTCGGCAGACCTCACGTAGGGGCGTTCCTTTATTTGCAATACCTGTGATCGGAACACCCTAGCGTTTCCTCGCCACAGCAACCCGCCGATTATGAGAATGGATTTCCAGAACCCGATTCCAAAGAAGGCGACGATCACGATCGCGGTGGGTATCAGTGGGATTCCGTAGACGAAGTCGGTAAAGCGCATCAGTGCGCTTTCGATCAGTCCACCGAAGTAGCCCGCCGTCACGCCGATCGTCAATCCCGTGACGAGGATGATCGTCCCGCCGAGGAAGCCCGTAATGAGTGTCGGCCGCGCGCCGTATATCAGACGGGATAGGACGTCCTGTCCCTGCTGATTTGTCCCCAACAGGTGATCGGCCGACGGAGCCTCAGCTCTGAGTAACTCCCCGTCTTCGTCCGTGTGTGACGTTTGGTAATCGTACGGCGTCAGCATCGGGCCGAAAACCCCCACAAAGATGACACCCAAGAGGATGGCGAGGCTCACAACAGTCACTCGCTCCGACAGAAAGACACGTAGCCCCCCTTTGATACTGATGATCACATAGTGGTTTTCCAGTCGATCTCGCCCCTCCTGGAGTCCCGCTACGAACTTTTGATCCAAATCATCGATGATCATTGACTTCGGAAAAAGAAACCAATCTATTCTATTTAAACTTTGGGTAGCGGCCCAGAAGGTATCAGAGTCGGTGGTGGGCATATCACGAATGCGAGATCTACAGAAGTGCAAGAAGAATTCCCCAAGGCTTGACCTCGGAGTTGAATCCGACAACTCGTGAAACAACCATTGAGTCAATATACTTCTGACCAAGAAACCAAGATAGAATACGGTCACAGCTATCACGCCTACTCGACACAAGAGGTAGCAGAGCGACTGGAATGCCATCTCGACATTCATCGACAACTCTACAACTACGTCCGCTGGGACTACGAGAACAGCCCTGAGGACGACAAGTCGGTGCGGTGCAGTAGCGCCGCCACGGCGTAGCGTACCCGTGCGTCCCCTCGCTTGAGCCGCTGTTCACCCACTTGTTCACCACGTCCCCAAACCGTTAGAGACGTCCAGAATGTCGCCTGTTTGGGTGGTTCCTTCACGCTGTGTGTGACGAACAGAATTAAATAAGTCCTCGCGGTGTTGTTTGTATACTTCGTATGTTACACTCTAAAGGCCCGCTCCTGACGATCGATGTCGGTTCGGAGGAAACAGCGGAAACACGGATCGACGACACCGCACAGACGTACATCGGTGGCAGGGGAATCGCCACCAAACTCGCTCACGACAGGGTGCCGTTCGACGCCGCCCCGTTGGGTCCGGAGAATCGGTTGATCTTCACCACCGGGCCGATGCAGACGTCGAATATGAGTTTCACTGGCCGGATGAACTGCACGGGTCTCTCTCCCCTGACTAACGGTCTCCTCTCGTCGAACGCGGGCGGGTTCCTGTCGCGGCACTTCGCCGCTACCGGATACAGCGCAGTCGAATTTACCGGCGTGAGCGACGAACTCGTGGCCGTTCACGTCTCCGACGACGGCGTCGAGTTCGAGGCGGTTCCTCACCTCGAAGATACTACGATACCCGAGACAGTGGCACATCTGATGTCAGAACGGGATGTGGACACGGAGCAGACGGCAGTCATCGGTCCGGCCGGGGAGCAACAGGTCCGGTTCGCGTCGATTATGACGACGGAAGAGCGTGCGTTCGGCCGCGGTGGTCTAGGTGCCGTCCTCGGCTCGAAGAGGGTGAAGGCGATCACGTTCGGTGGTGATTCTCGACCCGATATTAATTTCCCCGCAGAGCAGATGAAGATCCACCGCGAGGCGGCGACCGACGACCACATTATGAAACAGCAGGGGACAGTTGCGGTGATGGATCTCGCCAACGAGATGAACGGCCTCCCGTCGTACTACTTTTCTCAACAGACGTTTGAGGGCGTAGAGGGAATCAACGGCGACGCCGTCGCCGAGAAAAAATACAAGAAGGGAACCTGCTCGGCGTGTGCGTTTGCGTGCAAGCTCCCGACGAGGGACGAGGGACGCGGCGTCGAAACCGAGGGCCCGGAGTTCGAGGTAGCAATGGCGTTCGGATCGAATGCTGGCGTCGACGATATCGTAGACGTGATGAAATCAAATCAACTGTGTGACGAGTTCGGCCTTGATGCGATCTCCACTGGCAACGTCATTGCGGCTTACCTCGCCGCCAACGATGAGTTCGGAAACCGGGAACTGATCTGGTCTCTCGTCGAGAAGATAGCCCGGCGTGAGGGCATCGGAGACACGCTCGCCGAGGGAATCGACCGAATTTACGACGACCTCGGCGTCGAGAATTGGTCGGTAAAGGGGATGGATTTTGCCGCCCACGAGGGGCGAATACTGCACGGACAGGGCCTCTCGTACGCGGTCGCGAATCGGGGGGCAGATCATATGTACGCGACTTTTTACTCGATCGAGTACCCACTTGTTCCGCAGGAAGAGGCGGTCGCCCCCGAGGGAACGGTCGGGAAGACGGATCGGCTCATCGAGCGCGAGAACTTGATGGCGTTGAACGACAGCGGCATCGTCTGCAAATTCTCCCGGGACTTTATGACGACCGACCGGTACGAGATACTCTTCGATGCGGACTTCGCGCGACTGCTGGATGTCGGAGCACGAATCGTCACGCTGGAGCGACATTTCAACAACCAGCGTGGTTTCGACAGGGAAAACGACAGACTGCCGTACGAAATCCCCGATTTTGAGGCGGCATTGGACGAATACTACGGGGCTCGGGGATGGCGTTCGGACGGCACCGTTCCGCAGCGTCGGGTCCCGCAATAATAGGGGCAGAATTTCACAGTACTCTTCTAGAGATCACGTTGAAGCGACAGACTGCGACGGGTCCGAAGTACCGGCTCGGGGCGGCTCAGCGGTGGTGATCAGCCGAATACCCCGGCGGCCTCCAGTTCGTTGATCTCCGCCTCCGAGTAGCCGAGCTCCCGGAACGTCTCCCGGTTGTGTTCCCCCAGTACCGGCGGCGGGACTCGAAAGCCGTTGTCGGCGTTCGCGAACTTCAGGGGATGTTCGATCACGGGAAGGGTACCGAGTTCCGGATGCTCGATTTCATCGAGCGTGCCTCGGGCATCGATCTGGGGGTTGTGCAGTGCCTCCTCGACCTCGAACACTGGCCCTGCGGGCACGCCGCCCTCTTCCGCGATAATCTCGATCCAGTCCTCCGTCGGTCGGTCCTGCAGCGTGCGTTCGATTTCCGATTCCAATTCGTCGATGTGGGCGACGCGATCCGCGTTGGTCTCGAAGCGGTCGTCGTCACGGA
This sequence comes from Halobellus sp. LT62, assembly GCF_037031285.1. Lineage (NCBI taxonomy): Archaea > Methanobacteriati > Methanobacteriota > Halobacteria > Halobacteriales > Haloferacaceae > Halobellus > Halobellus salinisoli. The sequence continues at coordinate 1,169,716 of NZ_JAYEZO010000001.1, forward strand.
GCTCTTGTCGGTCGATAGCGTCGCAGAGTTCCCCCCAAAGTTTCTCGTTGAGGATGCAGATGTTGATGTAGCCGTCCTCTGTCTCGAACGTCTGGTACGGCGCGAGGACGGGATCCTTCGTTCCCATCCGCTCGGGCGTCTCGCCAGCAAACACCTGTCCGGCTTGCTTGGTCAGCCACGGCAGCACGGATTCGAGCATTCCGATGTCGATGTACTCGCCCGTACCGGTGGATTGCCGTCGGTACAAGGCCAACGTCACGCCGAAGGCGGCCCACATCGCAGTGATGAGATCTGTGATCGGGAGCCCGACCTTTACCGGCTGCCCGTCCTCCTCTCCAGTGACGCTCATAATCCCGCTGAGCCCTTGGATGAGCAGGTCGTATCCGGTTCGCTCGCGCCACGGCCCGGTCTGACCGAACGCCGAGACCGCGAGATAGATGATCCCGTCGTTATGCTCCGCTATCGACTCGTAATCGACACCCAAGCGCTCTGCCACGCCCGGTCGGAAGTTCTGAATGAAGACATCCGCCTCGGCGATCAGCTCGTACAGCGCCTCCTTTCCACGCTGGTTTTTTAAATTGAGTTCGATGCTCCGTTTTCCGTAATTGACCGTCCAGTAGTATGGTGACTCCCCGTTGATGAAGGGCGGTCCCGAGTGTCGGATCGCATCTCCGTATCCCGGTTGTTCGACTTTGAGCACTTCGGCACCTTGGTTTGCGAGCATTGACGAGCAGAACCCGCCCGTCACGAACGTCGAGAGATCGACAACGGTCACACCGTCCAATATCGGGTCGTTTTCGAGCATATGTTGGTTATGTGCGTCGCCCGGAAGTCCCACGTCGGGGAGTGTCGGAAGGCCCCACGATGTCGATACGGGGCCTGCTTCGGTGACCGGCTCCCCGTACTTCGGCGACGTCCCAACCCAAGGTTGGGAATATCTTTCAATAAAACTACCGACGAGGCCACCCACTGAAGTTGCCGAAGCCACCGTGTCGAGCGGTAAGTTCGGGGCGTGGGAACCATTGACGAAGGTTTATGGCCCCATCTTCCGTCAGTCGGATCTATGCGGATTACAGAAGTCGAAGTAGACGAGTTTACGTACCTGCTCAACGATGTCGGGAACGTAGACGGCCACATCACGTACGATCCCGGGAGCGTCACGGAACCACGTGGCTTCGTGCTTACGATCCGAACGGCGGACGGCACTGAAGGGCACTATCGCGGGTTTATGATGGTTCCACCGATGGTGACGCAGATCGAGATGAGCGCTGGACAACTCATCGGACGAAGCCCCCTCGAACGAGAAGCGATCTGGCAGGACCTCTGGCAATCGCTTCGTCACACCGACCACTTTGGGGTCGGACCGATCGATATTGCACTGTGGGACCTCGCCGGAAAACACTACGGAGAGAGCGTTTCTGCTCTTCTCGGGGGGTTCCGAGACTCGGTCCCAGCGTACGCGTCGACGAATATGGGTGACGAGAGCGAAGATGGCCTCAACAGTCCCGAGGGGTATGCGAATTTCGCCGAGGAATGTCGTGACAAAGGCTATCCTAGCTTCAAAATCCATCCGTTCGGCGATCCCGACCGTGACGTCGACGTGATCAGAGCCGTCGCTGAGGCCGTCGGTGATGAGATGGACCTGATGCTGGACCCGGCAGATGGGTATGAGACGTACGCCGACGCACTCAAAGTCGGACGCGTGTTGGACGAGTGCGAGTACTTCTGGTACGAGGACCCGACGCCGGCCTCCGGCCACAGTACCCACCTCTCAGCACGGTTGTCCGATCAACTGCAGACGCCGCTCGTTGGCGGCGAACACGTGCGGACTGGACCGACGGGAACTGCCGACCTCCTCGCGGAAAACACGTTCGAGTTCATCCGGGCCGACGGGCACTTGGACGGTGGCATTACTGGCGTGATGAAACTCGCCCACGTCGCAGAATCGTTCGGGGCTGATGTCGAACTACACGCAGGCGGCCCTGCGCACCTACATTGCATTAGCGCCATCCGGAATACGAACTACTTCGAGCACGCCCTCCTCCATCCGAAGGTCACTTGGAAAAACAACCAAGCGCTCGTTCAGGACGTCGAGATTCCGGACAGCAACGGGCGAGTGGCAGTCCCCGACGGAGACGGACTTGGAGTCGACATCGACTGGGACTTCGTCGGATCTCGACGAACGGGGCAGACACGCTTCGATTCGAACGGGATGGTGAAAGACTGAGACTGGCGGTTCGAACGTATTGCGACGAGGGTGACACCGATCAACCACGTTTTCGGGAAGCCGACTGCACGTCCACGAACCCGTTTCCGAAACCTCCGCCAAGAGGAAGCTATTTCTGGGGATACACAGATTACTCAGTCGGCGTAGACTACTATGTTCGACCAAGAGACAGTCTGGGAATTCAATATGACGGACCGTGTGAAGTTCGGTAGTGGAGCCAGCCGCGAGCTCAGTGCCGAGGCAAAGCAGATCGGCGCTGAAACGGTGCTGTTCGTCACCGACGAAGGTGTCGTAGGAGCCGGTATCGTCGACTATCTGGCCGACCGATTCGGATCCAAACAGGTGATCGTGTACGACGACGTCGAGCCGGATCCCAATATCGGGCTCTTCGAGGATGCACTCGAGTTCGCTGCACAGGTCGATCCTGACCTTATCATCGGTGTCGGGGGCGGAAGCTGCATCGATGTCGCAAAGACGACAAGCGTTGTCATAGAGCACGAGGGAGAACTCATCGATTACGTCGCGCCACCGACAGGCGGCGGAGAGCCGATTCGTCGCTCCGGCGTTCCGATGGTCGCCATCCCAACGACCGCAGGCACCGGGTCAGAGACATCCCCCGTGTCCGTGATTTCACTCCCGTCGAAGAACCTGAAGGTCGGCATCTCCTCGCAGTTTCAGTACCCCGATCTGGCTGTCATCGATCCTGAACTCACCGTAACGCTTCCATCGGGACCGACCGCGGCTTCCGGAATGGACGCGCTCTGTCACGCCATCGAGGCGTACACGACGCGCGGCTTCGGTTCGAAGGCGCGACCCGAAGATCCCGCGATGCGACCTGATTACGGCGGCCGAACGACAGTGACGGACGCGTTCGCCCTGAAGGCGATCGAACTTGTGTCGGGGAACCTCCGCCAAGCGGTCAACGTCGGCGAAGACCTCGACGCACGTCGGAATATGTCGCTCGCAAGCTTCCTCGCGGGCGTCGCATTCACCAACGCCGGACTCGGCGCGACCCACGCGCTCGCCCTTTCAGCCGCCGGCGAGTACGGCACCGGTCACGGGGTCACAATCGCGACGCTTCTCCCCGAAGTGATGCGGTTTAACGCCGGAGCAGCGGCCGATCGATACGCCGACGTGTACGAGCGGCTCGCGTCTACGGAGGAGTCTCTACCGGCAGACCCGGCCGAAGGGGCGATCCGCGAAGTCACGGCGCTTGCCGACGACATTGGGATTCCCGAGGGACTCTCCGATCTCGGCGTCGAGTCCGAGTACCTCACGTCGTTGGCGGAGGGGACGATGCAGCTCGAACGATTGTTAGTCGGTAATCCGAGACGGCTTAGCGTCGAAGATGCGAAAGCAATACTCACGGACGCCTACTGACCTCCGCAAACTGATTCACCGAATCTCCTCTTCCCACCCGCCCTCAAAGTGGTGAATCGTTCGAATTGAATCGCCGTCGTCGAGTTCGTGTTCCGCGACGACGTCGGGATTCAGATCAACGCCGATGCCGGGACCGTTAGGAATCTGAAGGAACCCGTCCTCGATTACGACGGGCGTGTCGAAAAGGTCGTGCCGCCAGTCGACGCTGTAGTCCTCGAACACCTCCTGAATCATAAAGTTCGGCAGGGTCGAGTCGATATGCGCGTACACCGCTGTCATAAGCGGACTCTGGGGGTTGTGCGGAGCGATGCTGACGTGTTCGGCCTCTGCGAGCGCGGCGATTTTCTTGCCCTCCGTGATGCCCCCTGCATTCGCGAGATCCGGCTGGATCACGTCGACATCCGTCTGTGAGAGGATATCACGAAAGCCGAACTTCGCCATCGCCCGTTCACCGGTGGCGATGGGGACCGTAGACGTAGCTGCGACCTGACGAAGGGTGTCGAGATTATCCGGGGGCGTCGGCTCCTCAAACCACGACAGGTCGAAATCCTCGGTCTTATCCGCGATTTCGACAGCCGTTCCAGGGGTAAACCGACCGTGACCCTCCAGAAATAGATCGATGGAGGGTCCGACCGCCTCGCGCACTGCCCGGATGATTTCGATCGCGTGATTCATTTGCGCTCGAGTCATCCGTTGCCAAGAAGTCCCAAAGGGATCGAACTTCAGTGCGTCGTAGCCGTCGGCAATGACGTCTGCCGCGCCAGCTGCGAACTCCTCGGGACTGCAACGGTGCATATCGCACCACCCGTTCGCGTACGTCCGGAGCTCCTCGTGTACCTTCCCACCGAGGAGCTCATAGAGGGGCACGTCGAGGATTTTCCCCTTGATGTCCCAACAGGCGATATCCACCGCGCTAATCACGGAAGTGTTGATCAGGTTCTGTGCGAACCACTCGTCGCGATACATCGTCTGCCACAGTCGCTCCGTGTCGAACGGAGCGGCCCCGATGAAGTGATCCCGCATATTCTCTACGGCTGTCGCTACCGAGCGAGCTTTGCCGTGGACGGTTCCCTCGCCGATACCGTGGACGCCGGCGTCCGTCTCGACACGCAGTAACACCCACGGTGTACTGGGCGATTCGATGATATACGTCTCAATGTCGGTTATCTGTACGTCCATATCGCTACGTCTCTGGAGTGATCTCTTAATCGTTCCGGCGATAACCCGACGCGGATGCGATACGGCGACTGAGGAGATATGACGACGGGAGAAACGGCCTCGACGGTCGTCTACTTGTTCGGTGGGTACTCCTCGGCGAGTGATTCGTCGAGTTCGACTCCGAGCCCCGGACCAGACGGCGGATCGAACGTTCCGTCCTCGAACGTCGGCGCCCCCTCAACCAGTTCGCGATGGAACCCATTCCACTCCTCGATCCCCTCCTGAACGAGGAAGTTCGGCGTTGCGACGTCTAAGTGAAGCGCGGCCGCCCATTGGATCGGCCCGCAGTAAATCCACGGAGCGACCTGCGCGTAGTGTGTCTCGGCCATCCCGGCAACTTTCTTCGCACCGAGGAGCCCGAGGAATCCGATATTCGGCTGCACGACGTCGACGGCGTCCCGTTCAAGCAGTTCCGAAAACAGGTGGATCGACGTGATCCGTTCGCCCGTTGCGATGGGAATATCGGTCGCAGCACCGACCGCCGCCATTTCGTCGATTCGTTCCGGCGGGACGGGCTCTTCCAACCACATCGGGTCGTATTGTTCGAGGCGGTGAGCGAATCGGATCACACCGTCCGTAGTCAGTTGTCCATGCGTGCCGAGGATGATTTCACACTCGTTGCCGACGCGCGAACGGATCGACGCCACGACGTCCTCGGCGTAGTCCAGTTCCGTCGTCGAAACGGCGCGGTTCCCGGTAAACGGAGGTATCGGATCGAGCTTGACGGCAGTGAATCCCCGGTCGGCGTAGGATTCGACGGTGTCGGCCGCTTTGCTCGGTGACTCCGAGGGCTCCCACTCGTAATGGATATACGTATACGCGCGGAGGGATTCGTTGACGCACCCGCCGAGGAGGTTGTAGACCGGTTCACCGGCGGACTTCCCGAGGAGGTCCCAGCAAGCCATCTCGATGGCAGCGTACACCTGTGACTGCAACGGACCCGGAATGTTGAACCAATGGCTGTCTTGGTCTAACTCCTGTCTCAGTTGCTCGATATCGTGCGGATCTGTTCCACGGACGAACGGCGCCATATCCTCGACGAGTTGTTCGAGCGTTCTGAGCCGGTGTTCGGCCCACGGACACTCGCCGTAGCCGACTCGCCCGTCGCCGGTAGTGAGTTTCACGAACAGGAAGTTGTCGCCGCCACGGTGCGGCTCCGGTGTCCCGACTGCGATGGTCTCGATATCGCGAATCTTCATATCCGATCTATTCAATGATTGGTACTTATCGTTATGGGTGTATCGCCGATCCGTCCCCCGTAATTTATAAGAGTGGTATGAGAACCCGAATTACGATGCCGAAGAATGAGGCTGTAGTGTATATTACACGAAAGATTCCAGATCCTGGAATTGAGATATTGGAGTCGGTTGCCGATGTCTATGTGAACGACTGCGGCCCGCAGAATCCCCCGTCGAAAACTGAGATCATCGAGGACGTCACTGAACTCGAGGCGGATGGGCTGTTGTGTATGCTTCCAGACGAAATCGATCGCGACGTACTCACGGCATCTCCAGACCTCGAAGTGGTGAGTACCCTCTCGGTCGGCTTCGACCACATCGACCTCGAGGCGGCGAATGACTACGGAATCGCGGTCGGTCACACTCCCGGCGTCCTCTCGGAGACGTGTGCGGACCTTGTCTGGGCCTTGGTGCTAGCGACCGCTCGCCGGATCGTAGAAGGCTATCGGTTCGTCACGGACGGTGAGTGGAAAACTTGGGCACCGGAAGCGATCGTCGGACAGGATGTCTATGGGTCGACGCTTGGAATCATCGGGCTGGGAAAGATCGGGACAGCGGTCGCAAAGCGTGGTGCAGGTTTCGATATCGACGTGTGCTATACCGCGCGGTCGAGAAAACCCGAGCGCGAAGCTGAACTGGAGGAACTCGGCGTCGAGGTTACGCACGTGTCTCTGGATGAACTGCTTCGACGGAGCGATCTCGTCTCGGTGAACGTGCCGCTAACGGACGAAACCGAGGGTCTGCTCGGTCGGCGTGAGTTCCAACAGATGGACGATGACGCCCTCCTCGTCAACACGTCTCGCGGAGAGGTCATCCAGACAGACGCGTTGTATGAGGCCCTTGCCGCAGATGAGATCAGTCGCGTCTGTCTCGACGTCACTGACCCGGAACCGCTTCCACCGACGCACCGATTACTGGAGTTCGCACCGGATCGCCTCATCGTCACCCCCCACATTGGGAGTTCAAGCGTCCCGACGCGGAATAAAATGGCCGAGATGGCGGCTGAGAACATTGTCGCAAGATTCCGTGATGAGCAGCTCCCAAACGCGGTGGTGAGTCCGCCCAACCCCGGGGTATAGACCTCGAGTCATCGTTTCGGCGGATAATGGCCGATCGCGATTTCTGACGGTGCCCCTCCCGATCGTATTTCCCCTAGTGAAATAATTTTTTATAATGCAATACCATATCTGTAGCTATGAGCGGGAAAACGATCAAATCGAGCGTGACCACGATGCGGGTAATCAACGGTCTGAAAGAACTCGGAGGGGCCAAAGTGACGCAGTTAGCCGATTATCTCGATCTCACGAAGCCCACCGTACACCACCATCTGAGTACGCTCGTTCAGGAGGAGTACGTCGTGAAGGAAGCGGACACATATTACATTGGGCTGCGGTTCCTCGAGTTGGGAGAGCTCGCCCGTGACCGTTTTAAAATACACAAAGTCGCGAAGCCGGAAGTCGAGAAACTGGCCGAACAGACCGGCGAACTCGCGAACGTGGCCGTACTCGAATACGGCCGAGTGGTGTATCTCTACCGAGCACGGGGGAGTGAAGCTGTGAATTTGGATACGTATTCGGGAAAGCGTGTGCAGATACACTGTACGGCACTCGGCAAAGCAATGCTTGCGAACCTTCCACAGGAACAGGTCGATGAGATCCTTGCAGAAAATGAATTCCAAGCCGAAACAGACGCGACAATAACCAAGCGGGACGAGTTCTTGGCAGAACTGGAAGAAGTCCGTCAGCAGGGGGTCGCCTTCGACAGAGAGGAGGCTTTCTCGGGTCTCCACTGCGTGGCCGCGCCGATCCTTGACGCCGACGGAAGAGCGATGGGGGCGATCAGTGTTTCGGGGCCGACGAGTCGCCTTCGCGGTAACCAGTTCTCCGAGGACTTGCCCGATATGGTGACCCGTGCTGGGAACGTCATCGAATTGAATATTACGTACTCGTAATCCGCCGACGGACCCTCCGCCGTCGCCGCCCGCAGTTTTGCTGGGAAGTCACCGACAATATATCTACTCCGCGCCCACGACCTTCGAGCAGGGCTTCAAAGTGCGCCTGTATTTCCCCGCTGTTCCGACAGCGTGGCGTTCGCGCGTCGCAGCGACGTCACAGACCGTGTTTCTGGTTATTATCCCGCTCCATCCGATTTCGTATGAAGGAGAGTGAGGTGTACCGGATCATACAGCGATGAATCGATAGTGCTCAAGCATTTTACAATAGGAAATATTTATTGTATTAATTTCCCTATGGGAAACAATATCGTATCAGTCAATAGCAAGAGATTCCTTCTCAGGAGCACTAAAATAACACGTGTACGTGTGTGATGAAAATTCAATCCCCAATCTTTCAGGTCAACTCGCGACGGCGCAGATCTGACGCTTCTCTTGACATATTCGATCGAGAATTAACCTAGTCCTCGATTGAGATAATCCTACCGCCGACGTTGGCTGTGCCGAACTGACGAGAGCATCATATCCTAACGAATTATCATCCGTTTCCTCAGAGGAAACGTTGAATACATACTAATTATTGTATTATTATATTTCGTCGATATCCCTCACCGATCGGATCACCGACGACACTGGTCGAGAATGTATCCCAATCGGACGCTTTCAGTGCACAGTATCGGACCGTAGAAGGAAGAGGGGAGGGCCTGTCCGATTACTTGAGTTTACGGACCACTACTCGGAGTGTCCATCTCGACGGTCGATTTTGCGGTTCCCGTATTCGATCAGTCCCCCCGCATCGATGATCTCTTCGAGAAACGCCGGATGGGATGGGGCAGAGTAGCTTATTCCACTCGATTCGTTCGAGATCACCCCGTTCGATCGGTCCACAACTACGTCGTCGCCCTGAGAAAATTTTGCTGTCGCGTCCGCAATCTCGAATACGGGCAGCCCGATGTTAATCGCGTTTCGATAAAAAATCCGTGCGAAGGACGACGCGATTATCGCGTCGGCTCCGAGTCGGCGTAGCGAGAGCGGGGCCGTCTCGCGGGATGAACCACAGCCGAAGTTCTCTCCGGCGACGACGACATCGCCCTCGCCGAACTTCTCGTGAAAAGAGGGATCGACGCCGCTCATACACAACTCGACCAGCGTCTTGTCCTCGTCCGCCGTCGTCGGTGCGATCAGATCCGTGTCGATGTTGTCGCCGAAGAGAAACGCCGTGCTCATTTATGCCACCTCCGACGGATGGGTTAGCCGCCCCGTGACCGCGCTCGCGGCTGCGACCGCTGGACTGGCGAGGTATACCTCGCTCGACCGATGGCCCATCCGCCCGCGGACGTTCCGGTTCGTCGTTGATACGGCTACCTCACCCGGACCGAGGGCCCCCGTCCGCATACCGAAACACGCTCCGCATCCGGGATTCTCCATCGTCGCACCGGCTTCTAGGAACGTCTCCGTGAGCCCCTCTTCGATGCACAGCCGTTCGAGTCGCTGTGATCCGGGGGTGATGATCAGACGCACGTCCGCATCGACCGTATTCCCCGAGAGGACCTTCGCCGCGGTGCGGAGGTCCGCCTCGCGACCGTTCGTGCACGATCCGATCACCGCTTGGTCGACTTGGACCTCGGGATCTTGAAGCTCCGAGAGTGACGCGACGTTCGATACTTGGTGGGGTTTCGCCACCTGCGGTTCTAGGTCGTCGCAATCGATCGTGTACGTTAACGCGTAGTCGGCATCTGGATCCGGACTGTGGAGCTGATACTCCGCGTCGGTCCTGCGGTCGACGTACTTTCTCGTCCGCCGGTCAGGATCGACGAATCCCGTGACGCCCCCCATCTCGATCGTCATATTTGCCATCGTAAACCGCTCATCCATCGGCAGATCACCGACGACAGGGCCGCCGTATTCTACGGCTTTGTTGAGTGCCCCGCTGATCCCGACCCTCCCGATCGCGGCCAAAATAAGGTCCTTGCCACTTACCCACGTTTCGGGGTCACCGACGAACTCGAACCTGACAGTGTCCGGGACTTGGAGCCACAGTTCGCCAAACGCCATCGCATACGCCATATCGGTACTTCCGACTCCGGACCCGAACACGCCGATCGCCCCATGGGTACACGAGTGGCTGTCCGCGGCGAGCATCACGTCGCCGGGGGTGATCAGGCCCTCCTCGGGGATGTGGACGTGCTCTTGACTCTGGGTGCCTTGGGGGTAAAACAGCGTATTATGTTTCATTGCGAACTCCTTACATCGGTTGTACAACGTTATCGCCCGTTGGTTCGGCGACGGGGTGAGATGATCGGGAATAACCGCGACGCTGTCGGGGTCGAATACGGTATCGACGTTTATCCGCTCGAATTCATCGATTGCGGGCGGCAACGAGAACTCGTGGCCGGACGTAAAATCGATCGGCACCTCGACGATATCACCCGGCGTGACGGTGCCCTTGATCTTCTGTGAGAGAGTCTTTTCGGCAACAGTTGACATACAGAGAGTGCTGCAGCGTCCACCCAATTATATGTTTCTCCGAGTGCACCCCGAGCGATGGGTCTCCGGTCGCGGTATCCGAAGTGGTGTGACGATATCGGAACGGAAACAGCGCCCACAGAAATTCTCCGCGTACGATCCGGCCACAGTTTCGGTTAGATCGGTCAGCAGTTCTGATCCCCCAAACCCGTCAGTCGTACACGTCGGACCCCTTGCCCCACTCTCGCTCGATGGCGTATTCTTCGACGAGTTCGTCGTAGTTCTCGGGGTACTCGATTTTTTTTGTCACTGGTCCACCGAGGGTTTTTCCGATGGTCACGTTGAATCTCCCGCCCACCCCACCGATGGTGAGCACCTTCACGTTCTCCGGATCGGCTATTTGCGGCAACTGCAGGCTGGGTACTTTGCCATCATCAACCTGTTCGATCTGATTGTCGCCCCACTTTCCCCTGGCGTACTTATTCCGTGGAAGGTACGAGTTCTCACAGAGGTACTCTTTGACCTCCTGTTTCGAGAGGCCCGCATCGCTCAGTTCTTCGGCGTTGTAGGGCGCAAGGGCGTGCACAACCGTCTGATTCCGGTCGGCGATTTCCGCCCCCGTCATCCCGGGCTCCATATGATAGACCATCCCTTCAAGGACGTGCTGTGCATCGTTCCGGTGTGGAGTCCAGCCGATGAAACTATTCGGGCCCGCGAGCGTAATCGTGTCGTCAGTTTCATCGAACCCTTGAGAGATATGGAATGGCTCCCAAGGGCTTTCTTCCTCGTTTTCACCGGCGACGAGACTATATTTGAACGGGTTGCCCGTCGTTGCCATATCCTTCTCGCCGGGATGAATCCCGGTCGTATTCTTGTAGGTGAGTCCGAGTGCACGGCCGAGCACTCGGTTCGTACGGAAGCCCGGACCGAACGCTCCCACACCGCATTGAACGTCGAGCTTCGATCGAATCGGTCCGTTGATCACCCACAGATAAGCCCAGGAGCCGGTACTCACCGAAAACTGAATGCTATTTGATTCGGGGTCTGCGAGCGCCTTCGCGCCGGCAATCAAGACCGGTAAATGAGGTGCGTAGCACCCAGCCATCACGGCATTCGTCGCGAGCCGTTCGACCGTGAGTGGAGTATCGCCGTTTCCGAGGTGCCCGATGACGTGGTCGCTAGGGAGGTCCGTGCCACGAAGCATTTCGTCGACGCGGTCGTCCGTCGGTGGGACCACTGGCAGTCCATCGGTTGCCCCCTGCTTGTACAGCATATCGTTTACCTGCTCGAGCGACTGTTCAGAATCGTTGTTTTGTGACATATATGGTGGTTTGAGCGTTACTCAGGCGACACGCCTTGTTCCTTCTCTGAGAGCGGACGAGTCAGTTCCGCTTCGATCGATTCGAGCACCTCGGGTGTCAGCCGTTCGGCGATGCGATCCTTATCACGGACTTCCGAACGAACTGCCTTCGTGTTGTATCGGAGCGGCCACTGGCGTTCGACGGCGTTGGACTGATAGTCAAGCTCGAATCCGGGGTCGACGAGGCCGACTGTCGGAACGCCGGCGTCTTCGATGGCCGCGACGCCCCAAACGAGGAATTTCGTACAGGAGCCGCAATCGCCGATCGCGGCGATGCACGCGTCGAGATCTTCTGTACGCGCCCATTCGCGGACTTCGTCGAGCTTTTCGGGATCTTTCGCATAATTGAGGTGCTCCATCGAGTAGTAACTGAACGTTATGTCGTCGTACAGCTCGTCGATTCGTTCCCGTAGCACCTCAAGAACGGGTTCAGCCGCTAATTTCGCGTTGTCGTACAGACCGACGTGTTTTCCGTGTAGCTCATCGATACGCGGCGACAACGCGTGGAGTTCCGAAGGATCACCTGACGCAGTCGCGCCCAGTGGATTCTTGATGTCCATACAGTTGGGTGAACAACGAAATATATAAAATATGGTGGTGAAAGCAAGAATGATGAAAGTTCACAGGCCGAATAAAGGGGTGTTCCACTCAGTCGGACTGTTCGGCCACGATTCCGATTTCCGCCCGAAGTGCTTCTGGGTTGGCCGACCCGACGATTCGTGATTCGACGCTGCCGTTGGAGCAGAACAACGTCGTCGGGGCGACTGAAACATCGTACTGCTCGGAGAGCAAGTCAGTTGCTTCGGGCCCATAGATGGCTCCAAGTGGCACGTCGACCGGAATAGCGTCTTGACTGACAAGTTTTTCGAACTGTTCTCGCATCACATCGCAGGGGGAACAGTCTTGTCTCCAACAGTAGATTATGGCGACGTCGTTTTCCTCGATCACCGACATAATCTCGTCTGGCGAGAGGGCGATGAAACCCTCCGGAACGCCGTTGTCGATTTCGGTCTCGACCTGTTTGTCCGAAAGCCACGACCCGGATTCGGTGCTTGGCTGAAGAATCTTGCCCAGCGCTCTCGCGGCGAGAAAGTAGTCGCTCGGCCGCTCCAGCGAGCACTGCTCTTCGAGCGCCATCCCGTTGGCCAGAACTTGGGTGTCTATCGACTCCAGTGCACACGCGGCCCCGTCGACATTCCACTCCTCCAACTTGGTGCGGCGTTCTGAACGAGTCAACGTATCGGCTACGTCGGCATATTGCGTCCTCAGTTCGGCGAATTCCGCTGTCAGGCTCAGCTGGGATTCGGCATCGGACACGAACACGTTCGCTTCGGCGAGTCGACCGACGAACGATGCATAAGTGCTGTTCTCCGCCATAGCTAAGCGATAGTGTGTTTCCTGTATATATATTCATATGGCACAACGGATTTTTATCGTCTCCCTTGGACAATAATCGCCAGTGAAAACAATTTTATTATTACATTTATCGACCTTTCAATTATGGGATAGCTCGGCTTCTAACGGCCAAAATTTAGCCTTCTATGTTCATTATTGTTGATAAGTGTATTTATATAGTGAACAAAGGTGATACTGACGCGAGTGCGATGAATAGCGATAATGAGAACGTGCTGTGAAACAGAGTAAGAATGTATGCACAGTACCGATCGAGAAAGGAAGAGGTCTTTTTTCGGGCGACTTGCCCATCCAGAACAGTGCGTTTTCCGAAGTGAAACGCCCGTACCACGGTATTTCGATAGAGACGTTCTTTGTCTGGAGGTGTGACTCGAACGACGTCATCTTCATCTCGCCGCCGATTCCAATCTTCTTGTAGCTGCCGGAAGCCGTGTTAACCACGCCGGCGAACCACTGATTCACTTAGGTAGATCAGCTTTGATGTCGCGAGAGACATTGTTGGATGGCTGGTAGAAATTATCTGACTGGTTGGTCAGTCCGTTACGAACTTCGCTAGGGAAGTGTCATAAATAGGCCTATTCGCAACAAAGATGATAGTCTGTCGTCCCCAACACCCGGCGCTCTTGGCGCTACCGGGGGTCGGCTGATTCGACGATGTATTCCTTAGCCGCGGACAGCGCCGTGACACCGTCACCGGTCGCGGCAGCGATCTCCGTCGGACTTCCCGAGCGGATATCTCCTGCGGAGAAGATTCCAGATACCGAGGTTTCCAGCCGATCGTCGACGACGACCTGTCCGTCCTCGTTGCGTTCGACGGTTTCGGCGACGAACTCAGTGTTCGGAACGATGCCAACATTCACGTTCACGCCACTGAGTTCGATCGCTTCCGTGTCTCCATCATTGTCGACGACTTCGACGCCGTCGACGAGGCCGTCGCTCCCGAGGATTTCGGTGACTGTCGTACCCGTTCGGAGCTCGATATCGGGATGTGAACTCACCTCCTCAACGATTGTGCCGTCGGCGGGAAGTTCGGGATTTGAGTCGATCATTACCACTTCGCTCGCGTGCTTGGTCAGGAACACCGCGTCGATGAGCGCGTGGTTCCGCCCCCCTACGACGGCGATCCGCTCGTCGCGGTACAGCGGTCCATCGCACGCCGCACAGTGAAATATTCCACGACCCTCGTACTCCTCTTCGCCAGGCACGCCGAGGGACGCTTCCCTTCCACCAGTCGCCAGAATCACAGCCGATGCCTCGTATGTCCCGCTGGCAGCCTGCACCTCGTGTGGGGATCCCGGTTCGATCGACTCGACAGCCTCGAGGTTTACTTCTGATTCGTACTGCTCGGCGGCCGCGACCAACTTCGACCGCAGTTCTGTGCCAGAGATACCATCGGGGAATCCAGGGTATGAGCGGATCTTGTGCCGGTTCACTAGGTCGCCGCCGATCGATTCCCTCTCGAAGAACAGGACATCGAGACCGCTACGGCCCGCGTACATTCCAGCAGTGAGCCCCGCCGGACCAGTTCCGATGATGATTAGATCATATGTCACGGTCAGTATCTGAAATACCGGAAGTGAAGTAAAAAAGATTTCTCCCGTGCGGTGATCACGCAAGGAAGCGACACGTAGTGGCTTGTCGGTATCATTCCTTAGTGTGAAACTGCTCGCGTAAACGCTGCGGGTAATACGGTGAAGCGGATATTCGGACGATCGCTGAGCTTGCCCCAGAGACGGCGGACAGTCGGGATGGACTTTAGACACCGGTTGCGTTATCGATCTTGCAATCCTTACTGGGATGCAGGGACGGAATGTGTCTCTCGATTTCGCTAGAACTGTTCCATCTGAGTAACCACTGGACAGTCGACGTTGAGCAGGATCTGCTGGGTGGTATTTCCAAATAGTGCCTTCCCAGTCGGTGACCGACGGCGTCCACTGATTACGAGGAACCTTGGATCCTCTTGTCCCGCTTCAGCGACTATCTCGTCGGCGATTTCACCAACCCGGCCGCGTGGATCAAGCATCGACGTGTCGAGGTCCGGGATAGTTTCAAGAGCGAACTTCCGAGCGAATCGTTCAGCACCTTCTACTTCGTCGCTCATCGAAAAGTCTTGGAATTCAGGAATCTCACGGATTGCCTTCGTATGGTCGTTGAATTCGTCAGTGGGGATTACGTGCAACACAGCGAGCGTGTCGTCGTACCTCGTTGCAAGATCGTGTGCAACTTCGATCACTTTTTTCGATCGCTCATTTTCGTCAACAGCGGCGAGTATCGTCATTTCATATCTTACCTCACCGGGAGTATTGTAAACTGTTGCGGCTCTTGGCAAGGGCACTGTTCAGATAAGATGGAAAAATGAGGCGGTCGTAGTTGCTTGGTGCCTATGGAAGAAACCAACCGCCTCACCGAGTGTAGTGACTTCCCGGAGTTAGTATTCGTGGAGCGAGCGGCGACACCTGAGTCGGCGTTGAAGCTCGGTATCCAACTGCATTTAGCGGGTCTCTCGCTGTCGGATACCGCCTTTGTCCTCTGGGTTGGGTGTCGGACACTGTCGCCCCACTGTTCACAACTGAGTTCGGAAGGAAAATCTACAGCCTGCAAAGGGTCATAACCCGGATTACGTCACGGTCGAACGAGACCGTAATCCGAGTCAATGACCAGCACTACTGGCTGTTTGCTGGGGTTGACCCCAACTCGAATCGCCTGCTGCAGGTGCGACTGTTCCCGACCAAGACTTCCGCGCTGACGGAGATGTTCCTCGCGGAACTACGAGAGAAACATCTTATCAACGACGCAATCTTCTTAGACGATGGTGCACCCTAGCTGCAGGCGGCCTGCTACCGCTACTCGCTCCGATTCCAACACGTCACCCACGGGAATTGGACGCCGTCGAACGTGTGTTTAATGAGCTGAAGCGCCGAAGTGAAGCGTTTGCTAACCATTTTAGACACGCTGATCTGAACACAGCAGAAACCTAGCTGCAAGCGTTCGCCGTCTACTTCAATCAGCTAATCTGAACAATTCCTTCGACGTTCACTCTCTGTCATATTGTAACCCAGAAGTGATTCCGTCTACCCATACTAACAGGTCTTCATCGGCACCGTATCGCGTTGCACACTGTATTCCAAGCGGAAGTCCACTCTCAGTCTTCCCAGCAGGGAGTCCCACGGTCGGAAGGCCCGCATACGTCCAGGGTAGGTTCATCACGGGATCACCAGTGTCCTCAAGGCCTGAAGGCGCAGGCCCTAGAGCTGCCGGCGCAATCCATACATCGATGTTGGCTTCATCCATCCGAGTTTCGAGCTTCGAGCGGAGTTGTTTTCGTCCGTGTCGGCCGCGAGCGAGTTCCGCCGTCGTCAGATTTCGTCCACGCTCGATGAGATCGTGAGTCGAATCCGCGTACTGATCGCTATATTCTTGATAAAACCCCTCGTGAGCGACTGCCATTTCGGCAGCCACAAGTTGTTTGTGCCGTTTGTTGACCGCCGAGATGTCCTTCAAGACAGTGACCCGCTCGATATCGTACCCTGCTGCCGCCAGTCTGTCAACGTGGCCTTCAAATGCCGCGTGGCCACTCTCGGTCGCCTGATCGAGATAAGGTCCGTCAGGGATACCGAGAGTCGGTTCGTCTTGAGGTGCGAGTGATCGCCAGTCCTCACAGAGAAGCGCCGCTGTGAGCTGTGCACCTTCCACGTCCTGTGTGAAGTATCCGACAGTATCGACTGACGGAGAAGATGGAATCAACCCGTCGGTCGGAATACGGTTATAACTCGGTTTGACGCCGACGATTCCACAGAAGGCGGCTGGACGACCGATCGATCCGATCGTCTGCGTACCGAGTGCGAGTGGGCAGAGTCCGCTGGCGACTGCGGCTGCAGATCCGCTACTTGATCCGCCAGGGGTATGGTTCGTATTGTGGGGGTTGCGTGTCGGTCCAGGCTCAGAAGATGCGAACTCGGTGGTCTCGGTCTTCCCGAGGATGATTGCCCCAGCGTCTCTCAGTCGAGCCACGGCTGCCCCCTCCGAACCTGTTAGAACCTCTGGAGGGAGGTCGGATCCGGCCCGCGTCTCGAAGGCATTAACGTGAAAGATATCCTTCACTCCGACCGGGACACCATATAACGGTGGCCGTGCCCCTGCTGAGGGGTATTGATCGTCCAGTTCGGATGCACGCTCACGAACACGTTCCCACTGGTTTACGTCTGAGACAAAGGCTTGGACCTCTGGGTCGATCACCGCAGCTCTGGAATCCAATTTCTCAACGTAAGCATCCAACTCGGTACGGCCGCGTCGTAGGTTGTCAGTAACTTCCGCCAGTGGTTCATCGTGCAGCACGACTGAACTAATCCTCTCCACTGATTTGGCTGTTTTGTTCGCATAAAGGGAAGAGCACTTTCGTCATAAACTCTCCTTCTGGCTGTGAGAAATGTCGAAATTGCTTCCTAACGACGATCAGACGGAGAGATCAGAAGAGATATGCAGTTCTTCGGTTTGCCACCTCACGTACGCCTACGCGAAGAGCTCTTGTTTATAGTTGGAGGAAAGCTAGTCAGTGGTGACGACGGATATACAGGACTGTCCGTGCTTTCGACTGGGTATGCCTTGATTGAGTGAGCAAATGAGCGAGACGAAGGATATGGGTGAAGAGACCGGTTATTTTACTGATGGCTTCTTCTGCCGAAGTTGCATACGAAAGTCAGTAGCGATTTTCCCGACACAACATTTCCGCAGTTATGATACGAATGTTGTTGAAACGGAGACCTACGAAGTTGAAGTGGTGATTGAATCTAAAGATAGGTCACAGAGTGCCTGTCGTCTTCGGGCAGCAGCGCGACGACGAGAGCGCTCGGCTCGATATCCAGTGGAGCGAACTGGGGATGTATTCGTTTCACTACGTCGATAGCGACGACGTCAGTTGGCGCTTCGATCGCCACCCGAACACCCACTCACCGAGGTTCATTTCTATCCCTCGCCTGAGGCCGCCACGACGGCAGCCGAACCGCCCTGTATCGACGTGATCGAAGTGTCACTCGTGACTCGTGCAATCCATACGATGTGGCGAGCAGCGTACGAGGATGATGAACTGGATCGGCTGAATAGTGCATCAAACCCACTGTAAGGATGGATCCCGCGAGAGTCTGGAAGGGAAATCCACTTTGCGACACGTCAATATTCCGGTGTTCCCGTAGTGTTGTTGGTACGGTACTGCAACAGTATTGTGCTTCTCGCAGAGCGAGACCGTTCCAGTCCGGAGCGAAAGCGAGAGCGACGTATCGGTTTTCCCGTTCGCGCTGGAAGACTATCCAAGCATATGGACATAACCGAGGACGCGGTTCGGGACATCTGCACGGATGCAGTCTTCGAACGCGGCGAACGATACCGTGCTGAGGGCCGTATCCGCGAGATTCACCGCGTCGACAGCACCGTCACCGCCGTCGTGAGCGGCAGCCGTCAGTACGATGTCCGTGTTGACCTCGCCACTGACGGGTTTGCCCCGTGGTGCGACTGTCCGTACGACGGACCGGGTACGTGCAAGCACGTCGTCGCCCTATTGCTTCGGTGTGTTGACGACCCACCTCCAGACGAAAGTAACGACTCGACGCTGCACTCGATGGCGCCGACGCCGACGAACTCCGCGTGTTCCTGCGTGAAGAACTCGCGACCGATGCGATCTCCGCGATCGGTTTCTCGCCCGAGTCGGCGAGCCGACGAGACAGTCGACCGACGAGCTTCGCACCTCAATCGACCGGCGGTTCAAAGAGACGAACCCCGAGTACCACGTCGTCTTCGAGCCGATCGACTTCACGCAGTGGTTCGATCTCGCGAACGAGTACCGCGAGCGTGGGCGGTACGCGTCAGCGGCGACTGTCTACCGGGCACTCATCGAGTCGCTCGACGACAACATAGAGCGCGTTGACGGCGCGTACGACCACTTCTCGAGTGCGTTCAGTCGGGCACTCGATGGGTACGTCAGCTATGTCGCGGCCGCAGATCGCGACGCTGATGCCGTCACTGACGCCGTCGCATTCCTCAACGAGCGGGCGATGTCGGGAACGCCGTTCCTCGCGGAACACTTCGAGAAGGCCGCGGTCGAACTCCGGGAAAAGGCGGACGAGCAGTCTTGCGAGTAGCTGTGTTGACCTCGATGACGCCCGCAAGTTCGAAGATCACGAGAATTAGTTTCTCACACGGTCAGCCACGTTGATCCACTGTTCGCGAGCGGCTTCGACATCCGAGTAGAGCGCCAACGCGTGCTTGATGAGCCGGCGGTCTTCCAGATTCTCCTCCCAGCGCGTAATCACGTCGCGGCGGTCGCGGAGCTCCGCACTTGCGAGGTCGCCGTCGACGAGCGACTGTTCGAGTTCCTCCCACGTCTCGACGTCGTAGGCCGCCTGCCACTCCTTGATCTCCTCGGTGATCGCGGCCAATTCGTTCCGCAGCTCCTCGCGCGTGTTCTCCTCGTTGAGCGTCCGGATCTCCACGAAGAGCAGTCGCGTGTAGTCCGGCTGGTAGCGCGTCGTCTCGCCAGCCTCGACGTGGCGCAGCTTGCCTTGGTCAACAAGAGCCTGAAGTTCCTCGTTGGTTGTACTCTAGGCGGCGTCGGCCTGTTCGCTGATCCAGTTGACCGACCGAGGTTCGTGAAGCATCTCGGCGACCGCCCGAATACGGTCGCGGGCGCTCATCGACTCGGTCCACGATTGGACGCCATCTCGCGAGGATTCGGACATACGTGGCACCTCTTCCAACAGTGTTGGCGTCCTACTCCCACATATGTTTGTACTCTCTTGTATAATCAAGAGTGCGTTGCGAGCATAAGCGTCCGGACGTTGAAATGCGAAACCGACAGAAGCTATGAGCCAACCGATGCACAACCGGTATTCTGACTTCGAAGAGCTGCAGCCGACCGGCGAGGCATCCCACATTCCGGACACGAGGCTGGACGACGGGTGTGAGGGTGACCCCCGGCGGCAATGCGTCGCGACGAGCACTGGTGGCTACCCCGATGCGCCGACGACCACCGACGGCGAGTGCCGATCCGGTGGGAAGTCAGTCCCAGTCGGGCAGACGAAATGTCGGTTCTGTCTCACCAACCATCTCGGGAGTGACGCCACTAGCACGGACGAGTCAGCGTCGACGACGTTCCTTGGCATCGTCCACCTGGTCGTCGAGTCGACCACGTTCTACGGCGCCGTGGCGAAGGGCGGCGCCGCGGCGAACCTCCTCTCTGCCAACGAGGCGGAGCCGGCCGTCGACGACTACACGCTCATCTACGACCTCGACGAGGCGCCGGCACGCCAGCTGGCCGATCGCTGGCCCTCACTCCCTACCGCTGTACAGGTGCGTCAGAGGAGAGTGAGCGGCTTCTCAGTGCCGCCCGTGACTGGACTGGCCGGAAGGGGCAGGGAGCGTCGGAGCGTCAGGAGCAGGCCCCAACGCGGCTCTACGACCAGCGGGGGAACGGCATCCGCGGCGCATCACGGCTCACTGGGGTCCTCGAGGACGCCGACGATGCCGTGTGGCTGGTTCCAGCGATGGTGCTGAGCGAATCCGCTGTCGAGGCCGAGGCTAATCGCTAGGTGTCGTCGGTACCGACGACTCAGGAACTCGACTGTCAGAGCTGTGGACGGGTGACCGACCATCGGTTCAAGACTCACGAGTCGGTCCCGGATGAGGCGTGGACGGGACAACCAATTTGGGAGTGCCAAGTGTGTGTGGGACAGTTCGCTACGGGCACGCTCTCGAATAGTGGAGGGACAAGTTCGCTGATTAACCAACACAGACGAATGAGGTCGATTTACGTTGGTTAATAAGGTGATCACCCTCGAGTTCAGCGATAATCACGGTGTAGAGTCTATCCGCGCCCGCGCTCCGCGCCGTTCCGACTCCGATCGGTTCAGCGTCTTCGGTCGCGGCACTCGTCCGCTCGCCGGCAGCCTCTCACCGGCCACAGGGCCGGCCATCGACACCACGAGGACGAGTGCTGCGACCGTGCTCAGGGTTCGGACCATAGATGGGCACCGGGGATCAGCGTCGCCAACCACCCCGGCGACCCGATCCCTGCCGGGATATCTCGGGGGAGGTGTAAATGATACTACTAGGTATTTTCGAGATACTTCTAGATTGTTAAACCGAGAAAACCATCCCGTCTTCACCAATGATGATATTTCCATCATAAGCCGTCTGTATAATTTCCTTGGTCGAATTTTTATCTCGGTAAGGTAATAAGTGGGTTAATACTAGAGTATCCACGTCAGATTGTGTAGCAATCTCGCCACATTGCTCTGCAGTGCAATGAACTTCTGCAATTCTATCTTTTTTGTTTGTTGAAATTCCAGTAATATAGTTATCCCAAACAAATTCATCCTCCGGACGCTGGGGATCGCCACTGGGCGGAGCAATACTGCAGTCCTGAATCAATAGATCGGCATTATTTGCAGCCTGTATGACACTATCTGTTTTCTTTGTATCCCCAGAAATTACTGTCGTAGACCCTGTGGATTCCTCTGTAATCATAAATCCGTATGTCTCAATTGAATGTTCAACTGCAAAGGCCTCAACAGTCCACTCTGTTGCAGAAAAGGTAGCTTCATCTTTGACTTCGTGTGTCGGAATATTCTCAATCATCTCTGGATCTGACCGTGCCGAAGTTCGGTACTCAATGTCCTCTTCATAAATCTCATACATACTCGATAAAAGGGTGTCCGTGGTAGGTTGCGGACCAAATATACTGAGTTCGTCCTCCCCACGTGTCCAGTTTGTGATCACAAAATAGTAGAAGTCTGCATTGTGGTCGATATGATGGTGAGTAAAGAACAATGCATCAATTGAACCCGGTGTAATCCCGTTCTCCACCATCCGGTGCATTGACCCAGGGCCACAATCAAATAACAGTCTATTTCCCCCAATTTCAATGAGGACACTAGATCCTGCTCGATTAGGTAGTGGGACGGGCGAGCCTGTGCCAAGTAGAGTAACTTCCATATTCCCACATTATACTAACTATCTATATATTTAACGATATATGAAAAAATAAAATATTTATTACAAATAGATCTTTGCGATGTATTAAAACGGTCTAATTCACCAGATTCTCAAATATCTATTTTTATAATATTACATACTGTAGCTAATTACTATCAGTTTAATTATATCCTTGGTCACTAAGATCTGAGGGGAGTTAATCCAGTGAGTTCTTGACCCCAGCTCTATCAAGCTTGTTAGTGGCGGTACGCGGAAGCGATTTGTCTACAAAGTTGTACTCCCGTGGGCGCTCGAAACGGGCCAGATTGTCACTCTTTAGACACCAATCGTCCAGCTCGCCAGCTGTGAGGTTAGCATCAGCACGATGAACTACGGCGGTCACTTTTTCCCCATATTCGTCGTCTTCTACACCGACGACTGCAGATTGAGCCACCTTTGGATGAGAATTAAGCACCTCCTCGATGGGGGCTGGATAGACCTTGATACCCTTCGAGAGAATCATAAAGTCTGAACGACCCTCTAAGTAGATGTAACCATCCTCATCTTGATACCCGAGATCCCCTGAGTACCACCAGCCGTCTACGAATGCTTCTTGGGTCTTTTCGGTATCTCCCCAAGCCCACGCGACGCTATCCGGAGCTTTGACGATGATTTCTCCTGTCTCATTTGGTGGCATTATATCAGTAGGGTTGCCGTCTTGCTCGATGATACGAACTTCTGTTGAGATTGCCGGTTTTCCCACACTCTCAACTCGTTCATCATCCATCTCTTTGTTTGAGAGTGATGTTGCCATCACCTCAGTCGCAGCGAACGCATTATACACGAGACCACATACTTCAGATTCGAGGCGTTCAAGCGTTGTTGCGTCTAAGCGTTCACCAGCCGCTGTAATTCGTTCAAGTGATCCTAAGTCATACTCGTCAAACGATGCGATGTTTAGAACTTCTCGCCACATTGAGGGTACTAACGTTGCCATTGTTTGTTCTTTTTCCTCAATGAGATTGAGATACTTCTTTGGATCCCAATCCTGCAGAAAACAGGTTGCTGATCCTGTTAACATAGCGGGCATCGTCCCTGTAAACCACGCAGCAAATGATGGTGACAGTGTTTGTATGCGTCGCGTTGTTCGACTGATATTGAGTGCGCTCACCAATTTCATCCCACGCATCACGGCGCTCCGATGTGTGAGACACCACCCCTTTGGCTTTCCAGTTGTCCCTGAGGTCCATAACACACTTGAGATCTCATCTTCCCCAATCTGGACATCGGGTGGCTGGTCAGACCGCTGTCGAAGAAATGGGGACATTTCGATCTCATACGAGGTTTGAGGCTCACCCGTCGTTATGACTGCATCCACACCTGTCGTGATATCATCGTAGATTTCCTCTTTAAAAAATTCTGAGTATTGCTCATCTAGGACGATTACGCTCGGATGGAGACGATCAATACAGTTCCGCATCGTCTTCGGTGAAGACTTCACGTGAAGATTTGAGACGACACAGCCGGCTTTGATTCCACCATTCCAGAGTGTGACGTGGTTCACTGATGCGTCACAAATGAATGCGATTCGGTCGCCTTGCCCCACATAGTTGCTAAATGCGTTCGCTGCTTGGTTACTTTCAGTATCGAACTCACTCCACGTTACACAACGGCCATCTTTACCATCAGCAAACGCTTCGCGATTCGGATCACTCGCCGCTGCTATTCTTGACAGCTCGGTAAGTGGCACTGTATCGGCTGACATCGAGTTAATCATATGATGCGATCCTATCTCCACAGCTTAAACATCGACGTACTGTCGGAACATTCGATCATCTTCAACTTCGATGTCGAAGAGACGAACGGCATTCCCACCCAGAATGAGATTGAGTTCCTCTTGAGGCAAGTCCTCCTGTATCGCGAACTTTTGGAGCTGTCTTAGACTCGGTCCCCAATAATCCGATTGGTGAGCAGGAAGGCCGCGGTCGTTGATTTGCTCCCAGTAGTACGGTGGATCTTCGTTTGGCTGGCTGTGTTCGACCATCGACGCTCCCCAGTCAGTACCCCACAAGATTTGCTCGATGCTGATATTCGGGTCGTTCAGCGGTTTTTTCATTAGTTCAGGCCAGTAGAGCCCAATTTCAAGATAGACATCATCGAACGAAGCAGCGACCTGACAGCACTTTTCGACGTGTTGCTCCTGCCACCCAGCCTGCATCCCTCCGTGGTCAAAAATGATCGGCACCTCGGGATATTCCGCTTTCATCTGACTAGCAAGCGTTGGATCGCTCCAGTCTGGGAAGAGATTGAACAACCCGTGAGCACCGCCGTAGCCGGAGACATATCCAGTATGCCATCGAACCGGTACCTCGTGCTTCGCAGCTACATCAAAGACGTGACGCATATCCTTCTTCCGTTGCGACCACTCAACTGGTTCATCTCGCGTTGGATCACCACGAATACCCTCGCCGGACATACGAAAACCATCCTTTGAGAGCCACTCATCGAGTTCTGCTGCAGCAGCCTCCCAAGACCACTCCTCTTCACCGCGCAACGCTTTCTTTTTTGTTTGTACGGGGGCAGCTGCTGCAATGAATTTCCCGGGGTTCTCCTCCATAATTTGTTGATTAATTTCGTTCGTCATTCCGAAACTGGGAAGAAGAACACACATATCCACACCATAGGTCTCCATATCGCGTAAGACGCGATCAGAATTGTCGTAGACAATGACATCCTCATCACCATCAGCGTCATCAGCCGGTACAGCCATTTTCATTTTGTCTGGCAGCGTCCCATATGAGGAGTCATCCCCATCATTCTGAATTCGGGCGGCGTGTCGCTGGCCGTGACAATGCGTCTCAATGATGAATCGTCCAAGCTTCATCTCATAATTCTGGATCCGTCACTACTATAAATATTTGGTGTACAACCGACGAATTTCCACTTTACGGCAGGGGAATGAACCAGCAAATGACCGTTGCTACAGTAGTATCTCCTGTTTGCGAGCTACCCAGCGAGACAGAACAAAGATCAAAATCCGTGTGAACTATTTACACACATTGTTTAGACAATATCGAAAGAGATAGTGAATACATTTCGCCTGCGCTACTATGTGAGTCTAAGTCTTGATTGGGAATCCTGCCCGCCAAACTCCACGATCTATCATCATATATCTGTTATGCAAAAAATTATAACCTAATGTAACCAAGTTGTCCGTATATGAAAAACAACCCACAATCGCGGTCAATCAAGTCCGCCGAAAGAACTTTCGATATTCTCGAAATCGTTCATCAGCACGATGGGGCCACATTAACAGAAATCTCTCAAGAGATAGATCTTGCACGAAGTACCCTTCACGATTACCTCAAAACCCACGTGAACGCAGGGTACCTAGTAAAGGAGGGAAAACAGTACTACGTTTCGCTGCGGCTATTAGAATTGGGCCAGCAGGCGAAAATCACCCGGACAGCGTGGGAACAAGTCAAACCAGTGCTCCGAGAGATCGGAAATGAAACGGGGGAACACGTTTGGTTTGTGGTTGAAGAGCACGGAAAGGGCGTCTATGTCGACAATTATGCCGGAGAGCACGTTATTTCACTGTTCAACACGCCCGGGGTTCGTCATCACCTCCACTGTACCGCTGCCGGGAAATCGATTCTCGCGCATCTTCCTGAACAACGAGTGGCAGATATCCTCGAAAGCTATGGTCTCCCGGAATTCACCGATCAAACGATCACCAATGAATCAGCCCTGCGTGACCAACTTGCAGAGATTCGCGAGACCGGTGTGGCCTTTGCAGACGGCGAATGGAATGAAGGACTGAGAGCTGTTGCGTGCCCTGTTATCCGTGATGATGAGCTTATCGGAGCCATCACACTCGGTGCCCCCTCAAAACGTCTAAGCGGCAGTTACTACCGAGACGAGATCCCCAGCATCGTTTCTGGGGCAGTAAATCGCCTTGAGCTCTCATTTACCAAGAGGTAGTAAAATAACAAGTGTACGTGTGTCATTTTATACGTGTGGATTGTTGTCGTGGGGGCGAGTCTACCTTTCGATAGTATCGAAATATACTCAGGCGTCATTCCTCATAAGCTCTCGATGATCCCCTGTATTGAGATGCACTCCAAAGCCTACCTCACGCTATCCGTGATGATCAGAGTGAACGCAAAATCCACGGACTAGTCGCACAACTCAAGCCTTATCCAATTCTCTCGCCGTGGCTTCGACTCCGACCTAATAGCTGTTGAGCGCTGAGCTGTAGACAGTTATTGCATTGCTTATGGTGAATAACCGGGGAGAGGCCCTGTGAGACCTGTGAAGTTATTCAGGTGGTTTTAGAGATATTCTGGGAACAATCGAGTTTCGGGCGGTTCGATATCGAGTAATCGACACGCATTGCCGCCAAGAATGAGATTGAATTCATCTTGGGGGAGCTCTTCATCCCAGACGAATTTTTTGAGTTGCCGGATTGATGTTCCCCAGTAGTCAGGCTGATGCGCAGGGAGCCCCCGACTCTGGATCTGATCCCAGTACATTGGCGGGTCCTTTGTTGGTTGGGAGTGCGCCACCATTGACGCACCCCAGTCGGTCCCCCATAGGAGTTGACTGATATCGATGCTCGGATCATTGAACGGTTTCTGGATGAGATCTGCCCAGTACAGACCAATCTCGAGATAGACGTTGTCGTGGCGGGCTGCGACCTTGCACGCAGCGTCAACGGTGTCTTCGTGCCAAGTTCCTTGCATTCCCCCGTGATTCACGATGATATCCACGTCATCATACTCTGCTGCAAGCTCTGAGACGAGCGAAGGATCCTCCCAATCAGGATAGACGTCCAGGGAGGACTTCCCATCTGAATACCCGGATACAGTGCCCGAATGCCAACTGATCGGCACATCGTGGGCATCAGCGACCTCGAAGGCCTGTCTGAGTTCGTCGCGTCGTTCGCTCCACTCTATCCGCTCGTTTCGAGTCGGATCAGTTGGGGCAGATTCTCCAATTCCGATAAATTCCTCTTCCTGAAGTACCTCGTCGAGTTCCTCGCAAGCCCGTTCGATTGTCCATTCTTCTTCACCACGGGCGGCGGCCTTGTCTGTCTGCACAGGCGAGGCCATAGCACTGAACCGCTCTGGGTATTCTTGGACCATTTGTTGGTGGATTTCGTTGGTCATACCAAACCCAGGGAGAAGCACACACCGGTCCACTCCATAAGAGTCCATATCATGGATGATGCGATTGGTGTTTGGATACACGATCACATCATCGTCCTCGGTGGCCTCGTCGGCGGGGGTCGCAGTCCGCATTACGTGAGAAATACTTTCGTAGCCGGCGTCGGTCGCCGATTGCTCGAGCCGAACAGCGTGTCGCTGTCCGTGTACGTGGGTGTCGACGACGAATCGGCCGGGTTTCATACAATCATCACCTCTGAATCAGTAGGCGAGTTGCACTGGTGTTTCTGTTCGTGATGTTGGTGGTCGTTGTGTACGTGCATTGGCGGTGTGTGTTTGTTGTTGGTGGGCTGTGCCGCGGTGGGTTCTGTCCCAGAAGGTGTGCGCCCACGCGGTCGACGGCTAGTTTGGGTGCGATTGCCAGAGTGCATCGATAGATTGCGTTGGGTGCTTGATGACTCGATGACGTTAGAGGTATTCCGGGAACATACGGGATTCTGGCGGCTCGAATCCGAAGAGATCACACGCATTCCCACCGAGAATCTGATTGAGTTCGTCCTGTGGCAATTCTTCATCCCAAGTGTACTTCTCGATCTGTCTGAGCGAGGTACCCCAATAATCTGGTTGATGCGCTGGAAGCCCACGTTCGCTGATTTGATCCCAGTATATTGGGGGATCTTTTGTTGGCTGTGAGTGCGCGACGATCGATGCTCCCCAGTCGGTTCCCCACAGTAGTTGGCTGAGATCGATGCTGGGATCATCCATCGGCTTCTTGAGGAGATCAGCCCAGTACAGACCGATCTCGAAGTGTACATTGTCGTGGCGGGCCGCAACTTTGCAGACGGTATCGACTGTATCTTCCCGCCACCCTCCCTGCATTCCGCCGTGGTTGAGCATAATGGAAACATCGGGGTACTCGGCAGCGAGTTCTGAGACCAATGAGAGGTCCTTCCAATCTGGGTAGTACTGAGGGAAGCTCCCACCTTCTGTTGAACCACTCCCTGAGTAGCCCGTTGCCCGCCCAGCGTGCCAACTCACCGGGACGTCGTGCTTTGCTGCGACGTCGAACACTTTCCTGATCTGATCTCGCCGTCGGTCCCACGGGACGTGTTCAGTGACCGTTGGGTCACACGGCAGCCCTTCACCGATTCCGACGAAGGCGTCCTGTGAAAGGAGTTCATCGAGTTCCTCACATGCAGCGTCATAGGAGTATTCTTCTTCACCCCGAATGGCGTTTTTCATCGTCTTGACAGGTGCTGCCATCGCCTTGAAGCGATCTGGGTGATCTTCGACCATCTCTCGGTTCAGTCTGTTCGACATCCCAAATCCAGGAAGTAACAGACATCGATCTACCCCGTACGCATCCATATCATACGTGAGACGGTCCGTGTTTTTGTATACAATCGCTTCATCCGTTTCATCGGCCTCGTCAGCGGGGACAGCTGTTCGCATCTCACCAGCGAGGGATCCGTAATTTGCCTCCCCAGTATTTGCCTCGAAGTTTACCGCGTGTCGTTGACCGTGCACGTGTGTATCGATAACAAACCGCCCTGGTTTACCACGCATAGCATCGTATTCAAAAACCTTCTATATAATACTTATTCATTTACATACAAATGAATGTCACGTCCTCAATTACACTGTCGAGAGATATGGAAGAGAGGATCTTGGAGTGTGCTTCTCTACAAATAGCGAGAATGTTTTCTGATTAATTCTTCAGTGAGGGCCTCGCCCTTTACCGTAGTTGCCGAACCTGACTGACACTCTTTACGCTGGACTCCGTTGGTCAACAGGTGGTCCAGACAGCTGAAGCGAAACAGGTCTGTCGTGCTGTATTATCGGTGCTGTTTCTGGAACTCGAATTCGGTATCAAATGTGGGTTCTACCAAGTCCACGTCGTTGCGGAGTTAGAACAGCAGAATGTTGTATTACATTGAGCGTGCGTGCCCGAGTAGCGGAATGGAAGGCCATCTCAGCGCTGGCGCTGGGACGGTCGCCCACGAGTACACGATGCAACGAAAGCGCAAACCAACCGCGTCAGTAGATGACACGGTATTTACGGTTCCGCACCGCAGAACCGAAGACGAACACGTGTGGTTCGTAACAAGCTTGCACGTAGATCCGTCGACAGCGAAATCGTAGGCGGCGGCGCTCCGCTGCCGCTGGGGATCGAAATATCATATCGACAGATCGGAGATCTCCTCCCGAGAACGTCGTCGCCGATGTTCTCGGTGTGGCTGATCTACTTTCTGTTCGCGGTTTCGCTGTACAAACTCTGGGGATTGGCTAACGTCCTAGCCCCAACCGAAACAGTTCCAGAGACACCGCTGATCTCGACACGGATCTTCCGCAGGTTCGTTCTCTCAACAGACTACGGTTGAATGCGTTCTCGGAGTCGGCAGGGATGACCGGTTAGTACGCACTTTGCGGAGAGGCATCGCTCTGGAACCCGTCCCAGCGGCGTTCCCTCGCTCTCTCAGAGAGTTCGGTCCAGCGTAATCCGCAACGATTTCAAGATTTGTGAGCTCAACAATTTAGTTAGCGCAGAGCAGAATTTGATTCGACAACTACTGTTTAGCGCGAGGGTGACATCACGCGTCTTGACGGTCTGCGACATTTATTCTCTGTTGGTCCTCGAATATCCGAACGTGTTCCTGCGGGACTCGTATTTGAATTGGATCCCCGACGTCGTGGTCCAATGGTTCGAGGCTACGGAAAGTAATCTGTTCGTCGTCGATTGCGATGTGATACTCTGTAAAATCACGCGTTGCTGCCTTCTGCTCAAGAATCCCATCAAGAGAAGCAGCGTACTCTCGATCGGCCGTCCTGCCGGTCGCTTTTGGATAGTCGCAGAATTTCGGGCGGAAAGAGATGATAATCTCAGTTCCAACGGTCGCCGCTGGTTGGATACGAGACCTCTTGACGGTGAATTCACCGATTGGCGTCTTAACGATTGAGTTGCTCTCGCCGACTTTTGTGACGCTTCCCCCGAAGGTGTTAGTGTGGCCCATAAAGTCCATAGCGAACAGACTATCCGGATCAGTGTGGAGCGATTCAGGACTATCCTCTTCGACTATTGCGCCTTCATTCATTAACGCAATCGTATCGGAAAGGAACATCGCTTCGTCTTGGGAGTGCGTAACGTATAGAGTCGTAATATCGAGTTCATCGCTGAGTCGCTTGATCTCTTCGCGCATTTCCCGTCGGAGCTTTGCATCGAGGTTCGAGAGTGGCTCATCGAATAATAGGATTTCTGGCTCGATCACAAGCGCACGTGAAATTGCGACCCGCTGTTGTTGGCCGCCACTCAATTCAGTCGCCATTGCATTTTGGTAGCGTTCGAGGCCAACCATCTTCAACATCTCAAGGACGCGCTCTTCACGCTCTTGTTTTGTTCCGATACCGCGGACCTTCAACGGGAATCTGACGTTCTCTTTGACCGTCATATGCGGCCAGATCGCATAAGACTGGAATACCATCCCAATATCCCGGTTTTCTGGTTTCATGTGCACTCCCTCATCGGGGGCCGACACGAGCTCGTCATTAATGTACATTCGACCTCCGTCTGCCTTTTCGATTCCAGCAATACAACGGAGAGTTGTTGTCTTCCCACAACCGGAAGGACCGAGGAGTGATTTGAACTCGCCTTCTTCGATAGTTACCGAGAGTCCATCGACAGCAACTGTCTCCCGATAATTCTTGGTGAGTCCCTCTACACGTAATGTGCGTGATGACATACCTCACTCCAAAGCTGGAGGTCATTATAAATTTTTGTGTTGTGGATCACGGCACTGTTCAGATAAGATCGAAAAGTGAGGCGGACGTAGTTTCTTGGTGCCTATGCCAGAAACAAGCCGCCTCACAGAATGGAGCGACTTCCCGGAGTTAGAGTTTGTGGAGCGAGAGGCGACACCCGAGTCGGCGATGAAGCTCGGTATCCCACTGCATTTGGCGGGTCTCTCGCTGGCTGATACCGTCTCTGTCCTCCGTGGCTTGGGTGTCGGACACTGTCGCCCCACTGTTCACAACTGGATTCAAAAGGCTAGCCTACAGCCTGCAGAGGGCCACAACCCGGATTACGTCGCGGTAGATGAGACCGTAATCCGAGTCAATGACCAGAACTACTGGCTGTTTGCGACGGTTGACCCCGACTCGAATCGCCTACTGCACGTGCGACTGTTCCCGACCAAGACTTCCGCGCTGACGGAGATGTTCCTCTCGGAACTCCGCGAGAAACATCTTGTTGACGACGCTATCTTCCTAGTCGATGGTGCACCCTAGCTGCAGGCAGCCTGCCATCGCCACTCGCTCCGATTCCAACACGTCACCCACGGGAATCGGAATGCCGTCGAACGCGTCTTCAAAGAACTGAAACGCCGAATTGAAGCCTTCGAAAACCACTTCAGACACGCTCAGCCCGAGACAGCAGAAACGTGGCTCCAAGCGTTCGCCGTCTGCTTCAATCAGCTAACCTGAACAATGCCGTGGATCACATATATGTGGGTTCGATATTCTTAATGATCGAATGGGAAAACAATTATATGAAAGTATCTCACATAGTGGGTCGTAATGTCGCAGCGAGAGCACTACAGCCGGAGATCGTATCTCAAAGGAGCAACTGTCGCGAGCATAGCAGCCCTTGCAGGCTGCTCGGGGGGTGGTGGCGGAAATGAAGGTGATGGGGCAGAAACCAGTGGCGGTGAAGAAACGAGTGGCGGAGACGGAACAGTCACTGGCGGGACGACAAGTTCGAACTCAATGGCGGATACCGTCGTTTACTATGGTTCTGCTTCCAGACCTGGGTTTTTTGAGGCATTCGAGGAAGAAACTGGAATCACAGTCAACGCTGTCACTGCGCCCGGATATCAGTCAGTTTCTCGATTCCAAACAGAGGAGTCAAATGGAAACCACAGTGCAGACGTCCTGAACTCGGTCTCCCAGGTCTTCTTGCGTGATGACTTGGTCCCATACTTCGCCGAGATAGATATGTGGGAGGAATACAAGGACGTGTATTCCCAAAACCTCGTTGATAAAGTGGAAAGCACTGCCAATGAGAACGAACGGAGCAAGATGCTGCCAGTCACGACGAACAACTATATGGCAGCGTATTCGACATCTCGGACAGACAGTCCCCTCGAATCGTGGGAAGGAATCCTACAATCCCAGTTCGAGGATAATGTTGGAGCGCCCACATTCACGATGTCGTCGATGTACTGGATTATGCGGCGAGAGATGAGTGAAGAGGAAGCGGACCAGTACTTTACCGATCTTGCGGACCTCGGCACCCAATTTGCTGGACAATCAACGAGTGCATTTACAGAATCTGTCGTCGCTGGGCAATCGGATGTCGCATTCGGTGTCGCAGCCAGTACGGCGATTGCTCCATTCCTTGCAGACGGTGCTCCGATTGCACCCGTTACCCCGAGTTGGACTGGATCTACGGTTTCACCCATTGCCATCTCGAAGAACGCCCCGCACCCAAAAGCTGCTCGACGGCTTGTCGAGTTTATGATCTCGAAACAGGGTCAGGAAGCAAACGCCAATTATGATGCCGGGCGTGCCGCGATCCGATCCGACGTACCTCACGGAAACGAACAGATCAGAGAGGCTGTCTCAGATATGGACGTCTATCCGATGTTTGTTACACCTGAAACGAAGAACCGAGTCATTGAGAAAGCAAATTCCCTCCTGCCTCTCTCATAGATACTATTTGACGAGCTTCGCAATATCTTCCCCCTACGAACTAAGATCCAACAATGAGTGATAGTAAGACAGCAAATCCCATCTCTCGAACTTGGCAGCGAATACAACACCGATACAGTGCAAACCGTAATTATTGGATTGGCGTTGGGATCGTCGTCGGATTAGTCCTCCTGAATGTGGTCCCCTTCGTAATCGTCGTCCTTTCCAGTTTCCGGGCCTCTGCAACAAACCTTTGGGCAGATTTCACCTTACAGAACTGGGTGCTGTTCGTCGAGAACAGCGGCCCGGTCATCGTGAATACATTCGTCTTTGCAGGCGGATCAGCAGTTCTGACAACATTATTTGCAGGCGGGATCGCGTGGGTAATTGCCCGTACTGACGCCCCATTCCGCCGACTCTACTACTTTACACTCTTCTTGGTGTTCTTCTATCCTCCAGTCGTTATCGAAACCGTGTGGATCCGCCTCCTAGGCGAAAATGGGCTCTACCCAGCATTGGTAGGAATCGATTCCTTCAATATCTATTCGATGGCTGGTATGGTCATCGTGCAGTCGATCCGAATGTTGCCAATCGGGATGATTCTCCTTATTCCACTCTTCAAGAGTATCGATAAGACCCTTGAAGATGCTGCTCGAACGTCTGGCGCTGGATTATTCCAGACGGTTCGGTACGTTACGGGGCCGCTTCTTGTCCCAGGAATGGCAGTCGTATTCGTGTTTTCGTTTCTCATCTCGCTTGAATCGTTCCGCGTACCGCTCATTATTGGACTTCCTGCCGAGATTCCTGTGCTGGCCATTGAAGTCTACCAGAGTACAAATACGCCTCCTGTCGAGTACGGCTTTGCGATGGCACAAGCTGTCTTCCTCGTTGGTGTGTCACTCCCATTGTTGTACCTCTACAAACGATTGCTAGGTCGCACAAATCAGTACGTTACCGTCTCCGGTGAGGGATTTGTCGCCGATAATGTTGAAACCGGCCGCTGGAAATATGTCTATTCTACGCTGGCAGGCATCTTCATTTTCTTCACTGTCATCGTTCCGGGACTGTTTATGGTGTATAATTCTCTGCTCCCGTACTATATGCCACCGCATATTATGCCACTCGAGCAGATCGTATCATCATTCAGTCTTGAGGGATACAGAGCACTCTTCGAGAACTCCGAGTTGCTCGCCGCAGCGAAGAACAGCTTCCTTGTTGCGTTCATTTCTGCGTTCCTGCTCACTGGCACTGGGATTGTGATCGCGTGGGTCGTCAACAAGTCTGATATCAGATTCAAAAAGCTCATCGACTATTTAGCGTTCTTCCCGATCGGAATTCCAGCCGTCTCGCTTGCACTCGCTATGATGGTCCTCTACCTACGGTTCCTTGACTTCATCCCAATCTACGGAACTCTTGGTATCTTCCTTGTCGCATTCTACATCAAGTACATCCCTTCGAATGTCCGAACTATGGAAACAGCTGTGTTACAGGTAGATAAGTCACTTATTGAGGCCGGCTCAGTAGCCGGCGCGAGCGTCAGCCGATCAATCTACAGTCTGCTGGTGCCTGTGATCTTCAATCTCACGCGCATCTCTTGGATTCTCTCGTTTAGCTTCATCGCAATGGAAATGCCGATTGTGATGATGCTACGGAGTCCTGAAACGCCGATGGTGTCATCAATCCTGTATCGAATTTCAAACCAAGCCTCATCGGGAGCTGAGACGTACGCCTTCGGGGTTTGTATTACGGTCTTGTTTGTAGCCGTCGTCTTGCTCCTTCATACGACAAAATACAAACGCTTCAACCTCTTCCGGTGGTAAGCTGTTAGCTGAGAGTAGGCGCTGTTTCCACCTCTCTGCTCGCTCCCTGAGGAAAGAGACTTGGCCTACTTTCAGCTAAAACTCCGTCCCCAGCGCGGGGAGGATGTCATCAGATTGCCGAACTGTCCAAAAGTTTATTATCAATACTAAGTAAGCTGAGGTAGATGTTCGCTCAACTGAATCATCAGTGTAGAGACTACAATTCAACTGCAGACGGTCATATGAAGGCGTAACAATGTCTTCACTTGATACACAGCCGACGCCGCTTAGCGAGCTCTCGACAGTGAATGCCGAGAACCATCCCAATGGTCTCGCATTCGCAGACGACACAGGCACAGAGCTCACCTGGCGTGAGTTTGAGGATCGAAGTACTGCTGTCGCCGAATCGTTTGCTAGCAACCTACGCCACCGCGACCGTGTCGCATTCCTCTGTGAGACTGGGGTTGAGACGGTGGTCGCTTGGAATGGCGCCATCAAAGCGGGTGCAATCACGTCATTCGCGCATACTCAATCATCTCCGGAAACAATACGCTACACCATTGATCACTTCGATCCGTCTCTCCTCGTGATCAGTGAGAGCCATTCCGATTTCATCCACGATCGTATTGTGGACGATCTCGAATCCAATCCAAATGTTATCGTCTTGGGCTCGGCGACTTATTCCAATGAACAGTCCCTCTCAGAGTTTATTGAAACGACCGATTCGGTCAGCCCTGATACCCATATAGATGAATCGGATATTGGAGCGGTGATCTGGACATCAGGCACAACCGGTCGACCAAAAGGTTGGTGCCACACTTACAGCAATCTTCGGACGAAATCCGGTGATCTGGGCGTCATCATCCAGCGCTCAGATACGCGAATGAGTCAAACAATGCCGTCGCTTGGCGGGTGGTACAAGACCGTCATTGCGACACTTCTCGCAGGCAGCTCACTCGTCTTGCTCAAAGAGTGGGAAGCAACTCGATGGCTCTCGTTCGTTGAGGAATATGAAGTCACACACGGATCGATGGTCCCAACGATGTGGCGAGAAGTATTGCAACTCGACACTGATACATACGACTTGAGTTCACTCAAAGGCGTCCTTTGTCTAGGGGAGAAAGTCGAACCACAAACCCTCAGGCGGATCCGCTCGCAAGTCTGTGAGAACGTAATGAACGCCTACGCCTCGACTGAAGTCGATGTCTCCATCTTGGAAAACAAGGAGTTCACTGAGGACCGTCTCGGAAGTGTTGGAAAGCCCTCGGGTGGAACGCGAGTTCGGATTATTGAAGAGAACCAAGAGCCGGACGCGACGGTGCCAACTGGCGAGATAGGCGAGGTCATCGTGAAGGCCGCCGATCGCCCGGTTTGGGCGTGGCACCGGAGCGAGGTCGTTGAAGAAGAATTCACTGATGGATGGTGGTACTCAGGCGATCTTGGATACAAAGACGAAGAAGGTTACCTATACCTCGAAGGTCGCAAGGACTTTATGATCAAATCGAAGGGCGTTAAGGTGTTCCCAAGTCCGATTGAAGGTGTCCTCAACGATTATCCTGGCGTCGAAGAGGCGGTTGTCGTTGGGGTTGATGATGAAGAATATGGTGAAAAAGTAACGGCACTTGTCCGTCGGAGTGACTCAACAGTCACCTCCGAGGAGCTTGACGAAGCTTGTCTTGAAAGCGATGCTATTGCTCGCTTCGAACGCCCGCGTGAGTATCGCTTCATTGACTTCGAGATACCGCGTACACCGAGCCAAAAAATTGATCGACAAAGTGCTGCAGAAAAGCTTGATTCGTTCAAGTAGCTCCGCCAAAATTTCTAAAATTTAATAGGATAATAATGTCTAATTGAATTTGTTTTACATCTTCCTCGACTCTAATTCTCTGCTTTTGGTCCGACGTGGATGTCAATTAGACCGCCGAAATATCCAAAATTGTACTATTCGTATTAATCGATATTTTTAGAAGGCTATGAATACGCTCATAGCTATAGACGAAACCGGGCAGAAGCCTGTCCAAAGATAGCAAGCACAATTCGAAAGCCAACGAGAAGCGAATGTAATTGCCCGTGACCTCGGAGACAGAGAGTTCGAGGTGACCGCCTATCGGACGCTGTGGTTCGGGCTCAGTACGACTCGGTGACAGTCGAACACGGAGGAGCGGGCGTGACGGTTAGAGTCGGTGATCTGGCCGACGGATTCTTCATTGAGGATGACGGACCCGGGATCCCCGAGGAATCACGCGCTCGAGTACTCGAAGCCGGCTACACCACTACCGACGAGGGGACAGGGTACGGGCTCCAAATTGTCAACGAAATCGCCGTCGCCCACGGGTGGAAGGTCACCGTAACTGAATCCGAGGATGGGGGTGCCCGGTTTGACATCACTGGCGTCACCCTGAATGAGTGAGGTGTGTAGATGAGGTATTCAACGAACCGCTGACCACGCAAACCACTACTTGGAGGAACATCCTTGGGTACCGAACCCAGAACAGGTTCGTCGTACATAGAAAGTCTGAGAATCAATTGACGATAACTCATACAGGATTGCAATTTCTTTGCCCTACACCGATGGTGAAAGAGACACGATAGGATGATATGGCGACAAGGATGGCCACCCGGCTCGAGGACTTCTTCGAGCAACGAACGGTGGTAAGCTCCGTAGTATCGTGAAATACGAGCAGGACACGTACGAGATCGTCCATCTCAGGGATGATGTCGCTGAGCAATATACGACAGACGAACTCGAATCTGCAATCGATGGTTCCCGAATGGAATCGTTAACGGCGCCAATCTACGAGAACACCTTCTCGGAAGACCACGGGCAGCTCACGTGCCTTGTTCAATGCTTCGAGAGCGTGATCGAGATGAATTTCGTTCTCGAAGATGGGGTTGGAGCCGCAGTCGCTCTTGATGCAGAAGCGATGGTCGATGCCCACGGACTTGTAGCTGAAGCAAGGCAGATCGTCCTCGAAGAACGGCAATAGCAGCTTCAGTAGGGCCATCCCAATCCCGTCTCTGACTCTCCGGTCACCGTTCCCACTCTCTATCTGAGATGATGACACGACAGCAGAAATTTCGTATGATATTGTAGCCATCGAAGAGGCAATTGATAGGGAATACCATTAAGTCGAACCTTTGAATATATCCATCAATGACCGAAGGTGCACTTATCGATTACCTCGAAAGGAAGGCTGGTGAGTACCATCGGGGGACAGTTCGATACGACGGTAATGACACCGATGTACTGCACCTTCGGGACGACGTGAAAGAAACGCGTCTGACGAGCCAAATAGACAGAATGTTGAAACGAATCCGGCCGGAATCCTCGCCTCAAGAGGAACGCTCCTTCCCGTTTGGTGAACTCAACGCCACAGTTCGGCTTTTTCAAGAAGCGATCATTATCCACTTTCCTCGAGGAAATGACCGTGGGATCCTCGTCTCCCTCGAGCCGGAGACGGCGCGTGATCTCAGCACATTCATCGGCGAATGTGAAAAGTTGATCAACAACTAAGCCGCAGAATCGGAGCTCTATGCTTTTCAGCTAGGCAGAACTAATCGCTGGTGCTCATTCAAGTCACGACTCAGCTTCGGACGTTGGCTTGCGTACAAGCCGTTGTTATACTGTCTCGACACTAGGTGTCTCAACCGCAGTGTTAACTTCCAAGACTTCAGTGCCGGCAGTCGTATTTTCACGAAGGAATGTGCCGACAGCAGGACCGTTTTGGAGTAATCTGCTCAGGAGTTTCTGCCAAGTGGCTTGCTGATTCGCCCCAACCACGATGATGTCTGTGTCGATCTGCGTGGCCTCCTCGAGAATTACCTCTTCAACGAGAAAGCCCTGACGTGTAGTTACAGATGCCTCGACGCCATCGAGTGTCGACGAGATTGCTTGAGTCAGTTCTCTTGTTTGTGTATTGTCCCCCGTCTGGTACAAATTGACGTGAAGCACCCTGAGATCCGCTGGTTTGTGATTATGTGCGAGACGGCCAGCAGCTGCAAGAGTCTGGGCACTCTGGTCGGTGAGTGGATATCGGATAGGCACGAGAATTGTGGTTAGATCTGCCATATGACGATTCTATCTCACATATCAGACGTAATCGTGATTATTCTAACGGAGAGGTTATCAAAATATATAACGGCAGCGAATACAGGAGTGGTGATATCAACTGTTGCTATCTGTGTACTGGGATTGCGATTGAACTGTAAATCTTGGTAACTTGATAAACGAGCTTCCATTCTCACAGTAACCAACAGAGGACCGTTCAGATCAGGTGTTGGTTAACGTGGTGTTGTTTTTACGCCCGGGAGAGGGGCGCAGGGCGCGAGACAATGCGGACGCTGTCTTGTAGGAGTTCACAGGTTCGAGTCCTGCCCCACGCACTCAGATTCTCTCGTCGCCTCGTGGTTTTGCTTGCCGCCAGCAACCATAACCGCGAAAAAGTCAGAACGCTGTACCATTCAAATCGAACCCGCGCGCAGCATCAAAACCGCGCCCGAACAAGAAACGCCCCAACGAACAGCAACACGCAGACTACGCAGACCACCGCCACCGTTTCATCCAGTGGCTGCGTGAAGTCGGGAAAAACCGAGAAGAGAGAAGAGTATTCGGATTACACCACGTACGAAACCTCGTACCGCACCGGGCGATTCGACTGATGAGTATGGGCAAAAGGGAGGATACTCTTTCCCACCGTTCCCCGAACACGCCGACGAGTACATCAAAGAAGACGTCATTTACCGGGGCTGAGTAAGCTGAGGAAGCGTTCATCCAGTACTACCGGTATCAGCTCCAATCACTCTGGGTGCGCGTGGGACCACGACCAATGGCTTTCGTCGAGTGACGACGACTCTCCGAGAAACTACCTTACTCGGCGCGAACGGCGCCGCGTGTGCGAAGTTGCACTCGCAAGTGGAGGCTCAGTCGAGAAGCTCCAGCGCCATCTCGTTTAACTCGCTGATCTTCTCTCGTGCTGCTTCCGGTAATTCTTCTTGTGGCTCAGCTAGCCCCGGCTCACCGTCAGTATCAGGATTTCCGACGACGACGGCACCGAGCATCCCCATCGACTCGTGGGGGCTGCAATAGTAGTCGTAGACGCCTTCTACTTCGAACGTCTGTTCGAACGTGTTACCGCCCTCACTGAGCGTACCACTATCCCACGATTTCACGCCATTCGGGATCCGTTCCGGCGTGTCATTGTCAGCGTGATACGCAGTCGTCGTGTGAGTTCCGCTTTCGAGCCGCCACGTAACGGTTCCACCGGTATTGACCCACACTAGGTGGGGATTGAAGTGGTGTTCGGAACCATCGGAATACATCTCCACGGTAACGCTGTCGGACGGTTCTTCGGGAAGTTCATTATGGCTATGGGATTCGTCGTGTTCGTCGTCTTCATCGTGTTCTTCTCCATCACCGTGAGTGTGGGACTCGTCGTTGGATCCATCAGTCTCGTCGGGTGAGTCTTCCTGTGCGTCTGAGTTGCCTATGCATCCTGCGGTAGCGACAGCTGCTGTCGCCACCACGGTCGTCTTCAGGAACCGTCGTCGTTGTATACATCGAGTATTGTGTTTCATTGCGTTCGAATCACGTGCTTTCCGTCGTTTGGGATCTCCAAGCGTATCGTGCTGGTGTCGTGTCCATCGTTTGCATTTGGGAGGCCATCTGTTTCGCCTCGAACTCGGCGTCTGCACTAGAGCGCGACGAACAGGTCGGTGATGTACATCACACCGAGGCCGACGAGGAACGCCAGCAAGTTCGTTGCACTCCCAACGCGTCCACCTTGCGTGCGGATCATTCCTGCAATCTCCCAGTTGACCTGGAGGATTGCGCCGACGCCGATGGCGAGGAAGAACGCCCCGAGCGTGGGCGAGTAGGCGAGCCCGCCGATCCAGCCGCCGAGGATGACCGGCGCACCCGCAATCAGTCCGAGAGCGACGAAGTGGTACCAGCTTGGACGCTCGTCACGAGCAACGGGTGCGACGACCGCTGGCCCCTCGGTCACGTTGTGCAACATAAAGCCGATCACGAGGAACGCACCGAGCGAGACGCGACCGAGCGCGAACGAACTCCCGATAGCTAGCCCTTCAGCCAAGTTGTGCAGCCCGATGCCAAGTGCGACGAGGTAGGCGACCCACAACCCGCTGCTCGCGCGTGTGTCGCCTGCGGCTGCCCGCCCTTCGCGCCAGGCACTGACCGACTGGACGAGCAAGAGCGCCCCGAGGATGCCGAGGACCACGAGGGCAGTTCCCTCGTACGCCCCGGGGATTTCCTCGGCGAGTTCGAATGCCTCGAAGCCCGCATCGACCGCGAGGAACGCGAGTACCCCCGCGGCGAACGTGAGCACGGCGTGTAGCCAGCGATTGCTCATAGCCCGAATGAACGGGAACCATAGCATTCCGAGCGCAACCGGGATGACGCCGACGAACACCCCAATGAGCGCGAGCGACCAGAGGACATCGGTGGTGAGCCCCGGCGTTTCACTCGGTGCGACGATCGTGTGGCCGAACGTCGTCCCGTCAGAGACGACGAGCGCAGTGTGAATGTCCCAGCCGGGCTGCCAGTGATACGGTACGACGACCTGAGCGCTCTCCATCGGAGCGAGCGTCTGATCTCCACTAGCGCCCTCAACCTCGAAGTTCCAGTACGCGTCGTTGATGAGAACCTGTGAGATCGTCACCGCGTCGGGTCCGTTGTTGGTCACGTGTAGAACGATGGTGTCCTCGCTCGGCAGCGTCGTGTGCGAAATCGTCAGATCCGGAAGTGGCTCACCGCTCTGAACACCTGCAAGGGGGGAGGTGAGTACGAACGCGCCGATAACGAGGGCCAGCAAAACGAGCGGCAACACGGCGACGACCCAGGACGGAAGTCCGAAGGGTTGTCTCGGTTGTTCATCAGCGGCGATCCCACCCTCGGTCGATTTGGTCGGATTTTGGTCGGTCATCTACACCACCTCGAAGAAGCTCATCCAGCCAAGTTCGGCGAACTCGGACTGGTGGGCGTGGAACATATATAGCCCCGGCTCGTGTTCGGAGTAGTCGATTTCGAGGATTCCACGCTGGGCCTGACACTGCATGATCGTATCCACGTTCTTGAGCGTTGGTTGGAGTGTCGTGCCGTGATCGTAGTAGTCGAAGAACTGCGAATGCGTGTGAAACGAGTTGATGGGATCGAACTCGATGACGTTCGAGAGATACACTCGCTGGAGTTGGTTTCGGTCGATCTGAATCGGGCGCTTGGTTTCGCCAGCCTCCCAGTTCCCCTTCCCGTCAGTACTTCCAACACCGTAGGCGAACGCCTGCGTGTTGGCGGCGTAGACCTCGTTGTCGCCGTCGAAGTTGGTGTCGAACCCGTTCATCATCATCACCATCTCGTTGACGTCGTCGTTCTCAGCGTACTCGTGATTGCGAGAACGTGCGATTTCGACGAGTTCGTCTCGGTACTCGTCGGTGATCGGCCCATGGTAGTTCACGTAATCGCGTGGATTCTCACGGACCCGGTCCGGCTCCGGATCGACGATAATCGTCCCGTAGAGGCCGCGGTGGATGTGTTCCTTGAGCGGCATCGAGTGGCAGTGGTAGAAATGCATCCCCGTTGGCTGGGCGATCCATTCGTAGGTGAACGATTCACCCGGTGCGATTGCACCAGGGCCGTTCTGGGGCACACCGTCCATCGTCGGATCGAGATTTCGAAGGTGCGGGTGAATCGTATGGGCGTGGCGACTTCCATTGGAGAACTTCACCCGGATGAGATCGCCTTCAACGACTCGGAGCGTCGGCCCGGGAACCTGGCCGTTGAACGCCCACGCATCAAACTCGATCCCGGGAGCAATGGTAATCGGGACGTCGACAGCCGTGAGTTCGAACTCCCGGACGGTTCGTCCGTCCTCCTCGTAGACGTCTTGTCGAACATTCTCTTGGCCATCTCGCCCGGTGTTGAACGCCGTGAGATACTCGTGCGGGTCGAAGTCAGCGTCCTCGAATTCGCCGACGACTCCGTGTCCTCCGTGTCCATCGTGATCGTCGTGCCCGCCGCTGCTCGCTTCGCTTCGACCGACGCCAAGCGCAGCACTGCCAGCGACCCCAATACCCCCGAGTACGGAACGTCGCGTGGCGGTTACATCGGACTGAAGTCGCTCAACCAACCGTTTTTCTAGCGTTCGCGTTACCTCCTCTGCTGTGCCGTAGTCTACAGAGGGCATTCGCCCCTCCGCATAACCAATCGTAATTCGGTCATCGCCAAATTCTTGCACCCACTCACTCTTAAATTTGACTGATCTAAATTTAGTCTTCGCCTAATCTAATCACGGGTAGAGCGCATCACACAGTTTCTTCCCTCACAGGACGGACACGAATTGAACGGGCTACCTCTTTCGGGAACGAAACGAACTCTGTGTGATCATTCAGTTGGAGCGTAATCATACCGAACGGAGCGATCTCGATGATTGTGGCCTGGGTTCCGGGGTTGATCCCTGTTTTAGACAGATACGAAAGCGTCTCTTTGTCTTGATCGCTCACCCGTGTAACCAGTACTCGATCACCTACTGCATATTCTACGAGTCTGCGTGACTGATCCATATCCGGGACCGTAAGCTCCGGGCCAGGTATCGGATCGCCGTGTGGGTCCGTCGTCGGTTCGTCGAGAATCTCGGTGAGTCGCTCGGCAAACTGATCGCTGATGTGGTGTTCGAGTCGATCTGCTTCCTCGTGAACCTCGCTCCAATCGTATTCGAGATGCTCAGCTAGATACCGTTCCAAAAGCCGATGATGACGGATGACTTCGAGTGCGATTGGTTCACCGGTTTTCGTCAGTTGTACGCCGTGGTACGGTTCGTGTTCGACGAGACTATGATCAGCTAATTTCTTGATCATACTCGTCGCAGTTGGCGGTTGTACACCGATGTATGCCGCTAAATCGGAGGTAGAGACCGTTCTATCCGTTTCCGTCTGAAGAATATAGATTGCCTTGAGATAGTCCTCCATACTGTCGCTCAAGATCATCGTCAACTATTAGAGGCGGCTAAAGCATAAATTGCACTCATCAAAATACACTATTCAGGGTTGCTTCTTCAGCGGTCCCATCCGGTCGATGATGAACTGAAAACCCAACCAAGAAGGCTGATACGGATAGCGGTCATCCGTTTCGGCAATGCGTGAGTTCGTCTTCGCTCTCGAATTTGAACCTGAAGCTAATCCTCTTGCCGATATCCTAGCGGAGTGTCTAGAGACTCGCCTCCGTTCGTTATCCTGCCACGTCACCGCAGATACCCTCTAGCGTGTGGATCGCGTTACTGGCCCTGAAGACGCCCTTGACGCCGTTACTACGGCTGATTATTACGCCGACTGTCTCGTACGACGGGACTGCGGAGGCGAATGGGAACGCGAACACTCGACCGCTTCCCTGAGACGCTCATCCTCTACTCCTACTGGAACCGAACCCAGTCCTGTACGCCGATCCCCCATCTCGCGCTCGAACACTTCGGCGACGGGCTCATCTTTGAGACGACGTGGCACGACCGCCGGTATCAATGGCGGTTCGTCCTTTCGGGCGACGTCCAGAACTTCCGGACCTGGTGGGAGGAGATCCTCGCGCAGGTCGAACTCGTCGCCGACGATCTCTTCGAGTTTATCCGCGACGCGCAGGACATCGAGTTCGATTTCTCGGAGCTTCCGTTCACTGTCACGGAGTTCTACAGTCTGCTCGGCTTCCCGGACTACCTAGCCGAGCGCGTCGAACGAGCCTACGAAGAGCAGTTGGAAGCGGACGGTGACGACGGAGCGCAGGCGTCACTCGCCTGCGTGACTTCGCGTCCTGTTTTTCGTGCCCCCCGGAGAGAGCGAAGGCCCCTTCGAAGGCCCTCAGAGGTGACTTTCAGTGAGTCAACAACAGAGTCCCGACAACGTCTCGATCGACGACATTCCGGTCGATATCGACAACACGCAATCAGCGGAAATCGACCCCACCGACGTCCCCGACAAAATCGAGTCCATCACCCGTGGGCTCGCTGGTGAACAGCCGCCGACGGATCCCATAGTGTTTCTCAAAGCGGCTCGCTGGTGGTATCTACACGGCAAGGGCGGCACGGATCTCGCCTTCCAATGGGCCATCGAGTGGGCACGTCACCTTGCGACCG
This sequence comes from Halobellus sp. LT62, assembly GCF_037031285.1. Lineage (NCBI taxonomy): Archaea > Methanobacteriati > Methanobacteriota > Halobacteria > Halobacteriales > Haloferacaceae > Halobellus > Halobellus salinisoli. The sequence goes on from NZ_JAYEZO010000001.1 coordinate 1,214,709, forward strand.
ACACGCCCAGCGATGTCGAACGGTTCGACGAGTTCCTCGAGTACCTCGTCACGGTCGGCTTCGCTGAGGAGCGATCAACGCTTCGCTAATCAGATCTCGTAGCACGCAACATCTTCAGCACCGCAAGTTGGACACTCATCAGCATTCTCTGAGAGTGTCTCCCCACAGTTTCGGCACTCCCACAGGGTCGATGACTCTCCTTCAACGGCCCTGCGGAGTGTACTCAAAATTCCCATCCGAGCGAGATGAGGTTCCCTCGGTTGTTAACACTATCCTCTAATTGCCACCCCTACTTAAACAGCATTCGCGGAGAGCTGTTTCTGCTGCGCCTCTGAGGGGTGCAGCGCTGTCTGAACTGATGCAGTCGCCGTGACCTCGATTCGGTGAACACAATGGCTACGACCAGTGACTCGTCGGTCTCCTTCGAGCAGACCGACACACGATCCGACGAGATGAACAGCACCACCGAACAGTGGATCGACGACCTCATCGCCGGCGTCGACGACGCGCAGGCCAGCGAAGAGTTCCAGGAGTGGCTTGACGTCCAGAGTCGGTTCCACGACTACTCCTACCGGAACACGCTCCTTATCAAGCGCCAGTGTCCCGAGGCGACCCGGGTGGCGGGCTATCGGACGTGGCAGGAGGAGTTCGACCGTCACGTCCAAGAAGGTGAATCAGCTATCTGGATCTGGGCGCCAATCATCACGAAGCAGTGCTCTGAATGCGAGAACTCGCCGAGCTACCACGAGGACAATGGCTGTGAGTACGACGAGACGCCGCCCGAGGAGTGGTCCGAGGGCCTCGTCGGGTTCAAGCCCGCGCCGGTGTTCGACATCTCCCAGACCGAGGGAGAGCCGCTTCCCGACCTCGACACGGAAGCGACCGGGGACGCCGGCGACCTAGTTTCCCAGTTGACTGCCGCTGCTGATGAGCTCGGCGTGACGGTCCGGATCGTTCCCGACGAAGACTGGACCCACGGGGAGGCGAAGGGCATCTGTGAGCAGCTGAGTCTCGTCGATATGCAACCGCGGGTCGAGGTGCGTGATCGGGAGAATGATGCCGATCTTGCGCGGACGTTGATCCACGAGTACCCCCACGCCCTGCTTCACTTCGACGTCGACGACGACACCGTGCGGTCGAAACGCGTAGTCGAGGCCGAGGCGGTCGCCTACGCCGTCGGGCGCTACTGCGGGCTGGATACCAGTGGGTCGGTGTTCTACTTGGCCGCGTGGGAGGCGGATGATCCGGAGGTCATTCGCGACCGTTTCGGGCGGATCAGTCGGACAGTAGAAGATCTCATTTACGTGCTCGAAGACGACACCTAAATCGTTAACCAACATCCTGTTCTAAGTCTCAATTTCGTTGGTTAAGCCTGTTTGTCTCCGTTATCCGTGGCAGTCGCAAGCTAAAGCAGGCCCGAGTTCAGATTCCATAGAAGTAAACTCCCCCATCCTACTCGCTCGCTTCGCTCACTCAGTGAGGAAGAGGCCTTAGCGCTCCCAATTGGGTAAAACAGGTCCGTATCGGGACCTCCGATACCGAGCTGTCGGTTCTGGGTAGAGGGAATTCAGTCGATACACCCTCTGTCATAGTAGGTCTCCGCTTGTGAATATCAGTATATCTATTTTTATTTAAATACATCATAATGAATGGAGGACAGAACGGAACCTCCACACCGCCGTCAGAGTGAAAGGCATCGCAAATATCTCGAGGGAATTGAGAAAACCACTGGACAAGTCGGGGATACAACGTGGAAATCACGAGAGGGAAGTTGAATGATTCCGCAAATCTATACTCACAGGGTAGATAACTCACTATACATACCAATTTAGAAATTATTATTATTCCCTGATAAAAGTCCCATAGCGGGACGGTTCAGCGGTTGAGCGTGTGGATCGCCAGATCCAGTTCGTTGGCTGCGGCTTCTCGGATCGCTTCCGAGAGCGTCGGGTGTGGGTGGATCACTTCGGAGAGTTCGGCAGTCGTCAGTCCCTCCTCGACAGCGAGCGTGATTTCTGAGATCAGCTCCGATGCCTCCGGGCCGACGATTTGCCCGCCGAGCACAACGCCGTCGTCGCCGCTTACGAGACGGACGAATCCATCGGTGTGACCCGTCGTGAGCGCACGTCCGCTGGCGCGCATCGGGAACTCTCCGACTGAGACGCTGTGGTCGGTTTCTTCAGCCACCGCTTCGGTCAGCCCAACCGTCGCGATCTCCGGGGAAGTAAATACGACGGAGGGGATCGCACGGTCTCCAGCGGAAGAGTCCTGACCGGCAATCTCTGCGGCGGCGATCTCACCCTCCATAGACCCGACGTGCGCGAGCATCGGTTCGCCCGCCAAGTCACCGACTGCGAACACGTGATCAACATCCGTGCGCCCGTACTCGTCCGTTGGAACGAACCCGTCCTCGTCCTGTTCGAGACCGATCCGGTCTAGATCCATCGTATCGGTCACAGGATTCCGACCCACTGCGACGAGTACCGCGTCCGCAACGTACTCTCGACGGTCGCCGCTGTCGACGTCTTCCGTAGCGACCGAGACACCCTCCCCAGTCGGGCGACACGCCGAGGCGAGTTCGCCATAGTTCACCTCGATTCCGAGATCGGACGCTGCCGACGCGACCGGCGCGACCACATCCGAGGAGAACACGGGCATCATCGAATCGAGCGCCTCCACGACGGTAATGTCGACGCCCAGTTTCGCGAACAGCATCGCGAGCTCCATCCCGATGTAGCCTGCGCCGACGACCACCAAACTGTCCGGCAGTTCGTCGAGCGCCAGCGCATCTTTGGCATCGAGCACCCCGGGCCGATCGAACTCGAACCCCGGGAGTTCGATCGGACAGCTGCCCGTCGCCAACACGGCGTGCTCGAAGGTGAGTTGCTTCGGCTCGCCGTCCAGTCTCTCGATCCGGACCGAATGCTCGTCCTCGAAGGCTGCGCGCCCTTCGATGATCGAGACGCCGTTGGCCCTGCAGAGCTTCCCGACGTTCCAGTTCATATTTCGGACGACGTCGTCTTTCCATTCGACCATCCGCCCGAACTCGACGTCTATCTCGGCCGTGATCCCCATCTGCGATCCGGTTCGCGCCTCGTGGACGACGTCAGCTGCCGATATCAACGCCTTCGAGGGGATACAGCCGCGGTTGAGACAGGTCCCTCCCAAAGTATTCATCTCGACGAGCGTCACGTCAAGGTCGTATTGTGCCGCTCGGATCGCGGCAACGTACCCCGCCGGACCGCCGCCCACGACGAGGACACCCGTGTCGAATTCCTCACTCATCGTGGCCCTCCACGTCCCGCCACGAGAGTCGCGGGTTCCGTGCGGCACTCAGTTGGTCGATGCGCGCTGCGGCGGTCGTCGTGGGTGTCTCAGAGAGTTCCTCTGTGGTCTTCCGATCCGTCGCGGCGAACGCCGCTGCCAACACATCGAGTTGGTCCTTGCTCAGCGCCTCCGTGGGCTCGGTCATCAGCGCCTCGTCTACGATCTCGGGCCACTTCGTCGTCGGGGGATGGACCCCCTCGTCGAGCATTCCCTTCGCGAACTCCGCGGCGTCGACGTCTCCGGCGCTGGCGACGAACTCGTGGTGGAACGGCCCGTACGGGATGTCAAGATCGATCTGGGAGGCGAGGTAGTTCGCGTTCAGAACGGCCATCGCCGATGTATCTTTAAGTCCGCCATCACCGAGTCTGGAGATGTACGCGTAGGTCTTAAGCAACACCAGCCAGTTGCCGTGGAACCCGTGAACCTTTCCGATGCTCTCGGCGGGCTCGTAGAACTCGAAGGATCCGTCTTCGGTCTCGCGGACGTGTGGATCGGGGAGGAACTCGGTAAGCTCTTCGACGACGCCAATCGGTCCGGCCCCCGGGCCGCCGCCGCCGTGCGGCGACGCGAACGTCTTGTGCACGTTGTAGTGCATAATATCGAAGCCCATATCACCGGGACGGGCCCGCCCGAGCAGCGCGTTGAGATTCGCACCGTCGTAATAGAGCAAACCGCCGGCGTCGTGGACGATCTCCGCAATCTCCTCGATGTCCCGCTCGAACACGCCGACAGTGTTGGGATTCGTCAGCATCAGCGCTGCCGTCGAATCGTACACGGCCTCTTCGAGCGCATCGACTGGGACGCGTCCGTCCTCGTCGCTCGGAAGTTCGACGACGTCATAGCCGGCCATCGCCGCGCTTGCGAAGTTCGTTCCGTGCGCAGACGAGGGCACGATCACCTCGCGACGCTCACCGTCCTCGCCATTCGATCGGTGATAGGCGCGCGCCACGAGCAGCCCGGTGAACTCCCCCGCCGCCCCGGCGGGCGGTTGCAGGGTGGCGGTCTCCATCCCGCCGATCTCCGCCAGATAGTTCTGTAGTCCATAGAGGACCGCGAGGGTCCCCTGGGCGTATTCGTCGGGACGGTCGGGATGGATCGCCCCGTTTTCCAACGCGGCGACGTCCTCGATGAACTTCGGGTTGTACTTCATCGTGCAGCTCCCCAGGGGGTAGGGCCCGTGTTCGACCGAGTAGGTCATCTGCGAGAGCCGCGTGTAGTGGCTCGCGACTTCGGGTTCGGCCGGTTCGGGAAGCGTCAGCTCGTCGCGAACCAGTTCGTCGGGGAGGTCGACGTCGTAGGTGACTGTCTGGGTCCGCTTTTCGGACAGGAGCGGTTCGTTGACCTCCTCGCTGTTGTCGGTCTTACGGTCCCAGGACGCCTGTCGATAGTTCATACGAGCACCTCCCTGACGGCCGCGACCAGGTCGTCCACTGCGTCGCTGTTGGTCTCCGTGACGCACACTTGGATCTCGAACTCCCCGAGCTCGTGGACGAGGAAGCCCCGGTCCGCCAGTTCGTCGACCACTTCAGTGGCGGGGCGCTCCGTGCGCGCGACGAACTCGCGGAAGTGGTGGCGATCGTCGACCGGGGCCGAAGCGCCGTCGACGTCGTCGAGTCGAGCCGCGGCCTCGGCGGCCTGCGTCAGGGACTCCTCAGCGAGAGCCGCCAACCCCGTCGCACCCAACGAGGCGATGTGGATCGCCGTTCGGAGCGCGACCCACGCCTGGTTCGTACAGATGTTCGACGTGGCCCGTTCCTTCCGGATGTGCTGTTCTCTGGTCTGGAGGGTCAGCGTGTACGCACGCCGTCCATCAGCCGTCTCGCTCGTTCCCACGAGCCGTCCGGGAACCTGTCGCAGATACGCCTCTTTGACGGCGAACAGGCCGAGTCCCATTCCGTAGCTGGCTGAGAGGCCGAGGACGCTCGCATCGCCGATGACGATGTCCGCGCCCACCGCAGCCGGCTCCTTCAGCACCGCCAGTGCGACGGGATCCGATCCGAGACAGAACGCCGCCTCGTGGTCGTCCGAGAGAGTCGCGATCGCCGACAGTTTCTCCTCGATAGCACCCCGGGCAGTCGGTGATTCAGCGTACACCATCACGACGTCCTCGTCGATCAGGCCCGAGAGCGCTTCGAGGTCGGTGTTCCCTGCGTCCAGCGGATAGGTCTCGACCGTCAGTTCCGCGCCGTCGGCGTGATTTTCCAACACGCTGCGGCGCTCCGAGCGGATGGTCTCGGGGACGAGTACCCGCGACCCGCTGGTCTCCCGAACGCGCGCGGCGAGTGTGGCCGCCTCGCCGAGCGCGGTCGCGGCGTCGTACATCGAGCAGTTGGCGACGTCCAGTCCGGTCAGTTCGACGATCATCGACTGGAACTCGAAGAGCGCCTGGAGGAATCCCTGCGACGTCTCCGGCTGGTACTGCGTGTAGGAGGTCAGAAACTCCGAACGCAGAGAGAGGTAGTCGACGACCGACGGCACGTAATGATCGTAGTGGCCGCGCCCGAGGAATTCGGTCCGGTCCGCGTTCCGTCCGAGCAGGCCCTCGATCTCGCTTCTGACCTCGTACTCCGATTTCGCCTCGATATCAAAGTCACCCCGGAACGTGACCGCCTCCGGGACGTCGAACAGTTCTTCTACGCTGTCGGCACCGGTCGCCGAGAGCATCGCCTCTACGTCCTCCGGCGTCTGTGGAGCGAAGGGGCTCGGTTCGTCCGGGTCGTGCGACAGGTCCGTTTCGTCGTGCTGTATTCGTTGCATTGTCGTTATTCGATCTGCTCGCGGTATTCGTCGACGTCGAGCGCGTCGTCGGGTACTTCTCCATCGATTTCGAAGAGCCAGCCCTCACCGTACGGATCGGTGTTGAGCAGTTCCGGTTGATCGAGAACGTTGTCGTTGGCCGCGGTCACGGCCCCGGAAATCGGCGTGTAGATGTCCGAGACCGCTTTGATGCTCTCGACGACGGCGCAGGCCGTCCCACTTTCGAGAGATTCGCCCTCCTCCGGGAGTTCGACGAACACGACGTCGCCGAGTTCGTCCTGCGCGAAGTCGGTGATCCCGATCCGCCGGACGTCTCCGTGGTCGTCGATCCATTCGTGTGAGTCGGTGTACTGTAAGTCGTCGGGCGTCTCGTTCGTCATTGTTTCTGATATTCGCTGAGTGCGTTGTTCGTCATCGTTTCTGTCGATGTTGAGGGAAGTCGGTGTGCGTTACTCGCCACACGATTCGAGGAACGGCGTGTCGACAACGGTCGCATCGACGGACCGATCGCGGATCGAGATCGAGAGATCCGTGCCGGAAGATGCGAATTCGGCGTCGACGTATCCAAGTGCGATCGGGACTCCGAGCGTGGGACTCATCGTCCCGCTCGTCACCTGACCCGCGGGGGCGCCGCCTGAGCTTATTTGGTGTTCGTGACGAGCGATCGCTCGCTCCTCGAGGCGGAGTCCGACAATCCGCTCGTCGATTCCTTCTTTTTGGGTCTGTTCCAAGGCCGAACGACCGACAAAATCCCCGCTATCGAGGTCGACAGCGAATCCGATATCGGCCTCGAAGGGATCGTGAGGTTCGTCCTCGGGATCGAAGTCCTGCCCGGAGAGTAGCAGTCCCGCCTCGAGCCGGAGGGTGTCTCTGGCCCCGAGCCCACAGCGCTGCACGTCGTCGAACAGGCGGTCGATCGCTGTCGCATCTTCACCCGGAAACAGGATCTCGACGCCGCCTTCACCGGTGTATCCCGTACGAGCGACGAGACACTCGACCTCGCCGACCGATGTTTCCTCCAAGGCAAACGGTTCCAGTTTATCGATTTGTTCGTCCGCCTCATCGTCGACCCGCTCTACTGCATCGGGCCCCTGGACCGCGATCATTCCGGTCTCCGTAGTTCGGTTCTCGAGGGAGACATCGAGACTCCAACGGACGGCGTATTCGCGCAGTCGACCGTACAGTTCCTCGTCGTGGCCGGCGTTCGGAACGACGACGTACTCGCTCTCGTTCGGGTGATCGTACACGACGATGTCGTCGAGCATCACGCCGTCAGACCGGAGAAAGCACGAGTACTGTGCCTCGCCGGGTTCGAGTCCTCGAACGTCGCTCGGAATGAGTCGATGCAACAACGTCTCCGCATCGGGTCCGTCGACAGCCAGCTGCCCCATATGGCTCACGTCGAACAATCCGACACCCTCCCGGACGGCTCGATGCTCCTCCCGGATCGAGTCGAACGAGACCGGCATCTCCCACCCGCCGAAGTCGGTGAAGTCCGCACCCGCTCGACGGTGAGATTCATACAGCGATGTTCGCTTGGATATCACAACCCACAGAATACAACTGCAAGTATTTATTCGTTTTTAACCTAAATGATCGCCCATTCATTGTATTAGATCCCGATATATTTCGTTATATGTGAATAGAAGTGGCCAGTCGTCGACACACTCCGACCCCGATCACGGTCCATTCGAATAGATGCCGGGATCAGACTCGACAGTCCGTAAGAGGCGTATATCCAGCGAGAACGCGCGTCCGACCGATCAGGTTCGCCGATCGTCGTCTCGTCGAGGCCGAGACGGAGTTCGCTCCTGCGGAATCGAGAAAGTACACATCTTGGTTCGATAGTGCCCGGAGAGGACCCAATTACAAATTTATCGACCGATTGGTGACCAACGCGTGATTATTCCAGTCGTGAGCACTTTCAATCCCCCGGGCCCGCACTTCGAGACGACATATTAATTCGCCCCTCGTGAATATTTATATAGATCACTCACGAACGATGAATCTGTGCCAGAACACGGACGCGAACTGACGACGACCGCCACCTCGCTCCGGGTCATCGACGCGATCGACCAACAGGAGGGAGCCCGAATGAGCGAGATCGCCACGGAGCTGGAGCTGGCCAACAGTACCGTCCACGCGCACCTGACGACGCTACGTAACCACGAACTCGTCGTGAAGGAGGGCAACGAGTTCCACCTCGGCATCAAGCTCTTTCACCTCGGCGAACAGGCGCGACACCGGAAGCCCGAGTACGAGATAGTGCGGCGGCACGCTCACGAACTGAGCAACCGCCTCAACGAGGAGGTAGCGTTCGCCATCACCGAGCACGGCCGGTCGGTCATCATCTTCGACGAGAACAACGACCCCGCGAAGGAGGGGTTCCAAGTGGGACGGTACTTCCATATGCACAACTCCGCGAGTGGAAAGGCGATGCTCGCAGAGTGGTCTCGCGAGCGCGTCGACGAGGTGCTCGATCGGTGGGGGCTCCCCAAGGAAACGGAGAACACTATCCAGAACGCAGTGGAACTCTACGAAGAACTGGAGCGGACCCGCGAACGCGGCTACGCGCTCAACCGACAGGAGGCGCTCGAGGGGTTGATGGCCGTCGGGATGGCCATAACGAGCCCAGACGGGAGCGTACTGGGTTCTCTGGACGTGTCGGGACCGCCGTACCGCCTCTCCGAAGAACAGATCGTCCCGGAGTTACGTGAGGCCGTAACTCAAATTGAACGGGAGATCGCATCCCGGTATGGACCGGATGATCGCGATCAGTAGTCGTGGATCGGGTCGTCGTCGTCGGTGACCGCTTTGATGTAGCCGATTTTGTCGTAAGCGATCCATTCCTCGACGTATTTCCACTCGCCGTTGACCTTCTGAATGAGGCAGTTCGCGATGCCGAGGTTCTCTTCCATCGTCTTCCCTGTCGGCGGTCCGTATTCTGTCGGTCCAGTGTTCTCTGCGGTGATGGTTCGCACCATCGAGGTGTAGTACCCGTCTTCGGGATTGCCCTCCCAGATGATCTTCTCGATTTTCATCTCGGTCTCGGGGAAGGCGTTCAACCGTGCCAAGGTGTCTTCGACGAGCGCTTCGGAGCCGACAATATCTCCCTCGCCGCCGTGGACAACCACGTCATCGTCGTAGTACTCGTAGATCTTACCGACCAGCTTTTCATCCCATATTTCCCGGGTGCTCTGTCGAATCATTCGCTCGACGTCGAGCTCGTCGGCAGTGCGCCAGTCCTCGGTCATCGCCGCACTCCTACAACAGACGGTGTCCGATTTTCGATACCTGCATCGATGTACGTCGCAGCGTGGTAACTTGGTTGTATCACTGCTAAACCCATCAGGAGATCTCTATCATAGGATTTAAAGATTTCGTAAATTATGTTACTCGGTATCAGTATCTCTAAAAGCGCCCACTCGGTGGTTTCCTGGAGTACCGACGTTCAGAAGTACTGCTGATCGTTACGGAGACGCTCGAAGACGTCAACCCCCATCTGCTGGAGTAAGTCGATCTTGTCGATCAGTACCCAGTTTTCAGCGAGCCGGTCGCCTTCCCGCCGCCAGAAGTCCATTACGCGCATCCCGACCGGATCGTCCGTCGCCGGGAGTCCCATCCAACCGTCTCCCAAATGTGTCGCCCTGACGGACGGCCACCCCGTCGAAGCGCAGTAGTTGCCCTCGGCAAACCGAGCGACGTGGTCTCCGCCTTCACGGTCGGGGAATGCTTCCAAGAAGGGTGCTTGGTGGTACTCCTGGAATCCGTCGATACCGCGGGTCGTTCCGGTTCCCGCCGGCCCGTACCACATAAAGTCCTCGTGCCAGAACTTCTCGAGGCCCATTCCGTCTAACCCCTCCTCCTCGTAATCGTGGAGGCCGTCGATCATTCCCTCGACCACCTCGAGGGTCTTTTCTGACTCCTCGTCGTCCTGTTCACCGAGCAGAACGCCGTCCTGCGTCATCGGCCCCGGGATCACGACCTCGGGTGCGAGCGCCGGGACAAATTGATAGCCGGCCTGCCGCATCACGTCGAGAACGTCGACGAGTAAGCGGGTCTCAGCGATCTTTCCATCGGCCACACGGTGGAACTCGCCATACCGAAGCCACGTCGCGTGTCCGGTCGCGGGAATGTCGAGCCAGTCGTCCTCGAACGTCCCGACCAAGTTACCGGCCGCACAGACCCACTCGCTCCCCTCGAATTCCCCGCCGAAGAGGATGTAATCGTTCTTTTCGAGGTCGGGAAACGCCTCGAGGAGCGGCACCCAATACGCGTCGTTTATTGAGTCGATCCCTTCTACCGCGTTGATCGGCTCGGGGCCATGCCACTCCGCGTCGGCGTGGTAGTAGTTGGGGAGAACGTCTCCGATGGTCGCTGCTGTCGCGTCGTGGATCGCCTGAGAAAACTCGTGGGCTAACTGCTTACGCTCGGACGTCATATGGCATACTCACACGAAAGGTGGGGAGTAACACAATAAAATAAGTACCGGTCCTTACCTAAAAGTAGGCGCTAAATCCCCTCATCAACGAACGAGCGAAGCGAGTTGGTAGGGTGGGGTAATTCACTGTCTGTCGAGGTCCGCCGGGTCCGATGGGGTGGAGAACATTGCGGACCACAACGTAAGCATCACACCTCCTGAGAGGGATACGCCAGACCGGTTTTATCCAAAAGCGATTTCGGGCTAGGCCCTCATTTCAGAACCACAACAAGATGACCTCGTTCGGATCTATCAGGGCTTCCCCGACCACTGAACTGATGCAGGATTGTTCCGAAGCCGCTCGAAGACATCGACGCCGAGCTGGTCGAGGAGGTCGATCATATCGATGAACACCCAGTTCTCCGCGAGGAGGTCGTCTTCGCGACGCCAGACGTCGATGACTCGCATATCGGCGGAATTCCCCGTTGCAGGGAGACCCAGCCACCCATCGCCCAAGTGGGTCCCGACGACGGCGGGCCACCCTGTCGAAGCACAGTAGTCGCCCTCGGCGATTCGTGAGTCGTGATGCCCGACCTCCCGGTCGGGAAACGCCTCCAGAAACGGGTTCTGATGGAAGTCTTGGAAGCCGTCGATTCCCCGAGTGCTTCCGATGCCGGCAGGACCGTACCACATAAAGTCCTCGTGCCAGTACTGTTCCATCCCCATATTCTCGAGGCCCCGCTCTTCGTAGGAGTTCAGTCCGTCGAAGAGCATCCCTTCGACCAGTTCCATCGTCTGTCGTGACTCTTCCTCGTTCTGTTCGTCGAGGAGAACGCCGTCTTGGGTAGTCGGACCGGGTATGACCACTTCCGGTGCGAGAGACGGAGCGAACCGATATCCTGCCTGCTGCAACACGTCTAAGATATCGACGATTGTTCTGGTCTCGGCGATCTTCCCATCCTCGAACCGATGGAACTCGCCATACCGAATCCACGTGGCGTGGCCCGTCGCGGGGATGTCGAGCCAGTCGTTCTCGAACGTACCAACGAGATTTCCGGTGGCACAGACCCATTCATCGCCCTCGAACTCACCGGCGAACAGCACGTAATTGTTCTTTTCGAGATCCGGGAACGCCCGCAGCAACGGCCGCCAGAACTCCTCAACCAGTTCAGTCCTGCCCGCGAGTCCGTCGATCGGTGCTGGCCCGTGCCACTCAACGTCCTCGTGAACATACTCGGCCAGCAGACTGTCAACGTTGTCTGCAGTTATCTCGTGAATACGACTCGAGAGTTCGTGTACTGACTGTTTATTGTCCAATCTCATAGTTGTCATAGCTTTCACCGACTGGGTTGTTCTCGTCGCGAACAGAATAAAATACTATCGAAGGTATAAACAGGGCAGACGCTTTCGAGTGCTGCGCCAGATTTCGTCTCAACAATCGATTGCGTTCGATGACCCGGTTGCGTAATCGAAGTCTCTCAACACCGGCGAGCTGACGTCGGTTAGAAGTGCTGCTGACCGTTCCGCACTCGCTCGAAGACGTCGACACCGAGCTGGTCGAGGAGGTCGATCATATCAATTAAAACCCAGTTTTCCGCCAGGAGATCGCCCTCGCGGCGCCAGAAGTCCATAAGCCGCATCTCGACTGACTTCCCTGTTGCAGGGAGCCCCATCCATCCGTCGCCGAGGTGAGTCGCATCCAGACTCGGCCATCCGGTCCACGCACAGTACGTTCCTTCGGCCAGACGGATATCGTCGCTGTCAGCCTTCCGGTCGGGGAACGCCTCCAGAAACGGCTGTTGGTGATACGCCTGGAACCCGTCGATCCCCCGAGTGCTGCCGATGCCGGCAGGACCGTACCACATAAAGTCCTCGTGCCAGTACTGCTCCATTCCCATTCCGTCGAGTCCTTCGTCTTCGAATGATTCCAACCCCTCAAAAATCATTCTCTCAACCAGTTCTAGCGTCTGTGCGGTATCAGTGGCGTCCGCTCCATTGAGGAGGATACCGTCGGTCGTCGCCGGTGCTGGCGCGACAATTTCGGGGGCGAGCGCGGGTACGAACCGATAGCCAGCCTGCCGCAATACGTCGAGGATATCGACGAAGAGTCGGGTCTCAGAGATCTTCCCGTCTTCGAACCGATGGAATGTCCCGTGTCTGATCCAAGTTGCGTGCCCTGTCGCGGGAATATCGAGCCAATCGTTTGCGAATGTGCCGACGAAATTTCCCGCAGTACACACCCAGTTGCTGTCCCGGAACTCTCCACCGAAGAGGATGTAATCGTTCTGCTCGAGGTCAGGGAACGCTTCGAGAAGCGGCTCCCAGTAGTCTCGGCGGATTTCCTCGCGACCAGCCAACTCATCTAACGGGGCTGGACCTTGCCACTGTGCGTCTGCGTGATAGTATTCCTCCAGTACCGTTGCGATACCGTCGGCCTCCGTGTCTTGAACCTCTCGGGCGAAATCGTATACTCGGCGCTTGCACTGTCCGCTTTCGTCGCTCATTGTTAACTCCATAACTCGATGCGTTCCACCGGGATAAAAAACCATTGGGGGGGTGCTCTCTCGACAACTGACGAAGCAACGGTGATTCGACGGCAACTCGGTCCATCGACATTGGCGGAAACAAGTGACGATAACTATTTGTATCTCGATAGAATCTCTCATCGTATGTCGGAGACTGCTCCAATCGTTAGAACGCTCGATATCGCCGATACCGTGTACGACATCACTTGGCAAGCTGCGGATGAAGGCCCCGAGATAACCCAAGGCGAACGCCACCGCACGTATTTCTTCGACCTGCCGGGCGACGTCCCGACCCTCGTAGACACCTGCTTCCAGAACCGTGCTGAGTACCTCTTTGAGGGGATTGGCCAGATCGGAGTCGAACCCGAGCGTCTCATCATCACTCATCGACACCTAGACCACGTCGGTGCCTTTGATGAAACCGTCGAGCGGTACGACCTAGAAACTTGGGTGCCGGAAAAAGACAACGTGGTCGAGATCGATGACTATGGGATCGATATTCAGACCGAACCGGACCACCTCTTCGGTGACAAAGAACAGATCGGTCGGTTCGAGACCGTACACGTGCCCGGACACTCACCCGGGAACTCTGTGCTCGTCGACGAAGAGGCGGGGATCGCTCACTGCGCCGATGCGGTCTCCGGCTCAGATCGTCGTGGTCTCCCACCAGGTTATCTGCTCCACCCGCCGCAGGCGACGCATACAAACCAACCAGCCGAAGCGGCTGTCGAAGCCGAAAAGAATCTCGAAAAACTGCTCGACTACGAGTTCGATGTCGCCCTTCTTAATCACGGGACGCCGGTGTTCAAAGATGCCTCGAAGAAACTCGAACGGTACGTGAACTTCGAGTCGAACTTTAGCGGAGAGGGCCGATCGATCCACGCTAACGATCGGAAAACGATCAATGCAGACGAACTGTACAGCCGCCTTGACGAGTAACGTTATTCCGCGCTGACTCGATCTTCCAGTTCCCGTTCGAACATCTTCACCACGGCGCCGACGTCTTCCTCACCGAACCCCTCGTCACTAGCCTGTGTGTACAGCTGGTGGACCATGCTCCCCATCATCATAGGAAAGTCCTCTGAATCGGCCATATCGACGGCGAGGCCGACGTCCTTACGTGCGAAGTCTACGCTGAATCCCGCCTCGAAATCTCGTTCAAGCACCCGAGGCATTCGGCTCTCGAACGCCACCGAAGTGGCGCTGGCGTTCCCGAGTATCTCCCAGAGGCGTTCGCTGTCGATTCCGTATCGAGCGCCGAGTGCGACAGTCTCCATCGCCAGCAGAAGGTTCCCCATCGACATAGTGTTGTTCAGCAGTTTCATTGCGTGTCCCGCTCCGGATGATCCCGCATAGTGGAGCTCCGCACAGAGTGCCTGCAACACATTCTGAGCGTGCTCGGATTCGAAGACCGTCTCATTCCCGCCGACGAGCCCGGTGAGCGTTCCCTCACGGGAGTTCTCCGGTCCACCCGTAATCGGCGCGTCCAGAATCTCGGCGGGCGTCTTTTCGACGGCAGCTGCCACGACTTCGGTCGTCGGCGGCGCGATTGTACTCATCTCCAGAAACGTGGTCTCGATGGATTCGTGAGCTAGTCCACCCTCGCCGGTGTAGACGCCCTTCACGATCTCGGAGTTTGGAAGGCTCGTGATAGTGACGTCACTCTGTCGAGCAACATCCCGAGTGTCGTCAGCGACGATTCCACCGTAGTCAGCGAACGCTTCGCGAGCCTTCGGCTGAAGATCGTATCCGTACACCTCGAAGCCTTCGTCTAAGAGATGCTTCGCCATATTGCCACCCATCTTGCCGAGTCCGACGACTCCAGCAGTGGTCTCAACCATAGAAAAAAATCAGACTGCCCAGTATTATATCTACCGACTGGTGAGGGATCTAGAGAGTCGACAGAATCAGGAATTTCCCTCCCGAATCAACCGGAGTCTCTCACTGGAAGTTGTGATAGACTGATTTGATCTGCGTGTACTTCAGCGCGCCGTGTTTACCGTCTTCACCACCCAGACCGGACTCGTTCCAGCCGATGTGGTGGCCCTGTTGAGCGCCACCGCTTCCGTTGATGAACGTCTCACCGAAATCGAGATCCTCCGTGATCTGCATCGCGTTTCGGTAGCTCTCAGTAAACACGTACGAAGAGAGCCCGTACCGCGAGTCGTTGGCATATTCGATGGCCTGGTCCAAAGAATCTACCTCGATGAGGGGCGCCACCGGCCCGAAGACTTCCTCCTTGACAACGTCCATCTCTTGGTCGACGTTGGCGAGCACAGTCGGCAGTACCCAGTGGCCCTCGTCCGTCGGCGGATCACTCACCTCAATTCCGCCGGTAAGGACCGTCGCCCCCTGTTCGATTGCTTGCTTGATCGCCCGCTGGGTCTTGTCCTGTTCGGCCGCGCTTACCTGTGGGCCCATATCAGGATCGTCTCTCGGGTCGCCTATCTCCAGTGACTCCATCGCGTCGACGAAGAGCGGCTGGAACTCCTCGTGCACGTCCTCGTGGACGTAGACGCGTTCGACGCACGTACACGCTTGCCCGGCATTGACCGTCCGCGAGGAGACAATATGACTCACAGCGCTTTCGATATCGGCGTCAGAACAGACAATCGCGGGAGCTTTCCCCCCGAGTTCGAGCGAGACACGAGTCAGGTCGTCGGCGGCGTTCCGCATTATCGCTTTCCCCGTCTCGACGTTCCCGGTCATTGTGACATAATCCACCTCGTCGTCGCTGACGAGTTTGGCACCGACGTTTCCGCCACCGGCCACGACGTTCAAGACGCCCGGTGGAAGGTCGATTTCTTGGTGTATGAGATCCGTCAATTCGAGAGTCGTCAACGGCGTCAGCTCGCTCGGCTTGAGGACCGTGGTGTTACCCGTGACAAGCGCTGGGGAAAATTTTCTGACAAACACCGAGATGGGAAAGTTCCAGGGAATAATCCCTGAAACGACGCCGTACGGCCTGCGGAGAAGCGAGATCGACTGCCGTGGAGCGCTCCCCGGAACGACGTCGCCCTCGATACGACGGTCCCACTCCGCCATATACCGCGCGATGTCCGCCGATGCGCGAATCTCGTACGCAGCCACAGAGCGGGTCTTCCCCTGCTCTTCAACGAGCGTCTCCGCCAGGGAATCCACGTTCTCTTCGATGAGGTCGGCAATTTCCCGGATCAGATCGCCGCGCTCTTTCGCCGGTCGACG
Source organism: Halobellus sp. LT62 (assembly GCF_037031285.1). Lineage (NCBI taxonomy): Archaea > Methanobacteriati > Methanobacteriota > Halobacteria > Halobacteriales > Haloferacaceae > Halobellus > Halobellus salinisoli. The sequence continues at coordinate 1,230,942 of NZ_JAYEZO010000001.1, forward strand.
CTGCCAGTCGTTCTGGGCTCTCCGGGCGGCTCTCGTCGCTCGCTCGACGTCTCTCTCGGTCGCCGAGGGTATCGATCGGATCTCTTTCCCGGTCGTCGGGTCGTGGACCGCAATCTTCTCGCCACCGCTTGATTCTGCCCACTCGCCGTGGATATAGAGGGGACTCATATCTACAGCCATTCGGTTGGAGATTAGAGTGGGGGAATAAATAATTAGCTACTGGCGAACACTGACCCTTCGACAATCGGCCCAGTTCGGCTTGTGAGACACGAAGGTAACACACTCAACGATCGCGACGTCAGGAGTCCAGGGAGTTGAAAACAGCGGACGAGATAACAAGAACTTACGCTAGGTGCTAACGGTGACCGCTTTGAACCCGACGAGGCGGGCGATCAGCACCACCAGTACTAATACGAGAAGGATCTGCACGGTGGCGACCGCGGCGATCAGCGGGGAGGAGTCGAACTGAAGGAAGAGGAAAATCTCCACCGGGAGCGTCGTCGTGTTCTTTCCGGACAGGAACAGCGCGACGATGGCATCGGTAAAGGAGAGGATAAACGCCAGCAGGAACCCTGAGACGACGCCGCTCTTCATCAGCGGGAGCGTCACTTTCCGGAACGTCTGGAACTGCGTTGCACCAAGATTTCTAGCCGCCTGTTCGAGTTCCAGATCGATCGACTGAAGCGCCGTCATCGCGGTGAGGAAGGTGTATGGCAGCGTGATTATGATGTGGCCGGCGACGATCTTCAAGAACTGCGGGATAAAGTTCAGGAAATTGAAATTCATTGTGATCATCAGCGCCAGCGCGATGATCGCCGGCGGGATGATCAACGGCGAGATGAAGTACATCACGATCTCGTTCTCGAAGGGGAGTTCGCGCCTCGTGACGACGTAAGCAGCCATAATTCCGAATATGGACGCCACGAACGCAGTCGCTAGCGCGATCGGGACGCTCACCAAGAAGAACGCGTCGAAGAACGAACTCGAGAAGAACTCCGAGTACCACTGCAGGGAGAACCCCGCGGGCGGGAACGCCTGCGATTCTGTTGGGCTGAGCGAGATGCCGACAACGATTACGATGGGAAGGATCAGAATCGCGAACGAGAGCGCGAGCGCACCGTAGTAGAGCCCTTTGCCGGCGACGAGGGCCGGTGCTGAAAGTGACCGCGAGCCGCGGCCGGTGAGGACGCCCGAGACGACGCTCATCAGTCCCATGCTGCCACCCCGAGCCGGTTGCGAACGAACTTGAAGTATCCGTACACAAGAGCAGTGGTCGTGAGCGTCAGGACGGTTCCGATCGCGCTAGCGAACGGCCAGTTCAGACCGCCCACCGCCTGATCGTAGATCAGCAGCCCCATCGTAAGGTCAGAACGGCCGCCCAGCAAGTCTGGCGTGACGACGGCGTTCATCGTGAGGACGAAGACGAAGATCGTCCCGGTGACGAGGCCTGGAAGACTGAGTCTGAAGGTGATCTTCCAGAAGGCCTGGAGCTGGTTGGCCCCAAGGTTCCTAGCCGCCGGCACTAGCGAATCCGGAATGTCCTCAATGGAGGAGTAGACCGGTAAAACGATCAGCGGTAAGTAGACGCCAATCAGCCCGATCGTCACCGAGAGGGTATTGCCGAGCAGATCGATGTTCAAGCCGATGACGCCGAGCACGTCGTTGACGATACCGTTCGTCGCAAACAGAACGATCCATCCGTACACCCGGATAACGGTTCCGACCATCAGCGGAAGGAAGACCGAAAACAGCGCTAGCTGCCGTTTCAACGGCGTCGTAGTCGCGATGAAGTACCCGAGCGGATAGCCTAACAGCACGCAGCACACCGAGACGATCACGGACAGTTTGACGGTGTACCAGAGCAGCCCCCTGTAGAACGAATCGAACAGGAGTTTCTCGTAGTGCTCGGTTGTGAAGTTCCACGATATGATCGTGGTGGCGCTGTACTCGAAGAAACTGATGTAGACCGTGTACAAGATTGGGAGTATGAGGAATGCAGCGAGATACACCGCCGGCGGAAATGCCGGCAGCAGTTTGTCCAACCGTTCTGACCGCTCCTCGCCGAGAATACGGGTGAACGCGGAGTCCGTCGCTTCCGAAAGTGACCCCGACATCTCACACCTCCAGTAGCCCGTAATCGTTGAAGTAGAGGCTCACGTCGTCGCCCTTTTCATATTTCGGTGCACCCAAGTTAGTGACGAGGAACTCGTCGTCGCCAACTTGCACCTTGTACTCCGTCACGGAACCGAGGTGAACCGTACTTACGATCGTGCCGGCGTACGTCCGTTCCGGTTCCCCCTTTGCGTCGATTTCTATGTCTTCCGGCCGGACGTAAAGTACGGCATCGGAGACATCGTCGTCCGCCTCTTGTAGAGGAAGCGAGAAGATACCTTTCTCGAACGTAATTTCGTCACCTGTCGTCTCGATACTGCCGGAGATGAAGTTCGAGTCACCGACGAAGTTCGCGCAGAACTCCGACTGTGGGTCCTGGTAGATCTCCGAGGGTGGCGCGTACCTGTCGGTCTGGCCCTCGCGAAGCACGAGGACTCGATCCGATAGTGTTAGGGCTTCACGCTGGTTGTGTGTGACGTAAATCGAGGTGATCTCCAAGCGTTCGTGGAGATCCTTAATCTCCCGACGCATCTGTTCTCGGAGTTGTCTGTCGAGATCGGAGAGCGGTTCGTCATAGAGGAGGAGGTCGGGTTCCAAGACGAGGACGCGTGCGAGGGCGACGCGCTGTTGTTCACCACCGGAGAGGTTCTGGATGCTCCGTTCCTCATAGCCCGGAAGCGAGACGATCTCTAGGATGTCTGCGATGCGGTCTTCGAGTTCCTCCTGAGATAGGTTTTCCCGGTGTCGAAGGCCGAAGGCGATATTGTCGAACACCGACATATGGGGAAACAACGCGAGGCGCTGGAAGACTAGGCCCATATTCCGGTCCTCCGGCGGGAGTCCGATCATCTCGTTCCCGGCGACAACGATGTTCCCTCCATCTGGGTCGACGAAGCCAGCGATTGACTTCAACATCGTCGTCTTCCCCGACCCCGACGGACCGAGTATCGAGACGAACTCGCCCTCCTCGATGTCCAGAGAGATGTCGTCAACGGCGACGACATCGTCGTACGTTTTTCTCAAATTCTGTATATCTACGAACGCCATCTTGTGAGTCTACTCGTATATCGAAATCCCCGTATTTATCCTTTGTGGGAGACGCTCATAGGCAAACTGTTAGCACACCCAACAGAAGAGCGGAGAAACGGCTATCGATTACACACAGCGTGTACCTCAGTGATTCCCATACCGAAAGGGTGCCACGACCGATTCGCCCCGCAGAGACTACCTGGCGGTATTAGCCGGCTATGATCTTGCGGAACTTTTCTCCGTCCTCGTTGGACTGTTTGGCCGCTTGGACCCAGTCTACGTCCACGTTGTAGCGTTCCATCTGCTCCTCGGACGGCTGGATCATCGGGTGGTTTTCGAGGGCCTCATCCGAGATGTGCTCGACAGCGTCAGGGTTGGCCGGGGGATAGCCCATTACTTCTGCGAACATCGCCTGTGGCTGTGGTTCGAGGCATCCATCAGCGAAGATTCGGGCCTGTTCGTGTCTGTCCTCGCCATTGTGCTTCGTAAGGGGATAGCCCCAGAAGTCCTGCGGCGCTCCGCCCTCGGGTACGGAGAATCCAATCTCGAGTCCTTCGTCGATTTCGAGGTTCTCCGCGCGGGCAGAGAGGAACGGCGCAACGTCCATCTCGTCGTTCGTCCAGAGCTGGAGAGCCTGGTCGATGGAGTCGAAGATGATGGGATCGGTGGTCTCGACGAACTCACGAAGCCACTCCAGTCCGGGTTCGAGGTTGTCGAGGTCGCCGCCCTTTGCGGCGTTGATCACGTAGAAGTACTTCGAGCCCGCGTTGTTCCACGGCTCGAACCCGACGCGGCCCTCGAGTTCCGGATCGATGAGGTCGTCCCAAGTGTTGAACTCCTTGTCCGTCTTATCCTCCCGGTAGGCGATTCCGCGAGGAAAGTACACGGTCCCGCACATATACTCGTTTCTGAAGGCCTCCGGAATGTTGTCGAAGTTGTCCAGCTCCTCCGCTTGGCTCGATACGGCATCGTTCTCGCCCAAGAGCGCCGCGCGCTGTCCGTCCAATTCGATAGCGTCGTACGCCGGATTCTCCGGATCCCGCTGGAGCTCCGAGACGTACTGCTCGGCGGCGATGCCTGAAAACTCGAGGTTGTGTTTGTCGTCCCAGGCAAGTTCTCCGTTGCGGAAGGGGTCATAGAACCCCTCGGCTCTCGACTCCCCCCAGCTTCCACCAGTGCCCGCGACACGCACGGTCGCCTTCTCACCGCCGCCGGAATCGCTACCAGAACTGTCGCTGCTTCCGTCGCTGGAACCGCTGTCACCGCTGCCGCCACTGTCGCCACCGCTTCCGCCAGAACAACCGGCGAGACCGGCGATCCCGGCACCGGCGCCGAGCGATTTTATCACTGTCCTCCGAGTCAGGGGGCTGTCATTGACACCCATAGGCATCCATTTTGATAAGAACATATAAATCTTTTTGATAAGGCTTGATATGTACTCTTTGTACTCTCGGCCATTGAGGGCACCCTGAATTGTTCAATATCTTTGAACCAACTCGTACTGATGGCCTGAAAGAAAAGATTGTTACGAGTAGGTAGCATACGCCGTGCTATGAATAAACAAGGCAATGTGCTCAAGTCGGTTGGGAAAGTGTTCAAGATGCTCAAACACTTGAAAGAGGGAGGAGGAAAAACCGTGACAGAACTTTCAAAGGAGCTAGATATGCCCAAGAGCACCGTACAGGTGTACCTCAATACTCTCTATGCTCACAAATTTGTCGTGAAGAACGACGGCAAGTACGAGATCGGACTGCAGTTTCTGGAGTATGGGATGTACGCGCTCTGGAACGAACCTGCCTTTCCGAGCATCAAGTCTAAAGTGGAAGAACTGGCGGATACCTCCGGCGAACTGGCAGCCTGTTTCGTCGAGGAACTGGGGGAAGCGGTGTACGTCTACGGGACCGAGGGTGAAAGGGCCATACGGACGGACCTCACGATGGGCGATCGGTCGGGGCTGCACTGCACCGCCAGCGGGAAGGCGATATTCGCTCACCTACCACCGAATCGAATTGACCAAATCATCGAGACGCACGGGCTCGAAGCGAAAACTGAGCACACGATCACTGATCCCGACCAATTGAAAGAGGAACTGGCCTCGATCAGAGAGCGCGGGTACTCATACTCCAGAGAAGAGTCCATCGAAGGAATGCGGTCCGTCGCAGCTCCGATCTTGATAGACGGCGTGGTCGTCTGCTCGATCAGCCTAGCGGGCCCCGCGAATCGCTTTGTCGGTGAGCGATTCCAAGAGGAGATTCCGAACATCGTCAGAGGTGCAGCGAACGAAATTGAACTGAAGCTGACCTACTCGGAGAGCGGTCTCTAATATACAATTGAAATAACAAGTGTACGCACGTTATAATTTAGTTTGCAGGATATGTTCTCTAATTAATTTCACTATCAAGTGTACACACGTTACTATCTGTGTGGATGAGTCCGTTCAGAGAGAAGACATCGTTTAACGATTTTGAATAGCCAATTGACTGTTGAGTAGATAGTGCATCAATGATGAATCGGAGCCAATTCAATAGTGCTACAACTGATCGAAGGATAGCGTGTGTTCGACCTCGGGTCAAAATACGACTATCCAAAAATTTATATATAGAGACGGTAATCGGACTACTATGGCTAACCAGAGTCTACAGTCAGCCTTAGATGCAGCTGAAAGCCCGGTTGATATGCTAAAGGACGCGGGGGGACGTTGGACTTGGCCGCGAGAAGTCGCCCGCGAGTACACAAACTGGATGGACGAATTGCGTGCCGTCCGGGAAACGTGCGTGCTCGCGGATCTCTCACACCACCAGATGGACCAGATCATCGAGGGTCCAGACGCCTTCGAACTTCTGAAGCGACTCTCCACCAACAGCTTCGATGGGTTCGATGTAGGGAAGGCCAAGCAGGCGATTATGAGCAATCCCGACGGAAAGTTCATCGGAGATGGCGTCCTCCAGCGCATCGGAGACGAAGAGTTCGTGATGAGCGGAAAGGTCCCGGCCGCTCACTGGGTCGCATACAACTTGGAGGCTGGGGGGTACGATGCGGAACAGACTATCTATCCGAAGTCCTCGAAATCCGAGAACGGCCCGCACTTCTTCACCTACCAGGTACAGGGACCGAACGCCCTCGACGTGATGCGGGAGGTCACCGATGATACGCTCACCGACATCCCCTTCTTCAATTTCAAAACCATCAACATCGCGGGCGAGGAGATCCGAGCGTTGCGCCACGGAATGGCCGGCGAGATCGGCTTCGAGCTGCAGGGCCCTTACGAGATTGGCGACCTGATCAAGGACGTGCTCCTCGAGGCCGGTCAGGAATACGGAATCAAACGCCTAGGCACGCGCGCGTACGAACCACTTAGCGTGAAGCTGGGCTGGGTAACCACGCACGTACCCGCAATCTACACAGGAGAGGAGATGCGCGAGTACCGCGAGTGGCTCGACGCCGACACGTACGAGGGAACGTACTCCATCGCGGGGAGCTATCTCTCCGACGACATCACCGATTACTACCTGAGCCCGATCGACCTCGGCTACGACCATATGATCAACTTCGATCACGACTTCGTCGGCCGGGAGGCACTCGAGGCCGAGGCCGAAGACCCCGACCGCACCCGCGTTACGCTCGTCTGGGACGACGAGGATGCCGCGGGGATATTCGCCTCCCTCTTTCAGGACGAGGAGCTCCCTCACAAGCTCTTTGACCTGCCGCGGGATCGCTGGGGCGGCCACCACGACAAGGTGCTCGACGGCGAGGATGTCATCGGGTTCTCGAAGAGTTTTGCTTACTCCTACAGCAACCGCGAGATGATCTCCATCTGCTCGATCGACAAAGAATACAGCGATCCCGGAACGGAAGTTTCCTTCATCTGGGGAGAAAAAGACGGTCAATCGCCAAATCCGACGGTAGAAGCACACTCGCAAACAGAGATATCTGCGACAGTCGCACCGAGTCCGTACCTCAACGATTCGCGATAGATCGGGTATCGCTTAAAGCGGTCACGTGAGTCGTAATTTCCGCGTGAGCGTCTTTCTAACCCGTTCCTTCATTATCGTCGTCAACCTGCAGCCGAGGCGCCTACTAGTCAGTAGTAGACCCGTTCGATGGAATCGATACCACCGATCTACTGGTGGACTTCGCCGTTGCTGATGTCGACTGCCTCCCACGCGACTGCTCCCAGTGGAGATCGAGCGTCAAATAACTCCCCCGTATTGATCTCGGCTCGGCGGAGGACCGACGGAGTTGTTTTTTTTTTTTGACGGCTCATATATGCAATTCTTGAGGTTCGATCGCTGCTCCGCTGCGGGTTTCGGCTTTTCTATCGTTCGATAAAGTTCGAACCAATGGCCGCTCGGTATCTCGAACTGGACCGCCTCTCCTTGTCGGGGCTTTGTGCCATCCTCAATCAAGGTGAGGTCGAACCCCTACTGTTCGAACTTCTCCGCAAATCTGGTCACGTCCTCGGGTTCTGCTGTTTGTCATCCAATGTGGTCGACGCCCTCCACGGTTTCAATCCCGACGGCGTCGTGAAAGAACGGCAGTGATTCTTTGAGATTCGGTGTCTCGAGCGAGACGTAGTCTAGCCGTGCGACTTCGGGCACCATAGATCGAGGATTTGAGGGCGCTTCAGTGAACTACCCCACCCTACCACTCGCCTGACGGCTCGCGCTTGAGGGTGGGGTTTCCTGTTTCCACGACGCGCTTTGCATCCACAACTGAGGACGCAGGGAGCGCAGTCTCCACAGGCGTTGATTCGGAGCGTCCCGCTCCTAACCGCTTCTTGATTCCGCGAGAAAGAATGTTCCACGCCGCGTTCGCATCTCTATCTGCCTCGAAACCGCAGGCAGGACAGGAATGTTCGCGCACCCACAGCGGCTTGTCTGTCGAGACGCCGCAGGACGCACACTCTTTTGTCGTCCCTCTCGGATTCACGGCGACGAAGTGCGTTCCCTCGCGTTCGCACTTGTATTCGAGCATCCGAAGGAACGCCCCCCACGCCGCACCTGCCCGGTTCCGAGAGTTGCCCGGCAGTTCGACCAAGCCCTTCGCGTCCAAGTCCTCGACGGCCACGAGGTCGTACTCCCGAGCGTAGTAGGCCGAGAGTTTGTGGAGGAAGTCGTGGCGCTTGTTCTTCAGGTCGGCGTGGCGTTCGGCCACAACGCGGCGCTGTTCCTCCCAATTCGCAGACCTGCGTTCCTTCCGCGAGAGGTTACGCTGTGCGCGTTCTAACCGCTCGCGCTCGTCGGACAGGTCGAGCGACTCGACGGCGGTGCCGTCGGTGTCGTGGGCATACTTGAGAATGCCAACGTCGATACCGACGCATTTCTCGGGATTCTCGGGTTTCTCCGGCGGGTTGTCGGGAGTTTCGACGCCGAGGATAGCGTACCACTTGCCGGTGGGTTCCTGCTTGACCGTGACGGTCTTAATGTCGGCTTCGTCGGGGAGGTCGCGGTGGAAGGTGAGTGGGACTTCTCCGAGTTTCGAGAGCCACAGTCGCGTCCGACCGCTCGTGTTCTTGAGCTTGAAGCCGGATTGACTGTAGGTGAAACTACGGTACTCGCCCGGCGCTTTCCACTTGAGCGTCCCGACGCGGTAGCCGTTCTCTTTGCGACCGCGAAGCGTCGTGAGATTGTCGTACAGCCGTTGAACGACCTTCTGTAGCACTTTTGAGTGAACGCTCGTGAGGTCGTTCCACCACTTCTTGAGGCTCGGCAAGAGTTTCTGTTCGCTGTATGCCGAGGTGTCGTCGGTTCGGTTGAGTCGGTGGAGGAAGTGGTTGTAGACCTGTCTACAGGTATCGGCAGTCCACGCTAACTGCTGTTCGAGAGCGTCGGGCGGTCGAAGTCGATACCTGTAGTTGTAGTTCATCTACGAGCGTTCTTCGATTAGTTCGTCAAGTTTCTCTTGGACGAACGACGAGAGGTTGAGGTGGTTCTCCTCAACCCACTCGGCTTGGTCGTCGCGGATGGAGATGTTCTTGCGCGTTGCCACACCACATAATACACAAACTACACAACTAAGAGTTGCGATTGCGTGGGCCTGTGGGCCGAGCGACGAACGTGTTTGCTACTCGTGCAGCGCTGTACCCTTCCTACTCGCTCCCTCCGGTCGCTCGTTGAGGAAGGGGCCTTAGCGCCTCAATTTAGGTAAATCACTGCCACCCGTTCACTGAAAGGAAATTACAACAGAGTGTTTCAGTTACCGTTGTGGATCGTCCTGAGTCGCTCTCCGATTGTTGCGTCGATGGAGTTGAGGTCACCACCAACACGGAGGATCTGATATCCTCTCCGTTCTGCCTCCGCTATCGATTTTGTGTCGTTCCTGATTCCACCCAACGGGACATCGGCAGCAATACACGCGTCTTCAATGGCCTTAATCTGGTTGTTTACTTCGGGATGGTCCTTCTCTGACGGATGGTTCATTTGCACCGAAAGGTCCGACGGGCCAATGAAGACGAATCCCAGCTTGGGGACGTCAAGGATTGCTTCGAGATCGTCGATAGCGGTCGTCTTCTCGATCATCACACCGAGACAGACTTCCTGGTCCTCGGTTTGGATGTAGTTTTCAGCTGTCCCCCAACTACTGGACCGACCGCTTGCTTTCCCACGTTCTCCAGGTTGACTGCCGTAGATAAATCGCGTTGCTTCGACTGCTTCGCGGACTTCGTCTGCAGAATCCACACGTGGGATGAGCAGATTCCGCACGCCCGCATCCAAGACCTTCCTGATAAGCGATGGATCCCCGTTCGGGATCCGAACGAACAGTTCCGTTCCCCCGACTTCAGCGGCGCGGGTGAGGTCTTCGAACACCCGACTGTCCCACGGACTGGGTCCCATATGTTCGAAGTCAAGCCAGACGAAATCGACACCCAACTCACCGAAGACCTCGATGACAGTCGGTGAGAACGTCGACGCGCGTGCTCCATAAACGGTACCACCGTCTTCGATCTTTCGACGAAGGCTGTTGCTCTGATCCATTCGCAGGTCGACGTCGTTACGCGTTTGTAGTAACTATTTCGGAAGGTCAGCAAAAACGGAGGTATGGCGTGATACCAGCTATGCAGATTAGTCGTCGTCCGAAACGACTTGGAACCGATTCCCGTCTGGGTCTCTGAAGTTCGTGATCGTACGACCTGTCTTGTCGACGTCGTACGGCCCCACGATCGAGTCGATATCCGCTTCTTCTAACTGCTCAGAGACCTGTTCGATGTCATCGACTGCGAAGGCGATGTGATTGATTCCCGGTGTTTCTTCGCCGGAGACCGTATGGATCTCGAAGAGTGGGCCGTCTCCATTAGCAGGGACGTATTCGTAGGATTCTCCGTGGTGTTCGGTTTGCCGATGCTGCTCGTATCCGAGTTTTTCAAAGAATTCCGCCATCTCTGAAGCATCGCTTACTTCTATCTCAATGTGGTCGATTTCACTAATCACAGTGTTGTGTGCTGGGTACAGATATTTAAATATTTTTATTAAGTGGTCGGGTGATGTCCAGATTTTGTCAGCGATCTATGCTGGGGCAGTAAGACTTCGGTCGACATTTTCCCGAAAGTTGGTCGGGGCGTATTAGATCATCAAATAAACGTCGGACTCACTGAAGCAGACCTGAATGGAGCTTTACGAATTTACGATGAAGATGGTCGAGAGTTCGATATCATCTGACCGGGTGACGAGGAACTAGTCAGTCACTGCTATCAAATACGTAGCGATCGGACGAGGGATCAGATCGAGGTAACGCGTGCGAAGTTGTCGTCGAGTGCCTGCGCGTCTTCGGGCAGCAGTGCCACGACGAGGAAATCCGCGTAATCGGCGAAGTACTCGACGAGTCTGGCGATCCGGTCGGAGTCGATCGCTTCCAGCGAGTCCAACAACATAAACGGTACCGTCTCGTGGAGATCGTGGACGAGATAGCCCGCTAGCGCGAAAATCAGTCCCGTGACCTCGCGTTCGCTTTCCGAAAGGTGGTCGATCGTGTCCTCGTAGGCCGCCCCGTTTTCCGTCGTCCGCACGATGTGCAACTCGAAACGCGTCTGTCCCCCGCTCGTTCCCTCGATCCGCTCGATCCAGATCCGCTCGATGTTCTCATAGCCCAGCAGCTCCAGAATCGACTCCATGTGCTCGTTGAACGAGTCGACGGCTTCCGCCTCGATCTGGTCGATCTTCGTCCGCTGGTCGGTGAGTTCCTCAACCAGTTCCGCGCGCTTCTCGCGGAGGTCTTCGGCGCGTTCGACGTCGTCTTCGATCTCCTCGATCTCCTCGGTGACCTCGTCGAGGTCCGACTCGAGGCTGTCGATCTCGAACTCCAGTTGGTTCGCCTCCTTGTGCAGCGAGAGGATCTCGTCGAAGTCCGCCGATTCGAGGTTTTCGACCTCTGATTCGAGCGATTCGACGTCTTCGGTCAGTGACTCGCGATTCGCTTTCAGCGCGTCGATCTGCTCGTCGCGTCGGTCGAGTTCCGCGTCGATGTCGTCGAGTTTCTCCTCGATGTTGCTGCGCTGGCGCTGTTTCTTTGTCGCCTCCTGTTGTTCCTGTTTCTTCTCCTCGAGCGTGCTCTTGACCTCGTTGAGCTCCTCGACTTTCTCCGTGCGGATCGATTTCAACCGCTCGATGGTGGATTCGATCTGCTCGCGCTCGACTGAGGAGCCGCAGGTCCAACAGACCACGGTCTCGTCGTCCGAGTCGACGAGTTGATCGGTGACAGAGCCACCACCGCTTTCGGCGGCCGCGCCGCCGTCTTCGAGGAGCTCGTAGTCCTCGGCTTCGAGGCGCTCTTCGTTGTACTGGATGAGGCTCCGGAGCTCGTTGATCTCGGTGTTCAGGTCCTGTCGCTCGCCGCGGAGACGCTCAATTTCGGAATCGAGATCGCGATGATCGCCCATCGGCGTCTCGGGCAGCTCGTCGAGGTCGGCTTCGAGTTCGTTCTGCTCGCGCTTGAGCGAGGAGATGCTCTCCTCTTGGCGCTCGATCTTTCGGCGGATGGATTCGAGCTCCGAACGGGTCTCGCGCAGCTCTTGGAGCTTGTCTTCGAGTTCCGCCTGCTCTTGACGGCCCTCCTCGACGTCGCGGCTGCTGTCGTCGATATCTTCTTCGAGCTCGGCGAGTTCCTCGCGCTTGTCTTCGATCTTCTCGCGGAGTTGCGTCCGGCGCTGTTCGAGCTCGGGAAGCTCTCGCTTCTTCGATTCGATGCGCGCGAGGGTGTCGTTGATGTCGCCTTTTTCCTCTTCGAGGCGGCTGATCTCCGAGCGGATGGCGTCGACGTCGACGGGGCGCATAATGACGTCGCGGAGCTGTTCGCCGCGGGCGGCGGCCTGTCTGGCGTCGTTAGTCTCTAAGAGGAACGCGAACAGATCCGCGACCTCGGGGTCGTCGAGGTAGGCGTCGCCCTCGAAGCTGACGCCGTCGCCCGCGCGGGTGAGCGTTCGCTCGTAGGTCGTGCCGTCGAGCGTGAGTTCGACTCGACCCTCGTCGGCGTCGCCTTTCAGCGAGACGCGCTGGCTGCCCATCGCGCCCATAATCGAGCGAAGGAACGAGGTACGATTGGTCGCGTTCTTGCCCGTGAGGACGGTTACGCCGGGCGGAATGTCTACCTCGGTGCTATCGATACCGCCGATGTTCTCGACAGAGAAATGAGCGGAGTCAGTCAGTTGTTCGGAAGTCGCCATACTTCGTTGTATCCGTGCTTGCGTATATATGCTTTGTGTACCCTACTCGGTTTCGAGTTAACACGCGTCGACAGATCGATCCGTCCGAAATCGCCGTACGGTCCATTGACGCTGAGTTCGTCCGTCGCGTCAAATCGGTTTTTCGTACGACAACTCGACACAGTGACAACTCACGCGGGGGCTCTTACTCTACTCCTTCCGCTGTGAACCCTCGATTATCACGTGGTTCCCTCCAAATTCGGCCACATATATATACGTATACTTACTATTCGTGTACTGGTGGTCTCGCTCGTATCACGGCGCGATCGCTACCGGCCAGCGACCGAAGTGTGACAGCGTCCGCAACTGATCGATCTCCCGAATATACGACCGCGTGCGGTCGAGTGAGTGAGAGGGATTCTCGTACCGGTCTATCGGTTCTCGCCGTACCGTCCGGCGAGAATTCGGTGCGGACGACGATAGCCCCGCTGAAGACGTGCAAACGCTACTCTCTCGTCGCCATTGAATCAACGACGCGGATCGAGAGCATCGTCTGCCGCCGTATCTGACGTGTCATAACAGTCGTACCTTCGTTACGCGGCAGTGAACCGGGTAGTTCGAACGATCGAAACCAGCGAGCGATACGGCGCGCACACTGCGAGGAATTGTCCGCTATTCTGAGACTGCGGTTGGTGGTCGAGTTTCGGAGATACTGAAACGATCTCGAACGACTCTTCGAGTTATCCGGATACATTTGGTTCGGTAGCGACTCCCAGTCGGACGCATTCGGTGTATAACCGATCTATTCTTGACGATTGGTCTCGAGGACTGCTCTCGTGTTACCGGTCTCGTTCCGGCGTTTCGAGCGCACCACCTCTGTTATCCACTCAGACTCCTGCGGTGGTGAACGATTGATGACCCGACGGTCGGACGGTTCTCGACGCTGTTCTCGACCGTGGTACGTAGTCCGGAGATGCGCTCGCTCTCGCCTCTCGCTCGTGGTACTTGCTCCTCAATCCATCCCCTCAGAATGCAACCGTATCCGTTCGAAATAACCGCAGTATTTACGTTGGTTCGATTACACCCTCTACGTAGCTATGACCGAAACCACGCCGCCGCTGAAAACGATACAGCGGGCGTTCGAGATAATGGACGTGCTCAAAGAGCAGAAGGAAGTGGGCGTTGCAGACCTCGCTCGACAGCTCGACGTACCGAAGAGTACGGTACACGATTACCTCCGGACGCTGCGGACGATGGGCTACGTGATCAACGAGGACGGGACCTACCGACTGGGGTTTCAGCTGTTAGAGCTCGGTGGACAGGTCAAATACCGAAATCGGCTGTTCCACGTCGCGAAACCCGAGCTCGAACGGTTGGTGGAGAACACCGGTGAACTCGTCAGCGTCAACGTCGAAGAACGGGGCCAATTCGTCATCCTGCACACGGAGTTCGGATCCGACTCGCTCCGGCTGGGGATCTACCCGGGGCTCAAGACGCCGATCCACACGCACGCCGGCGGGAAGGTGATACTCGCGTTCCTCGACGAGGAGCGTATCGAGTCGATCATCGACCAGCACGGCCTCACCGCCCGAACGGAACAGACGATCACCGACCGCGAGGCGCTCGACGCCGAGCTCGCAGCGATCCGAGAGGAGGGGTACGGAATCGACCGCAACGAGCAGGTCGTCGGGATGGGTACCGTCGCCGCGCCGGTTCGAATCGGTGAGGAGGTGCTCGGTTCGATCGGCGTCGTCTGTCCGTCCGATCGACTGCGCGATGAGGGGTACAGACAGGAACTCGCCGACGAGGTTCAGAAGTCGGCGAACATCATCTCGGTCAACTACCAGTACGCGCCGTAGCGGGACCGTAGGGATCTGCGCCCTCATCGGCCGTCGACGACGCCGTCATCGAGGCTGTATTTTTAATATCGATCGTTATGAACGGACTGACGATGAATCCACCCGCAGAATTGGAGAAATACTATTTCCACCAGCAGGGGTTCGAGACGCTCGAAGAGATCAACGAGTGGTTCTCTTGGGAGGTACCGGAACGCTTCAACATCGCCGAATACACGTGCGAACGCTGGGCCGAGGAGGATCCCGACCGGATCGCACTGTCGCTCGATCGACTCGACGGCGAGCGCTCGGAGTACACCTACGGGGAACTGGACCGGATGGCAAACCGGTTCGCGGCGTACCTCTCCGACACGGGAGTCGACGCGGGCGACCACGTCGCGATCAACGGGACGCAGTGCGTCGAGTCGCTCGTCGGACACCTCGCCGCGTTCAAGATCGGTGCGATTTCGGTCCCGCTCACGGTCCTTCTGGGTTCGGACGGGCTCAGGTATCGGCTCCGCGACTGCGGCGCGTCCGTATTTCTCGCAGACGAGGCCGCCATCGACGCGCTCCGATCGGTCCGCGACGACGTCGAGTCGCTGGAGCTGATCGTCACCTACGACGACTTCGATGAGGGAGACGAGATCAACTTCCACGATGCGATCGAGGGAACCTCCGCGTCCTTCGAGCCGCATCCCACGGCCGCCGACGACGAGGCGTTCATCATCTACACGAGCGGGACGACAGGGAAGCCCAAAGGCGTCGTCCACGCGCACCAGCATCTCCTCGGGGAGTTGCCTCAGTTTCTCAGCCTCCAGTGTCACCGGACCGACGAGGACCAAGTGGTCCGGACGGTCGCGGAGTGGTCGTGGATTATGTCGCTGCCGGGGATGGTCCTCCCGGCGATGTTCTACGGGATTCCCGTGGTCGGCTACGCCGGACGGGAGTTCGACCCCGAGCGCGAGTTCGAGTTGATCGATCACTACGGGGTGACGCAGCTGAATCTCCCGCCGACGGCCGTCCGGATGATGATGCAGATCGACGAGCCCGCAGAGAAGTACGATCTCACCAGCCTCCAGTCGCTGACGACCGGCGGAGAGGCGGCCGACGAGAGCATCATCGAGTGGGTGACAGACACGTTCGAGAACGCCGCGTTCTTGGAGGGCTACGGGACCTCGGAGGTCGGCGGCCTCATCTGCGACGACCCGGCCGTCGGATTGGAGCACCGACTCGGGTACTTCGGCGTCCCCTCGGCGGGCCACGAGGTCGCGATTTTCGATCCCGACACGGGCGAACGAATCGAAGAGCCGCACGAGGTCGGCGAACTCGCCGTCCGCTACGGCGACGACCCGGTGCTCTTTCTGCGCTATCACGAACTGCCGGAGAAGACCGCAGCCACGATCGAAGACGGCTGGCTCCTGTCGGACGACCTCGTTTCGATGAACGAGGAGGGGTACATCCGGTTTCACTCCCGCTCGGACGACATCATCATCAGTTCGGGGTACCGGATCGCGCCGAGGGAGATCGAGGAGGCGCTGCTGACGCACCCGGCGGTCCAACACGTGGGCGTCATCGGCGTGCCGCACGAGACTAGAGGCGAGATTCCGAAGGCGTTCGTCGTTCTCGCCGCCGGTCACGATGCCGACGAGCGGCTGAAAGAGGACCTCCAATCGCACGTCAAAGAGCGGCTCGCGAAGTACGAGTACCCCCGCGAGGTCGAGTTCACCGACGAGATCCCGACGACGACGACGGGGAAAGTGCGTCGACAGTCGCTCCGCTCCCGCGAGGGTCTCGACGACGCCCAGCTCGGCTAAGGTACCCTCGAACGGTCCGATACGGCGTCGACCCGCTTTCGAACGCTCCGTGCTGTTCGAGTATCGACGAGCGTCTCCGGTTGTTCGAACCCACCAGTCAGCTCATTTAGTAGAAAGCTATTTATGCTGACGATTATTTCTGCAGAGTATGCCATCTGGTAACACCAGTGAGCGGAGTGTGACCGACAGGCGGAATTTCATCAAACTGACGGGAGCGACGGTCGTTGCCGGGTCGGTCGCCGGGTGTATGAACGGCGGGAACGGCGGCGACGGCGGCGGCGACAACGGTGGGGACGGCAGCGGTGACGGCGGTGGAGACAGCGGCGGTGCAACCGCCGGAGACAGTGGTGGCGACGAAGACATCGTCATCGGCGGGTTGCAGCCCTACACGGGCCCGTACGCGCAAACGACCCAGCAGTTCGTCGACGGGCTCAACTTCCGGCTCGACGAGATCAACGCCAACGGCGGCGTGCTCGACCGACAGCTCTCGTTCGTCGATCGCGACACCCAACTCGATCCCGCGGAGGCGACGAGCATCGCGACCGAACTCATCGAAGCGGAGAACGCGGCCGTGCTGACCGGCGCGATTTCGAGCGACATCGGGCTCACCGTCGCGCCGATCGCCGAGGATAATCAGGTTCCGCACATCCCGCAGTTCGTCGGGAGCTCCGAGTTCCTGTCCCGAGACTCGCGCTACAACTTCCGGATGGGGCTCGCCCCGGCCCCGACGAACGCCCGTGCAGTGAGCCAGTTCATCGAGAGCGAGGGGCTCCAGAACGTCGGTGCCATCATCGCCGACTACTCGTACGGTCGGGCGTGGGAGCAGAGCATCGAGGCGATCTTCCCCGACGACATCAACGTCCACATGGAGGTCGCCCCGTTCGGCGAAGACTCCTTCACGACGTATCTCCGGGCGATGCCCGAGGACCTCGATCTGCTCATCACCGCCAGCCACCCGCCGGGCGTGTTCACGATCTACAACCAACTCCAAGGGCTCGACGGCGTCGACCCCGATTACGTCATCGGGCGCAGCGACGCGAAGCTGTCGGCGAACGCGCTCGGTGACTCCGTCACGCAGGGCTTCGTCGCGCAGACCCAGCCCGATCCGTTCTCCGACCAGTACGCCGAGATCGGACAGCGGTTCTACGACGAGACCGGCGAGTGGTTCGGCGTGCTGAACGCCGTCGGGTACGTCGTCGGCGACCTCATCAGCGCGGCGATCGAGGACGCCGGCGAAGCGAACCCGGTCGCCATCGCCGACTCGATCCGGAACATCGAACTCGACACGCTGTTCGCCTCGCCGATACAGTACACCGAGTGGGGCGAATTGGAGAACCTCGTCCAACTTATGGTCGGCTTCGAGTCGGGGACGCCGGAGTACTACCCCGACGGCAGCGTCAATCTGACCGAGGAGTTCCGCTCGGAGCCGCTCCCGGCGTACGATCCGTCGAGCGACCTGCTCTCGTAAGGGACGCTTCGTACGGAATCGTTCCTCGGACGAAATCAACTGCCGCCTCGTACTGAACTCCCGCCTCGTCCAGAATCGAACCCGGTTCGTACGGGATCACCGCCCGCCCGGCATCGAAGATCGTTCTGTTCAGAATCGAAAAAACGAATCGCGACTACCCGCGTAGGTACCCTTCCGTGATCGCGTCGCTTTCGAGCAACTCCTCGCCGGTACCTTCCATCTCGATGCGGCCGTTCTCCAACAGGTAGCCGCGATCGGCGAGCGTGAGCGCCTTGTCGACGTGCTGTTCGACCAGCACGACCGTCACGTCGTCGGAGATCTCCTCGATGGTTCGAAACACCTGTGCCGCCAGTTGCGGCGCGAGCGCGTTCGAGGGCTCATCGAGTGCTAAGACCTCCGGCTCGGCCATCAGCCCGCGACCGATCGCGAGCATCTGCTGCTCGCCGCCACTGAGCGTCGATGCCTTCTTGTCGCGTCGGTCTTCGAGCACGGGAAACATCTCGAACACGTCGTCGCGATTGCGCTCGAAGGTGTCGCGCTTCGTGTACGATCCCATCCGGAGATTCGCTTCGACGGTGAGATCGCCGAAGAGGTTGCGTTCCTCGGAGACGTGGACGAATCCGCGCTCGACGATGTCGCTCGCGGGGACTTTCGTGACGTCCGCGCCGAGAACTTCGACGCGGCCCTCCGTCGGCGTGAGGATGCCCGAGAGCGTCTTCAGAAGCGTCGTCTTGCCGGCACCGTTCGGGCCGACGATGGTGACGACCGAGTCGTCTGCTCGAACCTCCAGGGAGACGTCCCACAGCACCTGCAAGTCGCCGTAGTGCACGTCCAGCCCGTCGACGTCGATCAGGGTCACGATTCGACCTCCCCGAGGTACGCCTGCATAACCTGTTCGTCGGATTTGATCTCCTCGGGCGTTCCGTCCGCGATCTTCTCGCCTTGGTTGAGGACAATGATTCGGTCGGTGACGCTCATAATCGCCTCCATGATGTGTTCGATCCAGAACACCGACACGCCGCGCTCGTCGCGTGCGCGTTCGAGTGTACCCGTGATTCCGTCGATCTCGGCGGGAGTCAGCCCCGCGCCGATCTCGTCGACGAGGATGAGCTCGGGATCGGCCGCGAGCGCCTTCGCGAGCTCGAGCTGTTTTCGATCGGCGATCGTCAGCCCGCCGGCCTCCTCGTTTCGTCTGTCGTCGAGACCGACGAACGCGAGCGCCTCTCGGGCTCGGTCGGCCGCTCGATCCTTCGATACCGATTCGTCGTTGCCGAAGATTGCACCGATCATCGCGTTGTCGAGGACGGTCGACTCGTTGAACGTCCGAACTGCCTGAAACGTTCGCGCAATGCCGAGTTGGGCGACCTCGTTGGGCGTCTTGCCGACCAACTCGGTTCCGTCGAACGTGATCGAACCGGTGTTCGGCGGGTGAACCCCGGTGATCGTGTTGAACAGGGTCGTCTTGCCGGCCCCGTTCGGTCCGATCAGTCCCACGATCTCCTCGTCGTCGATAGCGAAGTCGACGTCGTCGACAGCGACCAGACCGCCGAACTTCTTCGTGACGTTGGTGGCGGTTAACACGATCCGAGGTTGTTGACGATTCTACATAAACAATTCGGTGCCGAGAGACGAACTATCCACAATATTTATGAATACCCTCAAACGATGCAGGAGTATGTTAGCACAGGGGTTAGAACTGCTTATCGATGGCCTCGCGAGGGGCGTGATTCTCTCCCTGTTCGGGCTCGGAATCACGCTGGTTTTCGGGTTGGGTGAAATTCTCAACCTGCTTCTCGGGGTCTTCGCTGTTATCTCCGTAATCGCGTGTTCGATGCTACTGGGGACGCTTCCCGGACTGGCGCTCGCCGGGTTGGTCGCCGTGGCGTTGGTCGCCGTGGCGTTGGTCGCGCTCCTCGCGTTGGTGTTAGACCGAACCGTCATTTCGCTGGTGTACAGAGAGGAGGGAGAAGACCGAATCCTCCTCGGGATCTTCGTCACGCTCGGACTGTCGCTGCTCTTCGAGGGACTGCTCTTCATCTACTACCCGGGGAGCGTCTTCCTCGATGTCGGCGTCCCGTCGATCACCGTCGCTGGCGCGAGCCTCACCGGATCCTCGATCGCGGTGATCGCGGCCGCGGCGGTGCTGTTCGGGCTCATTTATTACTTCTTCAACCACACGTATCTCGGGATCGGAACGCGGACCGTGATCCAAGACGAGACCGGCGCGATGCTTTGTGGGATTCCCCCTCGCCGGGTACAGGCGATCGTGTTCGTACTGAGTGCCGCTATCGCGGGCGTCGCCGGCGTGTTCTACGCGCTCGAAGCGGAGGTCACCCCGGCGAGCTCGTTCTCGCTGACGTCGTTCGCGATTATGGTGTCGATCGTCGGCGGCGTCGATAGCATCTCGGGGACTGTGGCGGCCGGAATCGTCCTCGGCATCATCATGACCGTCGCCGGGGCGCTGTTCGGATCGTACCTGTCCACCGTCACGCTGTTCGCCGCGGCGATCGCCGTGCTGGTTTACAAACCGGAGCAGATATCATGAACGCCAACAACACCCTCTCGTCGATTCGCGGACAACTCCCGATCATCGCGGTGTTCGCCGCGCTGGTACTGGTACCGCCGCTGTTCTTCGATCCCTCAACCACGTACCTCTCGCGGCGGTTCATCACCGTGATGATCTTCGCCATCTTCGCGATGGCGCTCAACATCATCTTCGGCGAGACCGACCAGCTGATCCTCTTTATGGGCGGTATCGCCGCGGTCGGGACGTACACGACCGTCCTGACGGCGGAGTACTTCGCCGTGTCGCCGTGGCTCACGCTCTTCGTGGGGGCGTTCGTCGCCGGCGTCTTCGGTGGTCTCGTCTGTTATGTGGCCGCCCGCCGGCAGTTCACCGTCATCGTCCTCGCGATCGTGACGTTCGCGTTCCAGATGATCATTATGGAGGTGATCGTCGGCCTCCGGGACATCACCGGCGGCACCACGGGGATTCCGTTCCGCGACCTCGAACTCCCCGCCGTCGAGAGTCTGACCGGCTTGGGGCCGTTCGCGGTCCAGTTTTACGTCCTCGTCGGCGTCTTCGCCGTCGTGTTCGCCCTTTACACGTGGCTGACCAACTCGAAGTACGGACTGGCGTTCGCCGCGATCAGACAGGACGAGTTCGCCGCTCGCGCGACGGGAATCGACGTCATCAGGCTGAAGGTGTTCGCGGGGTTCATCAGCACGTTCATCATCGGCTTCGTCGGTCCTTTCTACGCGCAGACGACGGGAATCGTGATTCCCGGGCTGTTCAGCTTCAACGGAGTCGACGTCCTCGTGTTGATCATCCTCGTCCTCGGCGGCCTCCGCTCGCGGTTGGGGCCGCTCGTCGGCGCGGCGATCGTCATCTACCTCGACAACCTGCTCTCGCAGTTCGGTCAGTGGCGGACGGTCGCGTTCGGCCTGCTGCTCACGGTGCTTTTCATCTACTTCCAAGACGGGATTTTACCGATGGCGAAGTCGCTGTACGAGGAACGAGGCCTCCGCGATCGACTCACCGGGCTCCGAAGCGGCGAGTGACGCGGCGGCCGTTTCGGACTGTCGATCCGTTCGTGATCCGGTGGCTGACCCATTCGCGGTCAATCGGCCGACTCGCTCGCAGTCCGTCGGTCAATCCGCTCGGAATCCGGCGGTTGATCCATTCGCAGTCCGTCGATCGAACGCCTATCCGACGAAGCGTTACGAACGCGTGGGTGTTGATATCACACCGGTACTTTCAATAGCCGCGATTCGAACCTTTATACGATGACTGCTGATATCGATAGCGTCGCGGTTCTCGGAGCCGGCAGTATGGGCCACGGCATCGCGGAAGTGGCCGCTATCGCCGGCTACGACGTCGTGATGCGAGACATCGAGGAAGACCTCGTCGAGAACGGGTACGACCAGATCGAGTGGAGTCTCGGAAAGCTCGCCGAGAAAGGACAAATCGACGAGAACCCCGACGACGTCTTGGCCCGAGTCTCGACGACAGTCGACCTCGCAGAGGCCGTTTCGGACGTCGATATCGTGATCGAGGCCGCCCCCGAGAATCTCGATCTGAAGCGCGACATCTTCGCCGAGGTCGACGCGGCGTCGGGAGACGAGACGATTATGGCGACGAACACCTCGAGTCTCCGCGTGGGCGACATCGCCGAGGCGACCGACCAACCCGAGTACGTCTGTGGAATGCACTTTTTCAATCCGCCGGTCAAGATGGACCTCGTCGAGGTTGCCTCCGGCGAGCGGACCAGAGACGACGTCGTCGACGCCGCCGTCGAGTTCGTCGAATCGATGGACAAGACGCCGATCCGCGTGCGAAAGGATGTCCCGCAGTTCGTCGTCAACAACGTCCTGACGCCGCTGATGGGCGAGGCGGGCTTCATGCTCGACGAGGGCGACGTCACGATTCAGGACGTCGACGCCGCGATGGTGTTCCAGCGCGGCTACCCGATGGGACCGTTCGAGCTCAACGACTTCGGCGGGCTCGACATCTTCACTCACTCCCGAGATCAGTGGGACCTGCCCGTTCCCGAGTCGATCCGCTCGCGGGTCGAAGCGGAGCACCTCGGTCGCAAGACTGGAACGGGCTTTTACGACTACGAGGACGGCGAGGGCGTCGACTACGAGCCGACTGACGGCGAGGGAATCGACACGCTGCGCATCGAGGCGCGGATGATCAACGAGGCCGCGAAACTGATCGGCGGCGACATGGCCGATCCCGAGGACATCGACATCGGAATGCGACTCGGCGGCGGCCTTCCCGAGGGAACGTGCCGGACCGGGGACAAACTCGGCCTCGACAACGTCCTCGAAAAGCTGCGTGACCTCCACGAGCGAACGGGCGCGGAGCGTTACGAACCCGCCGAGTACCTCGTCGAACTGGTCGAAGCGGGCCACACCGGCGAGAAGGCTGGCCGCGGATTCTACGACTACACCGACGGCGGCCCGTACCACTACATCAGCCACGACCTGAGCGACGACGGCGTCCTCACCGTTCTCTTCGACCGCGAGGAGCGGCTCAACGCCTTCTCGACGGATATGTTCAACGAGGTCAAGCGCGTGCTCGACACCGTCGACAACGAGGAGGTCGCCTGCGTCGTCTTCGAGGGTGCGGGCGACCGCGCCTTCTCGGCCGGCGCGGACATCACCGGCTTCACCACCGCGGAAGCGACCGACCTCGCGAAGGTCGACGAGACCGTCCAGACGATCTACGAGTACCCGAGACCGACCATCGCCAAGATCGACGGTTTCTGTCTGGGCGCGGGACTCGAAATTACCCTCGCCTGTGACCTCCGCTACGCAACCGAGGGCTCGAGGCTCGGCAGCCCCGAGATCGACCTCGGGCTGATCCCCGGCGGCGGCGGCACCCAGCGGCTCGTCCGTCTCGTCGGCGAGCCGCGGACCAAGGAGATGGTCTACCGCGGAATGCAGCTCTCCGCAGAACAGGCCGAAGACTGGGGCATCCTCAATCGCGCGGTCGACGACGACGAGTTCGAAGACCTGATCGACGACGTGACGAGCGACCTCGCGAACGGGCCGCAGACGGCACTCGAAGTCGCGAAGCAGGTCATCCAGCAGGGGCAGAACGCCAGCCTCGATACCGGGCTGACCCTGGAGAGTCAGGGCTTCGGACTGCTCGCGACGACCGACGATATGCTCGAAGGCGTCGCGGCGTTCAACCAGGATCGAGAAGCCGACTTCGGAGGCGAGTGAGATGACGCGGAACGTCGGCATCGTCGGCGGCGGCCACACCAAGTGGGGCGTCCGCGAGGCCAGCTACAAGGACCTGATCCAAGAGGCCGGAAAGGCGACGTTCGAGGACGTCTCGGACGTGACTCCCGACGACATCGAGGGCCTGTTCGTGGGTTCGGTCCAGCCGGAGCGCTTCGCCTTCCAGACCCACGTCGCGCCGATGGTCGCGGAGCTGCTCGGCATCGACGTCGACAGTATGATCGCGCGAACCGAACTCGCCTGCGCGAGCGGCCAAGCGGCGCTGCGGTACGCGTGGCTCGCGATCGCCGCGGGGCAGATCGACACCGCGTTGGTGCTCGGCGTCGAGAAGATGAACCTCCCGCGGGAGTACGCACCCGAGGCGCAGACCAGTATGGCCAACGTGATGGACCGGGAGTTCGACGGCGTCAACGGCTTCAACGCGCCCCCGTACTTCGCGATGATCGCACAGCGGCATATGCACGAGTACGACACCACTCGCGAGCAGCTCGCGCTCGTGGCCGCGAAGAACAAGACCCACGCCGCGAACAACGCGTACGCCCAGTTCCAAAAGGAGGTGTCAGTCGACGACGTCTACGACTCGTTCCCGCTGTCGCCGCCGCTGTGTCTGTACGACTGCAGCGGCGTCACCGACGGCGCGGCCGGACTAATCTTGATGAGCGAGGAGAAAGCCAGAGAAATGACCGACGAGGCGGCGTGGATCACCGGCAGCGGCCAGACCTGCCTCGCAAGCAACTCCATCAACAACCTCCCGTCGATGTCGGCGTGGCCGCAGGCGACGCAGGCGGCCGAGCAGGCCTACGAGCAGGCTGGAATCGACGATCCCCTCGAAGAGCTCGACGTCGCGGAGGTCCACGACTGCTTCTCGATCAGCGAGATCGTCGAGTACGAGGACCTCGGCTGGGTGGAGAAAGGGGAAGGCGGAAAGTTCGTCGAGGACGGCCGCAGCGAACTCGACGGCGACATCGCCGTGAACCCCCGCGGCGGGCTGCTCGGCTGCGGGCACCCGCTGGGAGCGACCGGCGTCTCTCAAGCGCTGGAGGTGTTCAACCAGTTCCGCGGAACGGTCGAACCCGAGCGGCAGGTGCCGGACCCCGAGACGGGACTAATCCACAACCTCAGCGGCAGCGCCTCGGTGCACAGCGTGATGACCCTCGCGCGAGGACGACCATGAACGGGAACAACGACGAGACACACGAGACAAGCGGAGCAGCCAGCGAGAGGGCCGCCGGCGTCGACGGCGACGCGAACGACAGCGTCGGCGACGTCGCGACCGACGGCGGGAGCGACAGAGACGTCGTCGAACTGCCCGACCAGGTCGAACTCCCCCGACTGCTGGACTTCTACGAGCTCCAGACCGAGGAGACAACCCAGATCAGCGAGTTCTACGACAACCTCGCTGACGGGCAGTTGACGACGACCCAGTGCACCGAGTGCGACGAACTGCACTTCCCGCCGCGGATCGTCTGTCCGGAGTGCCACAGCGAGGAGCTGGAGTACGTCGACCTGCCGCACGAGGGCGAGCTGTTCGCCTTTTCGACGGTGCGGGCGGGCGCGCCGATGGGGATGGAAGCGGAGGTACCGTTCGTCCTCGGCATCGTCGACCTCGGCCCCGTCAAGCTCTCGGCACGCATCGATGACGCGGAGTACGACGACCTCACGATCGGCGATCGCGTCGCGATGAAGGTCGTCGAGATCGACGGGCCGGTGGACCACGAGCGGGTTTTTTACCGGTTCGAGCCGCAGGCGTAGACAACACAACGAGATATGAAAAACTACGAACTCACGATCACGAAGTTCCTGCAACGGGCAGTGGATCTCTTCGATCACAAGGAGATCGTCTCGAAACTGGCAGACGGATCGGTTCACCGCTACACGTACGCCGACGCCTACGCGCGGATCTGCCAGCTCGCACACGCGCTCGACGACTACGGGCTCGATCAGGGCGATCGCGTGTCGGTGATGGCGGTCAACCACTACCGCCATTACGAACTGTACTTCGGACCCTCCTGCAGCGGCCGCAGCATTCACACGACGAACCACCGGCTGCCCGAACACCACCTCACGGAGATCATCAACGAGGCCGAGGACAGGCTGCTCTTCGTCGATCCCGCGTTCGTCGAGACGGTCGAAGCCGTCGCGGACGACCTCAAAACTGTCGAGCAGTACGTCGTCCTCGACGACGAGGTGCCGGAGACGAGCCTCGACGCGGTCGTCGATTACGAGTCGTTCATCTCGGGGTACGACACCGAGTACGACTGGCCGGAACTCGACGAGGAGCGCGAGTTCGCGCTGTGTTACACCTCGGGAACGACGGGCCTGCCGAAGGGCGTGCAGTACCGCCACCGGCGGATGTTCTTACACACGCTCGTTCACGGCCACGCCGACGTGTTCGGCGTCAGCGAGAACGACACCGTGATGCCGGTGGTGCCGATGTTCCACGTCAACGGGTGGGGATTCCCCTACTCGGGGACGTTCTACGGCTCGAAGCTCGTCTTACCGGGGCAACACACCTCGCCGCAGGAGGTCGCCGACCTCATCGACGCCGAGGACGTCACCGTCGCCGCGGCGGTCCCGACCGTCTGGATCGATATGGACGGCTACCTCGAATCCGTCGAGGGCGAGCCGCTCGAAAGTCTCGACCGGGTGCTCACCGGCGGCAGCGCGCCGCCGGCCTCGCTGATGCAGAAGTTCGAGGAGGTGTACGAGGCACCGATCTACCAAGGGTACGGGATGACCGAGGCCTCTCCGCATCTGGCGAACACCTTCGAGACGACGGAGATGCGGGGGCTCGACGAGGAGAAGCGCTACGAACTGAAGCGGAAGGCAGGGATTCCGGCACCCGGCGCGCGGATCCGCCTTCGCGACACCGACGGCGAGGCGGTCCCGCACGACGGCGAGACGCCCGGCGAGATCCACGCGCGCTCGCCGTGGCTCACCGACGGATACTTCAAGCGTCCCGAGGCCAACGCCGAGTCGTTCACCGACGACGGCTGGTTCAAGACCGGCGACGTCGCGACCATCGACGAGTTCGGCTACCTCGACATCGTCGACCGCATCGACGACGCGATCAAGAGCGGCGGCGAGTGGATCTCATCGGTCGAACTGGAGAACTCGATCATCGACGCCGACGGCGTCGTCGAAGCGGCGGTCGTCAGCGTCCCCCACGAGAAGTGGCAGGAGCGTCCCGTCGCGTTCGTTGTTGTCGACGATCCGAGCGTCGACGAGGACGCACTCCGTGAACACCTCTTGGAGAGGTTCCCGAAATGGTGGCTTCCGGATGTATTCAAATTCGTCGATGAGATTCCGAAGACGACGACTCACAAGTTCAACAAGAAGGACCTGAGAGAGCAGTTCATCGACGAATACGGCGAACTTCCGATCGATCAGTAAGGCCGTCTCCGACTGTCAAACGTCTCTGAAATCGAAATAGATCGAATACACCTATGGAATCAGATATACTCACACCGACTGTCGTCCCCGAGGAGGCGCACGAACTGAAAGACCGCGCTCGGTCGTTCGCGAACGAACGGATGGCCCCGGTCGCGGGCGAGTACTTCGCGTCAGGCGAGTACCCTGTCGACGTCGTCGAGGCCGCCCACGACGCGGGGCTGGTGGCTCAGGAGATCGACGCCGAGTACGGCGGTCCGGGTCGTTCGCTCGACGAGATCGTCGCGACGGTTGAGGAGTTCTTCCGCGCGGACGCCGGCCTCGGTCTCGGAATCGTCAGCCAGAGCTTCGGCACCGAGATCCTCCAAGAGTTCGGCACCGAAACGCAGAAGGAGACGTACCTCTCGGCCGTCGCGAACGGAGAAAAGCGGACCGGGATGGCCATCTCCGAACCCGACACCGGCAGCGATTTGGCGGGGATGGAGACGGAAGCGCGGCTCGAAGACGGCGAGTGGGTACTCAACGGCGAGAAATACTGGATCGGCAACGGCGTCTCGGGGGATTACATCACCGTCTACGCCCGCACCGAGGACACCGACGACCGTCACAGCAACCACTCGCTGATTCTCGTGCCGACTGACGCCCCGGGCTACGAGGCCGAGCCGGTCCCCGAGAAGATGGCCTATCGGGCCTCCGAGCAGGCGCACATCGTCTTCGACGACTGCCGAGTGCCGGCGGAGAACCTCGTGGGCGAGCGCGGGAACGGATTCAAGATGGTCGCGGAGTTCTTCAATACCGGTCGGGTCCGGGTCGCGGCTCACGGGATCGGCCTCGCCGCCGCCGCCATCGAGGAGGCGTGGGAGTTCGTCCACGGGCGCGAGGAGTTCGGCCGGTCGATCGGGGACTTCCAATCCGTCCAACACGACCTCGCGGAGATGCGGATGGAGTTCGAGAGCGCTCGCGCGCTGCTGTGGCAGGCGGTCGATCACGTGATGGCGGGTGAGGACGCCGAGCGCTGGGCCGCGATGGCGAAGGCCAAGGCGACCGAGGTGGCCGCCGAGTGCGCCGAGACGTCGATGAAACTCCACGGGGGACGAGCGCTACTGGACGGCGAGCGGATCACGCGCGTCTACCGCGACGTCCGGATGCCGATGACCTACGAGGGCGTCGGTGCGATCCAGCGCGACCTGATCTACCGGAACTTCTGAGCGGCTGGAGCGGGTCGTTGCCGTCCTCTGTTGTTCGATCAGTTGTGATCTGAGAGCGTGAATTGGCGAAGTCCGCACGTGTATCGGCGACGATAGCACGTGTCGGCGAAGACGATGAGAGAAGAACGGCGTCGTCGCGAGGGCGGGTTCAGTAGTTGCCCGTCGACGCGATCGGGGGGGACTCGTGCGGTCCGTACGGCGCGTCGTCGAGGTATTCGCCGGCGGGTTCGAAGTAATCGGCGAGCGAGGCGGCGACCTCCTTGCGGAGGACGGTGACCGGGGTGTCGCCCTGGAGGTAATCGAGCGCCTGTCCGGCGGCGGAGATGTTGTACTCGGCGGCGCGCTCGCGACGTGCCGCGTACAGTTCAACCTCGTTGCGAGCGACAGCGGGCTGTTCTGCCCGCGCGGCGACCGCGATCGCGGAGGCCGCCTCGTCGGCGTCGGCGACGCAGGAGTTCATCCCGCGCGCGCCGAAGGGAGCCAGCAGGTGTGCGGCCTCACCGGCCAAGAGCACGCGGCGGTGCTCGTCGACGAACGAGTCGGCGATCACCTGCAGGAACTTGTACGTCGAGGTCCACTGGATGTTGTCGACGTACTCCTCGCCCATAATCTCGCGGACGAGCTTTCGCATCTCCTCGTCGCTGGAAATCTCTTCGGGGTCGTCGTCACCGAGACATTGGATGTCGAGCCGCCAGCCGCCCGCGAACGGAACGAGCATCACGTTGCGGCCGCCCGCGGCGGGGTCGTCGTAGTGGAAGAGGCGCTCGAAGGGGATCGGTTCCTCCTCGATCGTGTTGCCGTCGAGCGTCTCGACGTCGACGATGATAAAGGAGTTCTCCGATTGGTCGCCCTCGAACTCCGATCCGATCTCCTTGCGCACCTGCGAGCCGCCGCCGTCCGCACCGATGAGGTACGGCGTCTCCCACTCCCGTCCGTCGGTCGTCTCGACGTGGACGCCGTCGGGCGTGGACTCGACGGATTCGACGCCCGCGTCCCAGTGGATCTCGACGCCGAGGTCCTCGAGCGCCTCGTGCATGTACTTCTCGGTGGTGACCTGCGGGAGACTCGAGAAGTGCGGGAACTCGCCGGTCCCGCCGGGGTTGTCGTAGGTGCGCCGGAACACCGTCTTGCCGCGCCACATCGTGTGGCGGGTCGGCCAGACGAGGCCCTCCTCGATGAGATCCTTGCCGAGTCCGGGGTAGTTTCGTTCGAGCGTCTTCAGCGTCGAACCGTGGACGTAGATCGCGCGGCTCCCCGCACGGTCGCGGTCCTCGGAGTCGGCTTCGAGGATCGCCGCGGGGATACCGCGTGCGCGGAGCGCGAGCGCGGCGGTCATCCCGGTCGGTCCGGCACCGGCGATCAGCACGGGTTGATCGATATCAGTCGAACTCATCGTATCTACCTAGTGGTTACCACACGTTCCTGATAATCGTTGTGATTGCACCGACGCGAGAGCCCCACACTCGTCCGTTTACATCGGATACAGCGGAGGCTACACCGTCCCGAAATGCGATCTGCGTGGCCGCTCGGTCCGACTCCCCGGCGTCAGTTCAGTCCGAGTTTTTTACCGACCCAGTGGTCGCGCCCGGCGAAGACGAACTCCTCTTCGTCCCCGAAGACGGTGGTTTCTGCGACGAAAT
This sequence comes from Halobellus sp. LT62, assembly GCF_037031285.1. Lineage (NCBI taxonomy): Archaea > Methanobacteriati > Methanobacteriota > Halobacteria > Halobacteriales > Haloferacaceae > Halobellus > Halobellus salinisoli. The sequence goes on from NZ_JAYEZO010000001.1 coordinate 1,260,823, forward strand.
CGTCCCACGCGCCACGCGGGATCTTCTCTAGATCGTCCGCAGAGGTCGCCTCGGACGGACTCGCGGCGACCATCTCGTCGAAGGTGTCGAAGTCAGTGTTCTCCCGCATAAACGTCTCGTCGAAGACTTCCCGGAGCGGGATCTCCTCGTCCTCGCCGACGACGTCTCGTGGGTCCGGCAGGTCCGCCGCCGCTTCGGCAGCCTCTTCTAGATCTGACTCTTGGGCCATATTCCCGGATTCGAATTGCTGTACATAAACCCTTGCGGTACGCGTGTCGGCGTCATCCACAGCTGAGTTGCGTCTCAGTGGAACATCGTCACTGTCCATCGAGAGACCGTCAACGAACGAAGGGTTTTCTACGGGCCCTCACGTGGCAGGCGTATGCGATATTTCGAGGACGTCGAGGTCGGATCGACCGCGACGTTCGGCGCGTACGAGGTCACGGCCGAGGAGATCAAGTCGTTCGCCGAACAGTACGACCCGCAACCGTTCCACACGGACGAGGACGCCGCGGCCGACTCGATGTTCGGCGGACTGGTCGCCTCGGGGTGGCATACGATGGCGATCTGTATGCGGCTGACCACCGAACAGCCGGACCCGCTGGCGGCGCTCGCGGGTATCGGTGCCGACAATCTGCGGTGGGTCAAGCCCGTTAGGCCGGGCGATCGGCTGTCGCTCCGGACGGAGGTGATCGACAAGCGGCCGTCGTCCGGACACGACGACCGCGGATACGTCACCACCCACGTCGAGGCGGTGAATCAGGGCGGCGAGACGGTCGTGCGCTTCGACGTAATCGCGCTCGTGAAGCGGCGGGCGTTCGATGAGGAGTGAGAACAGGGGCGGACTCGGGGATCTTCTGTCTCAATATCACACGTGAAAATGGCGGCGGACCAATTATATACCGACACGGTCACACCCGCACAATGGCACAACACCTGTCCGCCCCCGAATCGGCCTCACTCGCCCCGGACCTCCCAGAGGAGTTGAGCGACACCGAACGGATCCGAGCAGAGCGGGATCACTGGCGACACATGTTCGATCAGCTCGCCGCGGAGTTCCCCGAGCCGGTGATCGTCGTCGACGACGACGGCCGCCTGACGCACTGGAACGAGGAACAGGCGTCCTTCGTCGGCCTCGACGCCGAGGAGGCGCTCGATCGACCCGCACACGAGGTCATCGGGACCGAGGCCGTGACCGAGACCCTCGCGGAGAAAGTCGCACGAACCGGCGAAACGATCCGCGAATCCGACGTCCGAACCATCACCAACACCGACGGGGAAAAGGGACACGGCAGGGCGATGGGCGTGCCACTCACCGCTCCCGACGGCACGGTCGTCGGCTCTTTCGAGGTGCTGTATCAGGTGACCGATCTCGTCGAGCAACGTCAGTCGATGGAACACGTCCAGACGCAGGTCCGCGAGGAACTCGAACAAACGGTCGGCGGGCTGGAGCAGGCGTCCTCGCAGGTGACCGAAAACGTCGACGTGATCGCCGAGGTCGCCGAACAGGAGGCCGCTCACGTCCGCGAGGTCGACGACGAGATCCAGACGTTCAGCGCGACGACCGAGGAGGTCGCCGCGAGCGTCGAGACGATCAGCACGCAGAGCTCCGAGACCGCGGAGCTGGCGACCGACTCCGAGGAGTCGACGACGGAGTTGCTAGAGACCGTCGAGGACGTCTCGCGGGCCAGCGAGCGGATGGCCGCGGACGCGGAGAACCTCGCGGAACGCGTCGAAGAGATCGACGACGTCGTGGCCGTGATCGACGATATCGCTGATCAGATCAACATCCTCGCGCTGAACGCGTCGATCGAGGCCGCGAGAGCGGGCGAGGCCGGAGAGGGATTCGCGGTCGTCGCGGACGAAGTCAAGTCGCTCGCCGCCGAGTCGAAGACTGAGGCCGACCGAATCGAGGGGTTGGTCGAATCGATCGCGACGATCGCGACCGACACCGTCGACGGCGTCGAGCGGACCACAGATCGAGTCGAGGAGATCGAAGCGCAGATGGAGACGGTCAACGAGAACCAGCGCGAGATCCAAGCGTCGATCGCCGACGTCTCCGAACAGCTCGAACAGATCGCGACCGCGACCGACGAGCAGGCCACGAGCGCCGAGGACATTTCGGCGATGCTCGGCACGACCGTCGAGGGCGTCGAGCAGATCGCGACCGAGGTCGCCGAACTCGCGGCGGCGAACCAACAGCAGACCGAACAGGTCGCCGAGATCCGCCGGAGCGTCGAGGCGCTCGAACGCAACCTCTCGACGGCGATTCAGACCGAATAGCGTCGGATCGTCGACTTCAGCGCCTTATTCGTCGCTACTACCGCAGACGAGCACCGGACGGTGCGTCCCGAGGATCACGTCTTGGGTCACGCTGCCGAACAGCGCCTTTCCGGCCGGTGAGCGCTTGCGGCCGCCGACACAGATCTGATCAACGTCCAGTTCGTCGGCGTGCTGCAGGATCTCGTCCGACGGTGATCCGCTCGCCTCCAAGAGTTCGACCCCGACCCCGGCCGATTCCAGTCGGTCCGAGGCCTCACGAACCGCTTCGACCTGTTGAACCGACGCCCCCTCGGGGTTATCGACGAACACGTGGAGGATGTACACCTCCGCGTCGCTTGCGCCTTCGACCATCGCTTCGATCGCATTTGTCTGTGCGTGTGACTGCGGAACGTCGTCGTCCAGTGCGAGCAGTACTCGGACCATACTGGGCCGTCGGGCGGCCATCTACTTATAATTCCGCGCTGATTTCCGCATCAGTACCGTGGTTCCTGTGGGCCGCCGCAGTAGATGTCTCGTGGAGACAATATTGTTCGATATCGTCGAATATCTGTGCTCGAAGACGGTCGGTCGCATTGTGAGTTGACGCGGGAGTTCTCTTCGGACAATGTAACCGTTGCCCGGGGGTAACACGACCGCTTCCCCGAGGTAACGCGACCGTCGCCGCGGTTTCGACCATCACCGGATTTATACCTTCAGGCGCTCCTCTCGGAGTGTATGTTACGCGCGTTCGAGGATGCGGAACCGACGGTCGACGACGACGCGTTCGTCTCGGAGATGGCGTACCTCGTCGGCGACGTCGACGTCGACGCCCGAGCGAGCATCTGGCCGTTCACCTGCCTCCGAGGCCACGGAACGGCGGTCGAAGTCGGTCCGGAGACGAACGTCCAAGAGTTCTCGATGCTGCACGGCGCGAAACTCGGCGAGGCCGTCACCGTCGGGCACGGTGCGGTCGTCGATTACGCCGAAGTCGGTAACCGTTGCCTCGTCGGGATGCAGAGCGCCGTCCTCAAGGGAGCGACCGTCGAGGACAACTGCATCGTCGCGGCCAACGCGGTCGTTCCGCACGACCAGACGGTTCCCACGGGTCACCTCGCGTACGGAACGCCCGCCGAGACGCGGCCACTCACCGAATCCCAACTGGATCAGATCGACCGGATCCACGAGACGTACGTCGAACTGGCCGCTCGGTTCCGCGATGACGGATTGGATGTTCGGTCTCGCGACTGAGTGTGGACTGTGTGTTCGATAATGACGAACGGATAGGAACCGGCGTTCAGCCTGATAGTACCTCTGTGTACACGACGAACGTGGAAGTCTCCCGTGAGAAGCGGCGGCAAGGAATCCACCGTACGCGAAAATCGGACCGTCTTGGTAACATCCGTACGGTTGTTATGCATACCGCGATAATCCCGGTTATTCGATCCTGTCGAACGAATTTTCACCAGTGACGATCGGTGATTCGGGCGTCGCTGTCGACCGCGCACACACGATACTTACTTATCCGTCGTCGGACGAGTGCGTGTATGGACGGAGGATCGCACGAGAGTCGAGGGATCAAGTCCGATGAGACGTTATTCGACATCATCGAACACCTTCGACGCCTCGATGGTGCGGGCGTCACCGAACTCGCCGAGCGACTCGATATCGCCAAGAGCACGGTTCACGGACACCTGACGACCCTCGTCGGTCGCGGGTTCGTCGTCAAGCGCGGGCGCGAGTACCACTTGGGACTCCGGTTCTTCGAGTACGGCCAGTACGTCCGCGGCCAACTCGACATCTTTCAATCCGGCCTCGCGGCGGTCGACAGACTCGAACGCGAAACCGGTGAAATGTCGTGGCTCATTACCCATCAGAACGGGAAGGCGATCTACGTGTACGGCCGCGGCGGAAACAACGACATCAACGTCAACACGATCCTCGGAACCCGGGATCACATGCACTACAACTCCGGCGGAAAGGCGATTCTCGCACACCTCCCCGATGACGAGGTCGACCGGATCGTCGATCAGCACGGCCTCCCCTCGCGCACCGAGAACACGATCACCGACCGAAAACGGCTGGACGAGGAACTCAGACAGATCCGCCAGCAGGGCTACGCCCTCAATCTCAGCGAGGACTTGGAGGGAATCCAAGCGATCGGCGTTCCGCTCACCGTCGCCGGCGAGATCCAAGGCGCGCTGAGCGTCGCGGGCCCCGCCCACCGGATGTCCAAAGAGCGCTGCGAGGGAGAGATCCTCGACCACCTGCGGGCGGCGACAGACGAGATCGACCTCACGATCGCGTACCGGTAGCAGCGGCGAAGTTCGGCGAAGTCCGGCGAGGTCCGGCGAATCCGTTCTCTCGAAGCTCCAGCGTTCCAGTTCCGTAGAGAGCGAACCGGCGAACCCCTCACCCGAGAGCGACTGCGAACGCTCGTTCGAGAATCGCCCCGCCGGCACAGCCGTCGGTACAGACCGAGACGAAGAGCCCGACGGCGAAGACGTACGTCGACGCCATCTGGACCCGTACGGCCCGCTCGCCTTCGAGCCACAGGGTCGCGAACAGGCACGCGAGCGGTGTGGACGCGGCGAGAAACGCGAACGGCCCTCGGACGGGGAGCGACCCGGAACTCCCGGCGAGGCCGACCGCGGCAGTCGCGAGCGCGGTGAGCAGAAAGACACCGACGGCGGTCAGGTCGGCTCCGCGCGAGCCGAGGACGATGGGGACCGTTCGCTTTCCGATCGACGCGTCGAAGGATCGATCGAGACGGTCGATGCCGACTTTGATTCCCGAGAGGAGACAGACGAACAGCGCGGCGGTGACGGCGACTCCGACGGCGATGCCTCCGGACTGTGCCGCGTAGCCGCCGACGACTGCCGTTCCGATTCCGAGCGGGTAATCCGTCGTTACCGTCACAGGATGTCGATCGAGATAAGGCGCGTGCAACAGCGCGAGCGCGAGGAGGAATCCCGTCGAGAGCGCGGCGAGTGCGCCAGCCACCGCCGCGAGAACCCCTGAGAGAAGCAGCACTGACACCGTCCCGACGCCGATTCCCAACTTCAACGCGCCGACGCCGAGGCGCGGGACTTCCTCGCCGCGAAGGTGGCCGTCGACGTAGCCGTCGCGAAGGTGCGCAACGAGGAGCGCGAGACCGACGGTCCCGGCGTGGAGAACGGCTATGGACCACTCGAACGCCGTCGGTGAGGCGAGGGCGGACCCGTAGGCGGACATCCCGACCGCCGGGAACATAAACGTCGGCCGGACGTACGCGAGCAGGCCCCTGAGACCGCGGCGCACCCGTGTCATAGACCACGGTTCCGTCCCGTCGGTGATAAAGCCGCCGCGTCGGCTTCAGACGCGGTACAGCGGCCGTCACCGATCAAAACAATTAATGCGACAGTTGGCTTGGTGACGCGTAACACGAGACTATGAAACTTGGTGACGCCCTCGCTCGCACGGTCCGCTGTTATCCCGACAAACTCGCGCTCGTAACCGACGACGGCCGTTCGTTCACGTACGACGAACTGGACGAGCGGAGCACCCGCTTGGCGAACGCGCTCACCGATCGGATCGGCTCCGGCCGGTGTGCCGTTCTCACGGTCAACCACGTCTCGGCGATCGAGTCGATGTGGGCGGGGAACAAGCGCGGACTCGCGACGGTGCAGCTCTCGTATCGGGCTACCGTCGGCGAACTGAAGGAGATGGCCGAGACCGCCGAGGCCGAGGCGCTCCTCTTCGACGACCACAACGCCGACGACGCGCTCGAACTCCTCGATCGCGGGGCGTTCGACGTCGCGATCCACGCCGGCGACCGCGACATCGACCACGACAGCGTCGAGTCCTACGAGGCCGTCCTCGACGCCTCCGAGCCCACCCCCGACGACGCGCATCCGATCGACGACGAGTGTGCGGTCTTACACACCAGCGGAACGACGAGCGTTCCCAAGACGGTCAAATTCGATCAGGAACAGCTCTGGTACGGCGCGATCCAGGGAATTATGGAGCACGGTATCGACGAGACCGACACCGCGCTGTGCACGTCGCCGTGGTACCATATGGTCACGACCGACGCGTGGCTCTATCCGCACTTCGTCGCGGGCGCGACGGTGGTGTTGCACTCGACGTTCGACCCCGAGGAGGCGCTCGAACTCATCGAGGCACACGAGGTGACCGGGCTGCTCGGCGTGCCGACCCAATTGAAGGCGCTCAACGACGTCCAGCGAGCGAAGGAGACGCCGTACGACACCGAGTCGCTGTCGTACATCCGCACCGGCGGAGCCATCGTCACTGAGAACCTCATCGAGGCGACCCACGAGTACCTGAGCGAGCACGTCTACAACACCTACGGGATGACCGAGGCGGGCCCCGACCTCACGTTCGCCCACCCGGAGGTCCAAGCGGACCACCCCGGAACGATCGGCAAGGAGGCGTTCTCGTGGGAGATCCGCGTCGTCGAGTCGGTTCCCGTCAGCGAACACCCGGATCCGGAAGCGACGGTCGATCCCGGCGAACGCGGCGAGATCATCGCCCGCGGTCCGGGAATGTCGAACGAGTATATCGACAACGACGAGGCCACCGAGAAGTCCTACTTCGACGGCTGGCTCCGAACCCGCGACGTCGCCCGCGTCGACGAGGACGGCTACCTCTACATCGTCGACCGCGTCGACAACATGATCAACAGCGGGGGCGAGAACGTCTATCCGGCCGAGGTCGAGCGGGTTCTCGGAAACCATCCCGAGGTGGAGGAGGCGTGCGTCTTCGGCCTCGACGACGAGGACTGGGGACAGATCGTCACCGCCGTCGTCGTGACTGAGAGCGACCTCACGGGGGAGGACCTCGACGAGTACTGCCTCCAACACGACGGCCTCGCGGACTTCAAGCGCCCGCGGAAGTACGCGCTCACTGCCGAAACCCTCCCGCGCACCGACACCGGAACGATCATCCGCAACGACTTGATCGAGAAGCACTTCTCCTAGGGTCGCCCGCGTCGGAACGGGATTCTTTGACCGCAGAGGCCCGTCGCCGGATCGGAAGTGCTCGCTGGATCCGAAGCGCTCGTCAGATCAAGGGAAGCGCGCTCTCTCTGGATCAGAAGAACAGCACGAACAGGCCGATCTGGATCGGGAGCAAGAACACCAACGTCGCGATCGTACAGATCGCGGCCATCCGGCTCAACTCCATCGTGTCGACGACGCCGAGACCGAGCATCGCGACCAACACGGCCGATTGGTAGGGGAAGAAGTACGCGTTCAGCGCCACGCTCTCGATCATCGCGACGGGGACCAGCGGGATCCCGGCGCTGTTCGCGAAGGAGACGAAGACCGGTGTGATCACGCTCGCAACGGCCATCCCCTCCATCACGAACGCCAAGAGCATCGAGACGACGACGACGAAGAGCAGGACCAAGGGGAGCGACGGGTCGCTCGGCAGGTACGAGAGCATCGTCTCGGCGGCGAGATCGGTGAACTCCGTCCGTTGCAGTCCCTCGGCGATGGCGAAGATCGCCCCGAGGAAAAAGATGATCGAGAAGTCGGTCTCGCCGATGGCGTCGTGATCGATGACGCCGATGCCCGGCGAGAACGACAGTAAGGCGACGACGACCGCACCGAACATCGGGTGCAGGCCGTGGACGAAGTCGGTCGCCCAGATGGCGACGCCGACGAGCAGAAACAGCAGCATCCGCCGTTCGGTCGGCGACGGCGCGACGGTGGCGACCCGCTCGGGGGAGTCGATCGCGTCCCGATCACGGGGGCGGTACAGGAGGTACGTGACGGCGACGACGACGGCAACGCGGCCGATCCCCATCACCGGTGCCATCCAGACCGTCCACTCCGTCCACGTGATCGCGGGGCCGCCGCTGGACTCGACGAGTCCGGTGACGATGATGTTCGCGAGCGACCCAGTCAGGATGCCCGACGCGCCGTAGTAGGTGGCGAAGAGCGGTCCCAGAAAGATCCCGATCTTCGCGCTCCGCTCGGTGAACAGGTCGCCGAGGGACTTGAGAATCGGCGCGAGAATGAGCACGCGGACGAGCGAGGAGGGGACCAACACCGCGAGCGCGAAGCTCCCGATCGAGAGGACGACGAGCAGGTAGCGGTAGACGGCGACTGCGTCGGTGGTGATCCGCTCGGGCATCCGCGAGAGGGCGATCCGCTCGACGAGTTCGGCGAGACCGCTCGCCGTCGCGGCTTCCCCGATCAGGAGGCCGACCACGACGAGCCACGTCGCGGGCGATTGAAACCCGGTCAACGCGAGTTCGGTGGAGAAGCCGACACCCATCAGGGCGATCCCGATCAGTGCCGTGAACCACGGCTGTACCGGCGAGCCGATCCACATCGCGACGCAGAACAGCGTGATCGCGAGCATCCGGGCGGCGTCCGGATTCAGCGGCGAGAACCGGAGGACAGCGCCCGCAACGAGCGCGCCCGCGGGGAGGGCGAGCCAAGACGGGTCCATCGGGAGAACCTCGTTCGCCCGCGTCGGGAATCCATCTGACATCGTTCGTGTCGCACGTGTCACCGTGAACCACAATAGGGGTGTCGATGCACCCGCCGTCTTCGGATCGCGAAACTTGAACCCAGTCGAAATCGACGGCAAACGCCGCGGCAGCGACGGGACAGTTTAACATCCACGAGGGCGTACGGGAGTCCGATGCCAGACACAGATTTCGCTCTCACCGAGATCGCACCGGACGTCTACGACATCACCGTGAAGACCGCGCCAGACGCCCGTTGGCGGGTGTTCTGTTTCGACGGCGAGACGCCGACGCTCGTCGACGCCGGTTTCGAGGACACCGTCGACGTCGTCGCCGACGCGCTCGCGGAGCTGGAGATCACGCCCGAACGGATCGTCGTCACCCACGGCGACCCCGACCACGTCGCCGGACTCGCCGGGCTCGTCGAGCGGTTCGATCTCGAAACGTGGGTCCCCGAGGGGGTCGCGGTCGATGTCGACGTGGATCACCGGTTCGGCGACGGCGACCGCGTGGGGCAGTTCACGGCCGTTCACGTTCCCGGCCACACCGAAGCGCACCACGCGCTCGTCGACGAGTCGGCCGGCATCGCCGTCATCGGCGACGCGCTGTTCGGCTCGGACGCCCGGGGGCTGCCAGCGGGCTGTTTCGTCCTCCCGACGGCGCACTACTCGGCTGATCTCGACGCGGCCGACAACTCCTTACAGCGGCTCCTCGACTACGAGTTCGAGATCGGCCTCGTCTACCACGGGTCCAGCGTGACCGAGGGCGCGAGCGAAAAGATCGCGGCGTTCGTCGACTTCAACGGAAAGCGCTGAGAGGAAATCCGCACCGAATCGAACGGCTATACTGCCGGACGTACGTCCGACACTATCAGTTCTCGGCGATCGCGTCCGAGAGGTCCTTGCCCGCGTGTTCACCGAGATACGCCTCGATGACCGTGTCGTCGTTTTGGATCTCCTCGGGCGTCCCCTCGGCGATTAGCTTCCCGTTGTCGAGCACCATCACGCGCTCTGAGACGCTCATCAGCGCGCGCATCACGTGGTCGATGAGGAACACCGTCTTGCCCTCGTCGATGATGTCGCCGACGAGGTTGATGATACCCTCCGTCTCCTCGGGGTCGAGGCCGCCGGCGACCTCGTCGAACAGCACCATCTCGGGATCTGTCGCGAGCACGCGCGCGATCTCGAGGCGTTTGAGCTGTCCGACGCTGAGTTCGCCGGGGTCGGCGTGCATCTGTTCTTCGAGGCCGACGAACTCGATCATCTCCGCGGCGCGCTCGCGCGGGTCGTCGAACTTGCGGCCGCCGAACGACGCGCCGACGGTCACGTTTTCGAGCAGCGAGAGGCTGCCGAACGGGCGGACGATCTGGTGGGTCTTCGCCATCCCGCGGTGACAGATCTCGTGTTGGGACTGTCCGGTGATCTCCTCGCCGTCGAAGAACACCTCGCCCTCCGTCGGGGGATGGACGCCGGTGATCGTGCGGAACAGCGTGCTCTTCCCGGCCCCGTTCGGTCCGATGAGTCCGACGGCCTCGCCGCGTTCGACGGTGAAGGAGACGTCCTCGATGGCGACGACCCCACCGAACTTCTTCGTCAGCCCTCGACCTTCCAGTAACGTCATTATCGTTCGATATCCAAGCAACGATGATAAACTTACGGAATACGCCGACGCGTGGCATTCGAGGCGGCGACGCGTCTCGGCGGTCAGGCCGTGCGACGACGGTGACGCCGCGCTGGATCGTCGGTCGAGTTGGATCGCTCGTACAGCCAGCCTCGCACGCAGGGGGAAAACGCTTTGAGGACGTTCGGTAAATGTGCGCGTGTGACTCTCAGACAGCTATTCGACCCCTCGGCGATCGCCGTCATCGGCGCGTCGGCGACCGAGGGAAAGATCGGATACGAAGCGATGGCGAACGCCGCGATCTTCGACGGGCCAGTGTACCCGGTGAACCCGTCGACGGAGGGCGAACTGTTCGGCGCGGATTTCGTCGCCTCGGTGACCGAGATCGATGACGACGTCGACCTCGCGCTCTGCTGTGTGCCGGGTCCGGCGATGCCGGATGTCCTCGAAGAGTGCGGCGAGGCGGGGATCGGCGCGGCCGTCATCTACGCCAGCGGATTCGCCGAAGCGGGCGGAAAGGGCGAAGAGCTTCAGGAGGCGATCGTCGAGATCGCCGAGGAACACGACATCTCGCTGCTCGGCCCGAACACCAGCGGGTTCATGGTTCCCGAGATAAACCTCCGCTGCTCGTTCGCCAGCGGGGTCGAAGAGGTGCCGGAGGGCAACGTCGCGGTCGTCGCACAGAGCGGCGGCGTCGGACTGGTCTTGGCGTTCCAGTCCCGACGGCAGGGCCGCGGCGTCTCCGCGCAGGTCGGCTTGGGCAACCGCGCGAACGTCGGGTTCGCCGAGGCGATCGAGTACTTCGACGGCGACGAGCGGACGGACGCGATCGTCCTCCACGTCGAGGGGACCGACGACGGGCGACGGATGCTGGAAGCCTGCCGCGAGAGTGACACGCCGGTCGTCGCCTACAAGGTCGGACAGTCGGACGTCGGCGACTTCGCGGAGTCGCACACGGGCGCGCTCACGGGCGATCACGAGCTATACACCGCCGGGTTCGCCCAGTACGGCGTTCCCACGGTCGACGCGACCGACGACCTCCTCGACGCCGCGGCGGCGCTCGGGAACTCCCCGACTCCCGATGGCCCGAACGTCGGCGTCGTCACCGCGCAGGCGGGCCCCGGCATCATCATCACCGACCGGATCCAGCGTGCGGGGGGTCGACTGCCGGAACTCACCGAGAACACCCAAGAGCGCGTCGACGAGATCCTCCCCGGGATCACCTACGCCGACAACCCCGTCGACACCGGCCGACCGATGCCGGAGTTCGGCGAGATCGTCACGGCGGTCGCCGAGGACGAACGCGTCGACATCGTGCTCGTCTACGAGCTGTTCGAGGCCGCGTTGGGCTTTCCGGTCGACGAACTGGACGGCCTCGCCGAGCGGGTGGACAAGCCGGTCCTGTTCGCGACCGAGGGGATCGAGGAGGACCTCGCCGGCCAGCGCGACGCGCTCACGGACGTCGGCGTCCCGGTCTTCGAGACCCCCGAGCGCGCCGCCGACGCCGCGGGGGCGCTCGCCCGCTACGCGCTTCTCAACGGCGACGAGGCGCTCGCGGACGGCGGTGCGCGCACCGACAGCGGCGCGGCACCACATCGAACGGTCATCGACGAGGAGGTGACCGCCGATGAGTGACGCCGTTCCGGAGCCGATCCAGTCCGCGCGCGCGGACGGCCGAGAGACGCTGACGGAGGCCGAGGGGAAAGCGCTCCTCGCGTCGGTCGGCATCGACACGCCCTCGTTCGAGGTGTGCGGAGACGTCGACGACGCCGTCGAGGCGGCCGAGCGAATCGGTTACCCCGTCGTCGCGAAGGTGTCGTCGCCGTCGGTGACGCACAAGAGCGACTGGGCGGGCGGCGTCGGCGTCGCGGTCGGACTCGACTCGGAGGCGGCGGTCCGCGACGCCGCCGCGGCGATCTTCGAGGCGGCGGGGGAGGAGAACGTCGCGGCCGACGTCCTCGTCGAGGAGGCAATGGACCTCGATCGCGGTACTGAGGTGATCGTCGGCGGGCTCCGCGACCCGTCGTTCGGTCCCGTCGTCCTCACCGGTCTCGGGGGCGTCTTCACCGAGATTTTCGAGGACACCAGTCATCGGATCGCCCCGGTCGACCGGGCGGAAGCCCGCGCTGCGATCGAGGGGCTGCAGTCTGTCCCGCTCCTGCAGGGGTATCGCGGCAGCGAGCCGGCTGACGTCGACGCGCTCGCCGACGCCATCGCGGCGGTCGGTGACCTCGTCGTCGACCACCCGATCGCGGAACTCGACGTCAATCCAGTTCTTGCGACATCCGATGGAGTGATGGCACTCGACGCACTCGTCGTACTGGAGGACCGATAATGTTCGAACGCATCTGGACTGTCCGCTTCTCGGACACCGACCCGCACGGCATCGCTCACTACCCGCGTATCGTCGACGCGCTCCACGAGACCTCGGATATGTTTATGCAGGAGATCGGCTTCCCGTTCTGGGAGCTCACAAGCGACTACGACTTCGGCTTCCCGCTGGTGGATATGCAGTTCGAGTTCAAGGCACCGGTGAAAGCCGGCGACGACATTCGAGTCACGCTGACACCCGACCCGAGCACCCGCGCCGTCCGGTTCGAGTACGAGGCGTACAAGGGCGACACCCTCGCGTTCTCGGGGTACGAACAGCGCGTCTGTGCGGAGACCGGCGGCGGCGGCGCGGTCGAGATCCCCGACGAGATCCGCGAGAAATTCGTCGAATACGCCGAAGAGTAGCTGAGACGGCAGCGTCCTCGTTGTGAGGGGGCGATACGCTTTTAGGAAGTACGCGAGTATTCCGAAATATGGCGGAGTTCGAGAACCCATACGCGACGGAGGATCCGTTCGTCGAGGCGCACTTCGAATGTCTGAATTGCGGCGGAAAGCTCTGGGAGTACGGGATTCAGCGACGGATGGTGTGCGAGGACTGCCGGTCGCTGTTCAAAACCGAGGAAATCTTCGAGGCGCAGGCCTCCGCGTAACGGCTTTCGAGAATCGACTGCGAAGAAATCAGCGTCGGCCGAGAAGCTGATCTGGTATCGAGTCGCCCGGACGGCTGTGAACCGACACACGATCGCCACACGAAACTTGCGACGTCGCAGGAGGAAACCCAAGAGATGGCGTCTGAGCGGCGCGTGTACCCGATAGCGGAGTGCGCACGTCCAACACACTTATTATCGAGTTTCACAAACTATCGTGTATGGCACAGCAAGAGCCGGAGGAACTCCTAGAGATGAGTTCCGAGACTCGAAGTATCTTGGAGGAGCACAGCCTCCAGCCGCTCTGGGAAGTCGAAGACGACATGGGCCACGCCCTCGACGACCCAGAGGCGGACATCTGGAAGTGGGAAGACGTCAAGGAGGCGATCGACGCGATCGAGCGCGACGTCCCGATCGCCGACCTCCCGCCGGGATTCCAGCGCCGGGTCGCCGTGCCGATCAACGCCGCGCACGCGATCTCGAACACGATCTACGTCGGGATCCAGACGGTCTCGCCGGGAGAGACAGCGCCGTCGCACCGCCACGGGGCGAACGCGCTGCGCTTTACGATCGACGGCCACGAGGATATGAAGACGGTCGTCGCCGGCGAGGAGTTCCCGATGAAGGACAACGACCTAGTCACCACCCCGCAGTGGGAGTGGCACGACCACGTCAACGAGAGCGACGAGACCGCCGCGTGGCTCGACGTGCTCGATCTGCCGCTCGTCCTCGACTCGCTGAACGCGAAGAACACGTTCGAGTACCACGAACTCGAACGCCAGCCGGTGACGAAGAGCCAAGGCTACTGGGCCTCGCAGTACGGTCGCGGCCGACCGCAGGAAGAGGTGAAGCAGGACGGCATTCCCGGGCCGTTCGAGGGCATCCGCGACGCGACGCCGCCGTACCGGTTCCAGTGGGAGGAGATGGTCGAGTCGCTCCGCCAGCGCGCCGACAACGACGATCCCGATCCGAACGACGGTTACAGCCTCTCGTACGTCAACCCCGCCACGGGCAAGCCGCCGCTGTTCCCGACGATGTCGTTCCGCGCGCAGTTGCTGTTAGAAGAGACCGATCCGCACTTCCACAACGCGACCGAGGTGTACTTCGTCATCGACGGCGAGGGCGCGACGCACGTCGGCGACGAGGCGCTCGAATGGAGCCAGTGGGACATCTTCGTCGTCCCACCGGACGAGATCCACCACCACGAACCCGACGGCGAGGCGAAGCTCCTCGGGATGACCGACCGCCCGGTGTTCGAGGCGTTCAACCTCTACGCCGAGGCCGAACCCTCCTCGTAAGAATCTCTGGAGGGCCTCGGTTCGACGTTCCGGATGGGGTCACCCACTCGTTCTCGATCCGCTTGGGAGACCGGTGGCGGACGGACCCTCACAGGCCGTTATACGACCCTCGTGACCGGCTGAATCTGTCGTCTGCGACGAGGGTAGAACGTATCGTAAACGCCGATAGACTCTGCGTGGAACCGTATACTTTTTTATTGTATTATCATTATTGTGCCACACGGTATGGCTCGTGATGACACATCGATTCGACGACGAAGGTATCTAAAGGGTGCCGGAGCGACCGGAACTCTCGCAATCACCGGACTCGCCGGTTGTACGCTCGGCGGGGGCGGCGACGACGGTGGCGACAGTGGGGGCGACAGTGGGGGCGACAGCGGCGGCGACTCCGACAGCAGCGGGGACAGCGGCGGCGACAGCGGTGGAGACGCGACGCCGCTGACGATCGCCGGCACAGTCCCGGATTCGGGATCGTTCTCCTCGCTCGGTGAGGACCTCCGCCGCGGCTACGAACTCGGCGTCGCGAGGATGAACGAGGAACTCGACCGCGAGGTTGAGCTCATCCTCCGCGACGACGAGAGCGACGCGCAGACGCTCCGCGAGCAGCTTCAGGCGATCGTGAGCAACAACGACGTCAATATGATCTGGGGGAGCTTCTCCAGCCTGCTCGTCACCGCCGGGAGCGCCTTCGCGGAGAATCAAGGACTGCCGTTCCTCGGGATCGCCTTCGCGTACGAGGAGCCGCACCGGAACGACAACTACGAGTGGACGTTCGCGCCGTTCCCGAAATCGCGTGACGTCGCCCGCTCGACGCTCGGCACGCTCGAACTCATCCCGGAGGAAGAGCGTCCGACCAACGTCGGGATCTGGGAGCCGAACTCCGGGTGGGGCGCAGAGCAGGCCCAGTACTGGGAGGACGTCCTCGGCGAAGCGGGCTACGATGTCGTGATGCGCGAGGTCTTCGAGCTCGGCTCCTCGGACTTCTCGACGCTCATCTCGCAGGCCGAAAGCAACGAGGTCGAGGTGCTGCTTTCGAACCCGACGCCGCCGGGCGGCATCACCGCCGTCAACCAGATGCGCGACAACAACTGGGCCCCGCAGATGCTGAAGTTCGTCCGCGGTGCCGATCCGTCCGCGTGGTGGTCCGCGCTCGGCGAAGACGGAGCCTACGCGCTGATGTGTCCGGGGTGGGTCCCGGGCCTCACCGGCAACGGCAACGCGGAACTCAGAGAGGCGTTCTTCAACGAGTACGACACCGACGCCGAATTTATGCCCGCGAACGTCGGCGGCTCGTACAACCTGACGCAGGTCGCCCAGCAGGCCGTCGAGGCGGCCGGATCCGTCGACCCTACGGCCGTTCGCGACGCGCTCCGGAGCGAGGAGTTCGAGACCGTGATCGGCACGTTCAGCTTCGAGGAGAACGGGCTGCCGGCGGAGGGCGAACTGACCGCACCGACCGGCCAGTGGTGGGAGGGTGCACAGCGACTCGCGTACCCGGACACCGACTCCGAGCAGGCGATCGACTTCCAGTACCCGATCCCACCGTGGAGCGAGCGATGAGCAGCCACTCGACTGACGGCCAACACGCCTGAAAATGGTCTTCAGCGATCTCGCCACGCAAACGATCGTGAACGGGCTGTTGCTCGGGGGCATCTACGCCCTCGCAGCCTTGGGTCTCTCGCTCGTCTTCGGGATTATGGACATCGTGAACCTCGCGCACGGCCATATGCTGATGGTCGGCGCGTACATCGCGATCCTCGTCTTCGCGGCCACGGGCATCACGCCGCTCGTGGGGATGGTGCTCGCGATGGCGTTGATGTTCGGACTCGGCGTCCTGCTGCAGAAGGTGCTCCTGAAGCACGTCGTCGACGAGGGGCTCGAACAGCCGATCATCATCCTGTTCGGCCTCGCGCTGATCCTGCAGAACCTCGGTCGCGTCATCCTCGGCGGCGACGCCCGAACCGCGGACATCGGTATCCCCGGAAACGGGTTCGACATCGGCATCGCGTTTATGTCGTTCCCTCGGACGGTGACGTTTATCGTGGCGGTCCTCCTCATCGCCGCGACGTGGGCGTTCCTGCAGTACACGAAGACGGGACAGGCCATCCGCGCGACGGCACAGAACCGCACGGCTGCGAAGCATATGGGGATCAACACCGATCAGATCTACGTCATCACGCTCGGAATCGGGACGGCGCTCGCCGGCGCGGCCGGTGCGCTGCTCTCGATGCTGTTCCCCATCGACCCGTACGTCGGGTGGTCCTACCTGCTGAAGACGTTCGCCGTGGTCGTTCTCGGCGGCGTCGGCAGCGTGCTCGGGACGCTCGTCGGCGGCCTCGTGCTCGGGGTCTCCGAGAACCTCGGCGCGCTGTATCTCGGTGGCGGCTATCGCAACGTCGTGAGCCTGCTCATCTTCCTCGCCGTGCTGCTCGTCAAACCCGAGGGCCTGTTCGGCGGCTCCGGGGGTGGTGAGTAATGGCGTTCATCGAGAGGGCTCCCGGCGAGTCGGTCGCGACTGACCGTCGCGTACTCGCAGTCGCGGCGCTCGCCGTGCTGTGGCTCATCACCGTCCCGTTCACGACGACCGACTCGCTGACGGGGCTCATCCTGACTGGCCTCGTCTTCGTGATGCTCGGCGTTTCGTGGAACCTGCTCGCCGGCTACGCGGGACAGATCTCGCTGGGACACGCGGCCTTCTTCGGAATGGGCGCGTTCGTCACCGCGTGGCTGACGACCCCGACGGCCGGCGGCTTCCCGGAGTCGATCCAGTTACCCGTCATCCCCGCGATGCTGATCGGCGCGCTCGCAGCGGCGCTGATCGCGCTCGTCATCGGGCCGATCATCTTCCGACTGAGCGGACACTACTTCGCCATCGGAACGCTCGCACTCGCCGCCGTGATCGAACTGATTATGCTCGATCGCCGGGATCTGACCGGCGGAGCGACCGGCTACTACATCCAAGCGGATCTCTCACTCGGCGAGGTGGTCTCGCACGGCGACGTGATGTTCTACCTGACGCTCATCGCGACGATCGCGACCGTCGTTATCACGTATCTCATCGTCCGCGGCCCGACCGGGCTCGGGATGAAGGCAATCCACGACGACGAGGACGCCGCGAGCAGTCTCGGCGTCAACCCGCTGAAGTACAAGATGTACGCGTTCGTCGTCTCCTCGTTCTTCGCTGGGCTGGCCGGCGCGCTGTACGGCCACTACACGCTGTACATCAACCCGCAGTCGACGCTCGCGGTGACGTGGACGATCGACGCACTGGTCGTCGTCATCCTCGGCGGAATGGGGACGTTCTCCGGCCCGATCTTCGGGGCCGGACTGTTCCTGCTGTTGGACAACGGCCTCTCGGCCATCGTCAGCGGTTACTCCGAGGCGGTCGAAGGGATCCTCATCATCCTCTTCATTATCTTCCTCCCAACGGGACTCTATGGACTATTCAAAGAGTATCTCATCGAGGAAACCGACGGAAGCGACGGCGCTCACGACTGAGCGCGCCGCTTTCGAGTTCTTTACGCTACTTCTTCACGCGCCGAGATACGATTCTTCGACGCGTTTGTCCTTCGCGAGCTCTTCGGCCGTTCCGGAAAGCTCGATCTCGCCGGTTTTGATGACGTAGCCGCGGTCGGCGACACGGAGGGCGTTGTAGATGTCCTGTTCGACGAGCAGCACGGTCGTCCCCTCGTCGTTGATCCGCTGGATCGCCTCGAACACGTCGTCGACGAGAACGGGCGCGAGTCCGAGGCTCGCTTCGTCGAGAAGGAGGAGGTCCGGATCGCTCATCAGCCCGCGACCGATCGCGAGCATCTGCTGTTCGCCGCCCGAGAGCGTCCCCGCCCGCTGTTTGGATCGCTCTTCGAGCCGCGGGAAGATGTCGTAGACGCGTTGGAGGCGATCTTCCATTCCGCTCCGATCCAGATACGCGCCGAGTTCGAGGTTCTCTTTGACGGTGCTCTCGGTGAACACCTCTCTTCCCTCCGGAACGTGAGCGACGCCTTTCGCGACGACCTCTTCGTGCGGCAGGTCGCCGATCGACTCGCCCTTGTATCGGACTTCGCCGTCCATCGGGGTGAGATCCCCGCAGATCGTTTTCAGCGTCGTCGTCTTCCCCGCGCCGTTCGCGCCGAGCAACGCCACTGTCTCCCCCTCGTCGACGGAGAGGCTCACGTCCCAGAGAACCTGCACGTTGCCGTACGCGACGTCTATCCCATCTACTTCGAGCAGTGACATCGATTACCACGTGATTTATCGTGGTCTTTCTTAAGCCTACCTTTCGGCGGCCTCGAAGCGACGACGCGTGGCGCAGTCCGTCACGTAGCGGAGGCATCGACTGTCGAGAAGAATTGGCATAGAATCTCGAAGTGGCGGTCGAAACCCGTTGAAGCGCCGCTGCGACTTACTCCTGTCCGCCCTTCGTGACGTTGGCGTCGGCGTAGCTGACGTCGCGACCGGTGACGTCGACGGTCATCGAGCCGACGTCTTCGATCTCGGCGTCGATCGTGTCGCCGTCGTGGAGTTCGCTCACGCCCTCGGGCGTGCCCGTCGTGATGACGTCGCCGACCTCCAGCGTCGCGCCCAGCGACGCGTACTGGACGATGTCCGCGCAGGTGTAGACCATATCGCCGGTGTTCTCGTACTGGCGGCGCTCGCCGTTCAGCTGCAGTTCCATCTGGAGGTCCTGGGGGTCGTCGATCTCGTCGGCGGTGACGACGCACGGGCCGATGACCGTGAACGTGTCGTAGGATTTCCGGTTGGAGCGGTCTTGATCGCCGCGGAGCGAGATATCGAGCAGGATCGTGTATCCGAAGATGTGGTCCCACGCCTCCTCGGCGGAGACGTCTTTGGCCTCCTCGCCCATCACGAACGCGAGTTCGACCTCGTGGTCGGTGCGGCGGTCGGTAAAGGGGAGTTCGATCCCGCGGTCGGGGCCGACGACGCTGGAGGGGGCCTTCAGGAAGTAGCCCTTGTCCTTGATCGAGAACCACTCCTCTGTGGTGATGTCCTTGTCCGCGATGGCCTCCTCGATGTGGTTCTCGTAGTTCAGCGGCGCGGCGATGACCTTCCCGGGGCGGCCGACGGGCGAGCCGATCTCGACGTCGTCGACGTCGTAGTCCGGCTTCTCGTCCTCGTACTCGGCGGCGTCGTAATCGCCTTCGATGTACTCGACGAGCGGTTCGTCGCCCTCGAGGCCGAGTCGGTCCGAGAGGTCGATGACGCCGCTGCCGTCCTCTGTGAGCAGTCCGAGCTGGTTGTCGTCGTAGCGGACGAATCGCATACGCGGACCATCGGCGGAATCCCCCATAAAAGATGCCTTTCGGGTCGAGCGGGCGAAACGCGGCGCGCTTCCCGTGCGACCCGGTCGTCGGCCTACAGGTAACTCTCGGTCCGCGACAGGTCGACGTCGCTCGCGACGTCCTCGCGGAAGTGCTTCGAGAGCGACTCCAGCGTCCAGCCGTCGGGGTTGACGCCGACCGCGTCCATCGCCGGATCGGAGAAGACGCCGACGCGGTCGCCGCCCGCATAGAGAGTACAGCCGGTGACGTCTTCGGCCGCCTCGCTCGCGAGGTAGGCGACGAGCGGGGCGACCCTCTCGGGCGGCATCTCCGCCTCGGTGTACGGTCGATGTTCTTCGGGCACCGTCTCCGTCATCCGCGTGTAGCCGTTCGGGATCAGAGCGTTGACGCGGACGTTCGAGCGGACCAGTTCGTTCGAGACGGTCCGGACCATCCCGAGGATTCCGGCCTTCGCGGCCGCGTAGTTCGCCTGTCCGAGACTCCCGCGCGCCGCTCCGGCGCTCACCGCGAGATACGAGCGCTGGCGGTCGAAGCCGTCTTCGCCCGCGACCTCGCTGGCCTCCCGCCAGTGCTTCGCGGCCGCCCGCAGCGGCGCGAACTGCCCGGTGAGGTTCGTCTCGACGACCTCGCGCCAGTCCTCCTCGCTCAGCTTGTAGCTGATCCCGTCGCGAAGGATGCCGGCGAAGTTGCAGACGAAGTCGACGCGGCCGTACTCGTCGACGGTGTCCCCGATCAGGGACTCGGCGTACCCGAAGTCGCTGACGTCGCCGTGGTGGGCGATGGCTTCCCCGCCCGCCTCGCGAATCTCCTCGGCGACGGCTTCGGGAACGGCGGCGTCGCTACCGGTCCCGTCGACCTCGCAGCCGAGGTCGTTGACGACGACGCGCGCGCCGTTGTCGGCCAGTTCGAGGGCCGCGGCCCGGCCGAGGCCGTTACCCCCGCCCGCGACGACGCAGACTGCCTCCTCCACGGTTCAGAACGGGAACTCCCGCGGTTCGTGCTGCAGTGAGATCCACTTCTTCTCGGTGACTTCGTCGAGGAAGTCAGTGGAGTTGTAGCCGCCGAGGCCCGAGGCCTTCGTGCCGCTGAACGGAACGTGCGCCTCGTCGTTGATCCCCTGATCGTTGACGTGGATGTTTCCGGAGTCGATCCGCTTTGCGATCTGGAGTCCGGTTCCGATGTCGCCGGCGTGGACCGAGCCGGTCAGCCCGTACTCGGTGTCGTTCGCCATCTCGATCGCCTCGTCGACGTCCGAGAAGGGGATCACGGGGGCGATCGGACCGAAGTGCTCGTTGCACGCGGCGGGCATGTCGTTCGACGCGCCCGAAAGCACCGTCGGACGGACGACCAGCGAGTCCTCGACGCCGTCGAGTTCGACCGTTTCGCCGCCCGTTTCGAGCGTCGCGCCGTCCTCGATCGAGCGCTCGACGTAGTCGAGCATCTGGTCGCGCTGGGACTCGTTGATGATGGGTCCGAGGACGACCTCGTCGTGTGCGCTGCCCGCGGGGAGCCCCTCGGCGCGCTCGGTCAGCCGCTCGACGTACTCGTCGTAGACGGTGTCTTGGACGAGGTGGCGGTTGATCGAGATACAGACCTGCCCTTGGTGGATGAACGAGCCGAACACCGCGGCGTCGATCGCCTGATCGAGGTCGGCGTCCTCAGTGACGATGTGGGCGTTGTTGCCGCCGAGTTCCATCGCCGGGACCGCGAGGTTCTCCGCGGCGAGACCGGCGACGTGCTGGCCGACTTCGGTCGATCCCGTGAAGGCGACGACGTCGCTGTCGGGGTGGCCCGCGAGGTGGTCACCGATCTCCGAGCCCTTCCCGGTGACGACGTTGACGACGCCGCCGGGGATTCCGGCTTCCTCCGCGAGGCGGGCCCACGCGAGGCCGCCGATGATCGGCGCGTCAGTCGAGGGTTTGAGGACGACCGAGTTACCGGCGGCGATCGCGGGCGCGAGCGCTCGAGCGGTGAGGTTCAGCGGGAAGTTCCACGGCGAGATTACCGTGACGACGCCCTCGGGTTCGCGGTAGACGATGTTCTCCTTGCCGGGGATGTTGGAGGCGGCGGTCTCGCCTTTCATTCGCCGGGGGAGCGTCGCGGCCTCGGCGAGGTGGTCCTGCGTGATCTGAATGGAGGTCTCGCCGACGCCGTGGATGCCGCCGATCTCCGTCGTGATCAGCTCGATGATCGACTCTTGGTTCTCTTCGACGGCCTCAATGAGCCCCTGAACGGCCTGCTCGCGTCGTGCGGGGGGTGTCTCTCCCCACTCTTTTTGCGCTTCGACGGCCGCCTCGTAGGCCGCATCGACGTCGCCTTCGGTGCCGCGGGGTACCTCCGTGACGACCTCGCGAGTGGAGGGATCCTCGACCGGCGTCGACTCGCCGCTCTCGGATTCGACCCACTCGCCGCCGATATAGAGCTTGTTCCAGTCTGCGTCGATGCTGAATTTGGACTGGCCTTCGAGTGCCATACGTCATAGTTAACGTGAATCACTAATGAAAGTTTGGTCAGATCGCCAAATTTTTTGTGCGTAACCGGGTTACACCGATGATATCACCCTACAACGGGACGGTTCGATGACTGACCAAGAGAAAGCACTAAACGCCGGTGGAAACACGTTACGGGCGAACTTGCGATCGGAGACGATCCGATCGCCCCGAGCGATACCGACGAGACTCTCGCCGTGGCGGACGACCAAGCTATGACAGAATACCCTACGCTATGACGGACGACCCTTCGCTATGACAGACGACCAAGACGCCGCGCTCGACTCGCGAACCAGTTGGCTCATCTCCGTGCTCGGGTTGGTCCTGCTGACGCTCATCTGGGGGATGATCTTCACGTTCACCGTCTACTCCCAAGCCATCGAGACCGCGTTCGGGCTGTCGAGCCTCCGGGTCTCCTCGATCTTCTCGATCACCACGGCGGCGTTTATGATCGCTGGGGGGTTGATCGGCATTCTCATCGCTCGCGCGCCGCTACGTCCCGTCGTCGCTGTAAGCGGCGTCGCGTTCGCCCTCGCGGTCGGGTTGATGCAGCTTACGACCTCCTATCCGTCACTGGTGTTCGCGTTCGGCCTCTTGGGAACCGCCGGTGGAACGGTGTTCGTCATCGTCATCTCGCTGGTCCCACAGTGGTTCGACGAGTACGAGGGCCGCGCGATGGGCGTCACGTTCATCGGCAACGGACTCGGTGTGTTGGTCCTGCCGCCCGTGTGGGTCTTTCTGCTCGAACGGATGTCGATCTCGGAGGCGCTTCTCGCCGTCGGGTGGACGACCGCCGCGGTGATTCTGCTTTCGAGTACCGTCTACCGCCGCCCGCCGGGTGTCCGCGCGACGGCCGCGGCGTCTGTTGACGTCGCGTGGATCCGAGATCGGTTGACGGACCGCGCGTTCGTCGTCTCGCTCGCCGGGTTCTCGCTGCTGTGGAGTTGGTACTTCGTGCTCTCGGTGGACATCGTCGCGATTCTGACCACGGGGGGCATCGACCGTACGGTGGCGGCGACGGCGTTCGGCATCGTGGGGGGGGTCAGCGTGATCACGCGCATCGCCGGCGGCGCGGTCGCTGACCGGGTCGGCATCCGCGTGACGCTCACGAGCGGTGTCGTGCTTGCAGCGATCGGGATGGGCGGACTGCCACTCGTCTCGACGCAGCTCTCGATGTACGTCGTCCTCGTCCTCTTCGGCATCGGACTGGGGGTAGTAGCACCGCTGTTCTCCCCGATTCTCCTGAATCGCTTCGGTGCGGCGAACGCGACAGCGCTAATCGGGATTTTCAACATCAGCGAGGCGGTGACGGCGATTTCCATACCGGTCATCCTCAACGTCCTGACCGACGTCTCCGGCGGATACACGTTCCCGCTCGTGCTCGTGTTTGTCTTGACGCTCCTCGGCGGCTGGCTGTTCTACCGAGGAACCGCGCCGCAGGCCGACTGAGAAGTGGGTTGCTCAGTGTGGGGCTGACAGTCGGCACCGATCGCGCAGCCGACTGAGACGGCGAGCGCGACACGTCTTTGGAGTTCCCACGCCGATGTGCCGAACACCCGCGAAGCGACGTGGGATCGCGTTCAGATCACAGGGGCGTTGGCCGCGGCTTCATATATAAACGCTCGCGAGAGGTGGGTGAGAAAAAGCCGGTTGCGGATGTCGGTGTTACCGGTTCGCCAGTCCCGCCGCGAGCGCCTCGATCGGCGTCGGCGGGCCTTCGCGCTCTACGTCGCGCTCGGGCAACAGCGACTGATCGATCGCCGCGCCGAGGTCGTTCAGTTGCGTGCGGCAGGACGCGCCGGGGGCGACGACCGACTCCGCTTCGCTGGCGTCGACTTGCCCCTTGAGCGTGTCGCCGATGGCCTGACTCATCGCGCGGTGCTCGGCCTCGTAGCCGAAACTGCCGGCCATCCCACAGCACCCCGAGTCGAGCGGGTCGACCGCGTAGCCGGCGCGGCGGAGCACGCCGACCGCGTGGTGGTCCTTCTTCGTCGCCTTCTGGTGACAGTGGCCGTGGTACGCGAGCGATCGGTCCGGAGCGTCGAAGTCGATCGCCTCGTCGAGGCGGAACACGTCGAGATACTCGCAGACGCCGTAACTGTTCGCTTGGACGGTCTCGACATCGGGACCCGAGAGGAGGTCGCCGTAATCGGACTGCAGCATCACCGCATCAGAGGGTTCGGCGACGACGACGTCCCAACCCTGCTCGATCTGGGGTGCGAGCGCCTCGACGGTCTCCGCGGCGCTCTCGCGAGCGACGTCGAGAAAGCCCTTCGAGAACGCAGGCCGACCGCTGTCGGTCACGTCGGCGACTTCGACGTAGACCCCCGCGGCTTCGAGCACCTCCACGGCCGCCTTCCCGACGGCGGGGTGGCTGTAGTTGGTGTAGGTGTCGGGCAGCAGGACGGCTTGGCGTTCGGCGTCGGTGGGGGCGACGCGGCACCCACCGCGGGCCTCGAACCAGTCCTGCAGCGTCTCGCGCTCGAACGTCGGGAGCGTGCGGTCACTCGCGATACCGATCGTCTTTTCGAGCACTGTTCGGGCACCCGGCACCCTCGCGGCCCAGTTCGAGACGGGCGCGAACGCGCTGCCCATCTTCGCCAGTGTGTCGACGTTCGCGAACAGCTTCGATCGGAGCGAGGAGCCGTGCTCCTCGTGGTGGGCGTGGGTGACTTCGGCTTTCAGCTTCGCGAGGTCGACCTCGCTTGGACAGTCGTTTGCACAGCCCTTACAGCCGATGCAGAGGTCCATCACCTCGGTCACGAACGTCTCGTCGGTCGGATCGTCGGGGAGGTCGCCGCTCATCGCCTGCCGGAGCATATTCGCCCGGCCGCGCGTCGCGGTGATCTCCTCGTCGGCCGCCCGGAACGTCGGGCACATCACGCCGCCCTCGGTCTGTTGGGTGCGACAGCCGCCGCAGCCGTGACAGAGCTCGACCATCCCCTGCATCCCGTTCTCGTTCTCCCAGTTCAGCGCCGAGTCGAACCCGGCTTCGAACTCGTACTCGGGGTCGAACCGGAGGTTCTCGGTCAGCGCGACGTCGCCGCAGACCTGCCCCGGGTTCAGGAGCCAGTCGGGGTCGAACGCGGTCTTGAGATCTTGGAACGCGAACCAGAGGTCGTCGCCGTAGAGCTTCCGGTTCCACTGGGTTCGCGCGCGCCCGTCGCCGTGCTCGCCCGAGACGGATCCGCCGAGTTCGACGACGAGGTCAGTCACGGCGTCGCCGATGGCCTCCATCGCGTCGAGGTCCGTCTGCGATTTGGTGTTGATGAGCGGGCGGACGTGCAGGACGCCCGGCCCGGCGTGCGCGTAGAACGACGCGAAGGTGTCGTGCTCTTCGAGCACCGACTGGAACTCCGTGACGAATCTGGGCAGGTGTTCCGGCGGGACCGCACAGTCTTCGAGGAAGCTGATGTGCTTCGCGTCGCTGGTGCGACCGAGCAGGATCGGGAGCCCCGATTTCCGGAGTTTCCAGAGCTCCTTTCGGTCCGCCTTGTCGTGGGCTTCGAGCGCGTCGAACGCGTAGTGTTCGGTTTCGTCGGCCACGGCGTCCGAATCGTCGTCGGTGTCGGCCGCTAGGCCACTGTCACCATCGTCGCCGTTAGCGCGGTCACCGTCTGCGCGGCCGGGCACGCGGTCGGCGAGGAGCTCGCGGACCTTCTCGCGGCCGTCCTCGTCGCTCTCGGCGTAAAATTCGACGAGCAACGCGGCCTCGGTCCGCTCCGGAAGCTTCGCGACAACATCTGCGAACTCCGTCGTGTTGGACGCCAACTCGATCAACACGTCGTCGATGAGTTCGACCGCCGCGGGCTCGTGTTCGAGCACGTGGACGACGTCGCTGACGGTCTCGACGACGCTGTCGTACGTCAAGAGCGCGACCGACTTCGTCTCCGGGAGCGGTTCCAGCGAGACCGTCGCTTCCGTCACGACCGCCAGCGTTCCCTCGGATCCCGCGAGCAGTCGCGCGAGGTTGACGACGCCTTCTTCGCCGCGCCGGCCTTCGGCCTCTGCGACGAGGCGATCGAGGTTGTAGCCCGAGACGTTGCGCTTCATTTCCGGGAAGCGCTCGTGGATCTCCTCTGTGTGCTCGTCGAGGACGGCGACGACGCCCGCCGCGACGCGCTCCTCGGCGTCGCCGTCGGGGTTGGCGCGTTCGCGGAGTTCCTCGACCGCGACCTCGCCGAACGTCGTGACGGTGCCGTCCGCGAGGACGACCTCGGCCTCCTCGACGTAGTGGTCGGTCTTCTCGTAGACGAGCGAGTGCGCGCCGGTAGAGTTGTTCCCGATCGCTCCGCCGATGGCGCTCCGGTTTCCCGCCGCGGGATCGGGGCCGAACGTCAGCCCGTGCTCGGCCGCGCGGTCGTTGAGCGTCGCCAGTACCGTCCCGGCCTGCACGCGCGCCTCGCGGGCGTCGGGGTCGACGTCGCGGACGGCGTCCATATGGCGCGTGAAATCGAGGACGACGGCCTCGTTGACCGTCTGTCCGGCGAGGCTCGTCCCGCCGCCCCGCGGGAGCACCGGAATCTCCTCGTCGGCGCAGTAGGCGACCACGCTGGCGACATCATCCGTCGAGGTCGGGAACACCACGCCGATGGGCGTCACCTCGTAGGCGCTCGCGTCGGTGGCGTACATCTGACGCGTGTACGTATCGAATCGGACCTCTCCGTCGATCCGAGATTCGAGCGCGCGGACGAGATCCGGCCGCTCGACCGACTCGGAGACGTACTGGTAGTCGGACCGAGCGTCTCTCGCCGGTGTGGCGCGAGCCACGCCGCCGTCGGGAACGGCATCGCTGTCGCGAGTAGGCATATACGTATGACTGTGTGAAACAGGCACTTATACCCGCCGTTGTCGGCCATCGTACCGGCGTCCCGGCCGTCCTTCGAACGCTCTGACGACGATCGGACAGCCCCGAGACAGCCCGCAGATGAGGAATCGTTTTTACGCTCGCTCGGCTCAGATACGGTATCGTGACACAGACTGAGCAAACGGATACGGAGCGACTTCGGTGGCTGACAGAGCAGTTGCTCGTTCGCGACGTCGACGTCCACGCGACGGCGATCGACGCGCTGGCCGAGGAGGGCGACGAACGCGTCGTGCCGCATCTCGTCGAACTGCTGGTGATCGGCAGCATCGCGAACGACTGGGAGCGGTTCGGCTTCCCCGCGGCGCTTCGGAGCCACGATCCGCCGCGGTATCTCGAACTCCCGGAAGTCCGCTGGCCGGGCGTTCGAGACGCGCTCGCGGCCCTCGCGGAACCGGACTTCGACTCCGATCACGCGTGGGTCGAGTGGGAGTCGTGGTACTCCCAGCAGGAGATCGAACCGCTCGACGGGTTCGACGAGTGGAAGCTCCGGCTGTTCCGCTCGTATCTCCCGCCGGTCGGCGGCCTGCTCGACTGCGAGCCGCGCGAGTTCGACCTGCAGGAGATCCGCTGGGGCAACTGCGACCGCTCGTTCCTCGCGGCGCTGAACGGACCGCGGTTCGTCCCGGGCGAGGCGATCGACGCGAGCGCCGGGTCTGACCAAGCGAGCGATGAGGCGTTCGACAAGAACGACGAGACGGAACGTTCAAGCGACGAGGGCGATGCTCCCGAGCGGTACCTCGAAGACGACCACGTCGTCTTCGGATTCGAGATCGAGGGAACCGCCTACGCCGTTCCGCGCTGGGTGCTGTTCCCGCACGAACTGCTGAACGCCGAACTGCAGGGCGTCCCGGTGAGTTTGACCTACTGCACGCTCTGTAACGCGCCGATCCTCTACGACCGGCGGCTTCCGACGGTCGGAGACGAGGATGGCGACGACGCCAACGGCAGTGTGGGTGGCGTCGCCGACGGCAGCGCAGACACCGTCGCCGACGTCCGAACCTTCGGCAGCACCGGAATGCTCGCCTCGGGCAACAAGGTGATGTACGACGAGGAGACGGAGACGCTGTGGGACCAACACAGCGGCACGCCGATCGGCGGTCCCGAACTCGAATCCGATCCCGACCTGTTCCTCGATCAGTTCGCGGTCACCCAGACGGAGTGGGGAGAGTGGAAGGCCGAATACCCCGACACGCTCGCGCTGAACGTCGACACCGGCTACGGCTACGACTACTCGTACTACGACGGCAACGTCGACTTCTTCGAGCACTACTGGAACCGCGAGGAGATCGTCCAACCCGGCGTGCGACGCGCCGAGGATGGGCCGCTCCCCGAGAAGGCGTCGGTCTACGGCGTCGTCGACGACGACCCCGCCGGGGTCTGGGTCGTCTCGATCGACGACCTCCGCGAGCGCGACGTGCCGCTTCTCGAAGGCGTGGTTGCCGGCCGAAAGGTGGTCGTGACGCTCGATGCGACCGACGATGTCGCCGTCTACGAGGCCCCGTCGACGACGGTCGAACGAGTCGACGACGAGGACGGGATCGCGCTCGTCGACGCCGACGGCACGCGGTGGACGCTCACCCGGAACGAACTCCGCTCCGATGACGGCCGGATCCGTACTCGGATCCCCGGCCGACACGGTCTCTGGTTCGCGTTCCGCACCCACTACGAGACGGCATACGTCATCGAGTGACCCGAAATCAAACAGCAATATAGTTTTTGACACAGGTATATAGTTCTAGGAATTGCAACGAGGTTGCTTAAAGAATCTGTCAAACTAGATTCATATTCTCTTCTGCAATCCGTAAAGAAACTGTTTTGAAGTTGTACTGGTGGTGCAGCCACCGTGTCCTACGCCGATTCAGTCGCGGCCGGCGAGCGCAGACTCCAAGTCGTCGATGAGGCTCTCGTTCCCCACGTAGACCGGAGTTCGGGCGTGGAGATCGTCCTTCTCGACGTCGAGCAGCGACTGTTGGCCGTCCGAGGAGGCACCGCCGGCGGTCTCCAAAATGTAGCCGACCGGGTATCCCTCGAACTGGACGCGCAGTTTGCCCTCCGGTGCGTTCGTCAGCGTCGGATACCCGAAGATACCGCCGTAGGTGAGCACTTGGTTGACGTCGCCGATCATCGCGCCGCCGTAGCGCAGTTTCATCCCCGGATCGGACTCGATCTCCTCGACGTACGCTTTGAATTCGTCGACCCAGTAGGGGACGCGGCCGCCGAAGCCGTACACCGACGGGCCGTCGGGGATCGTCATCTCGCCCTGCACGATCTGGTAGTTGCCGTCGGGGTGGATGACGTACTCGGCGACGGTGTCTTTGTTCTCTAACGCCACGATCATCGTCGTTGTCGCGCCGTAGAGCACGTACGCCGCGGCGACGATATCCCGACCGGTCGCCGGGAGCGGGGCGTCGTAGATGGCGACGATCGTCCCCATCGCGGCGTTGGGTTCGAGGTTCGAGGAGCCGTCGAGCGGGTCGACGCAGACCGACAGTCCGGAGCCGACATCGACGACCGACTCGCGCTCCTCGCTGGCGTACTCGCCGACGTTCGGGATCTCGCCGATCCGCTCGCAGAGCAGCTCGTCGGCGTAGACGTCGGCCGCCTTCTGCGACTCTCCGGAGGGGTTCGTGCCTTCGATCGCAACACGCCGACCCGGAAGGCCGTTGCGGATGTCGGGCGCAGAGCGCGCCACAGTGTCGAGAACGGCGTTTACGGTCGTGTTGGTCGGTGCGGGCTCGGTCGGCGAGGAATCTTTGTTCGTGGCCATCGGATCAATCGTCCCGCTGCGGGCGGTGTAGTCGATTGAATATGCGGCGACAGGAGGCATAAAATCTTTGCTACCGCCGGCCGTCGTCGAATCGCACAAAACCCCCGAATTCGGACGCGATAAACGGTATGCGTAGATTATCTGTATTCAAGGAAATTTACTCTGGAGGTAAATAATTTATATTCGGTTCGATTCTTGCACGCCGAGTACTCACGTCTCACTGAACACTCACGTCCTCCTTCCCCGAGCGCTCACATCTCGTAGTTCCGCGCGAGTCGACGCCATTCGTCGACGCTGTCGCGGTCGACGTCGAGCGCGTCGGCGACGCTCTCTGGATCGGCCGTCGCGAGCCGCCGGACCGAGCCGATCCCCGCCCGCCGGAGCGTCCGTGCCGTCTCGGCGTCGATCCCGTCGAGCGCGGTCACGGGTGTCGGAACGCTCTGCTCGCGCCACGCGGTCTCGGCGTCCATCGACGATTCTCCGGTCGATCCCGCGTCATCGGTTCCTCGATCTCGCCACGCCGCTTCGGCCGCCGCGGCGTCCCCGGAGCCGTCGGTCTCGGTCGCGGTGTCGTCCGACCACCCCGAGGAGGCGGCGACCCACGCCCGTTCGCCGTCAGCGAGGCCGCGGACCTGCGCGGATCGGCGATCGAGGTCCGTTCCGCCGCCGTCGAACGACCACGACAGCGAGTGCTCGCGCCTGATCTTCGCCGCGACACCCGGGTTGACGCCGGCCTCTGTCAGGTCGCGGTACGCGACCCGCTTGTTCGCGAAGTCGGAGAGCGACACCGACGATTCGCGAAGCGCGGCCGCGCTCTTCGGCCCCACGAACAGGATGTCCTCGAAGGCGTCCGGAATCGGTTTCGAGCCATCCTCTCCGGTCGACCCGCCGTCCGCGTCGGCGGCGCTCGTGTCGGTCGCATCGCCACTCGCGTCGGTTGCATCGTTGTTCGCGCCACTTGTATCGCCACTCGCGTCGGTCGCATCGCCGCTCTGACCGGCGGCCTCGCTTTCGTCGTTCTCACTTTCGGGATCTGTGGACCGCTCGCTGTCGGAGACGGTGTTCCACGGGAGCGGGATGTCGAGGTCGACGTAGTCGTCGCTCGTGGCTCTCACCGGGCCGTCGATCTCGCTCGCCGTCCGGTCGCGTTCGTCGGCGTCTGACACGTTCTCGGAATCGCCGTCCTCGCTCACGCTTTCCCCCTTGGCTTGTACCTCCACGGTGACCGACTTGATACTGTCGCCTGTGTAATATCAGCTATCGAATAGCTCTCGTCGGCTATCGAACGCTACCGTATCAGATTCGATACCCGGCGGTCAGGTTTTATCCCCGGTCGATTCGTGGCGAACGACAGTAGATGATACGCGTCGAGGGACTCCGAAAGACGTACGGTGACTTCCCCGCGGTCGTCGGTAGCGACTTCGCCGTCGAGCGCGGCGAGATCTTCGGCATCGTCGGTCCGAACGGCGCGGGCAAGACGACGACGCTCAAGATGCTCGCCGGGCTCGTCGAACCGAGCGCGGGGGTCGCCGAGGTCGCGGATCGCGACGCCGGTGACCCGGCGATGCGGCGAAACCTCGGCTTCCTGCCGGAGGAGTCGCCGCTGTACGAGGACATGACGCCGCGGTCGTACTTACGGTTCTTCGCCGACCTGTACGACGTCCCGCGGGCCGACGCGACCGAACGGACGGAGCGGACGCTTGACCGACTCGAGTTAGCGCACAGGGAACGACGCCTCGGCGATATGTCGAAGGGGATGAAGCGGAAAGTCGCCATCGCTCGCTCGCTCGTCAACGACCCGGATCTGCTGATCTACGACGAGCCGGCGTCGGGACTGGATCCGCTCACGACGAACTACGTGCTGGAGTTCACCCGCGAACTGGCCGATCGAGGGAAAACCGTCATTTTCAGCGCGCACAACCTCTATCACGTCGAGAGTATCTGCGATCGAATCGTGATTATGAACCGCGGCGAGATCATCGCCCGCGGGACCGTCCCCGAGATCCGCGAGGCGCACGGCGAGACCACCTACCACGTCTTCACGGACGTCGCTGTCGACGGCGCTGAACCGGACGAGCGCGCCCACGGCATCGACGGGGCCGGGCGCGCGCCGGTGGCCGAGAGTACGTCGATGGCAGAGCGCTACCGGAGCGTCGTGCCGACGATGGACGCCGTCGACGACGTCCGGACGCGCGCTGAGGCGGCCGGCGGCGACGTCGTCGACATCCGGACGCGCGAACAGAGCCTCGAAGACATCTTCCTCGATCTCGCCCGCGAGACCCCGCCCGCGGCGGCCCGCGGCGAGGGACGGGAACCGGCGGAAGGCTCGGACACGATCGACGACGAAGCGGTCGACGACGAAGCGATCGACGACGAAGCGGTCGACGAGGAGCGGGAGACGCCCGAACCGATCGCAGACGGGAGCGACCGGCAGTGAAGCGGCCGCTCCGCGAGCACCTGTCGTCGATCCGCCGAATCGCACGCTGGGAGGTGTCGCGCTCGGCGGGCATCGTCGATAGGCGAACGGCGATCTTAGGTGTGCTCGCGCTCCTCCTCGTCGGAACGGTCATCGGCGGCGGCCTCCTCGCGGGCGGCGTCGCGCTCGACCGCGACATCTACCGCGTCGGCGTCGCGAGCGACAGTCCGTACTACGAACCGGTCGAACGGAGCGTCGCCCTCGACGCGCGGGAGCCGACGCCCGACGCCATCAGCGACGGCGACGTGGAGCTATCGATTCGCGACGGCGGCGTTCTCGTCGCGAACTCGCCGAAAGGCGAGGCGGCGCTCTCGGAGTTTCGATCCGCCGTTCGGCGCTACAACTTCGAGCGGATGCGCGCCGAAGAGAACGGTTCGGCGGCCTTCCCGGTCGTGACCGTACTGCAGTACGTTTCCCGCTCGGAATCGCTTCCGGACGGGGCCCTCGCCGAAGACGAGGGTGACCAAGACGGCTTCGGCGAGGGAGACGACGGCGACGGGACGGGCGGAGCCGACGACGGGAGTGCATCGGACGGCGACGACGGATCCGCCTCGTCGGGATCGAGCGGCGGCGCGCTCGGCGTGCCCGCGCTCTCGGGGATCAACCCGCTGAGCGGCGGGGGATCCGGATCGCCGGCGGACATCCAGCCGCCGTTCCCCTTCGGGGCGCTCATCCTCGCGTTCGCCTTCCTCGTGCCGATGAATTTCGTCGTGCAGGCGTACGGTAGCACGATGCTCAACGAGCGGATCAACCGCCGCGGCGAACTCCTGCTCGTCGCGCCCGTCTCTCCGGGCGACATCGTCGCCGGAAAGACGCTTCCGTACTTCGCGACGATGCTCGGCGTGACCGCGCTCGTCGCGCTCGGCGTCGGCGGCAGTCTCATCTCCGTCGCGGCGGTCCTCCCGATCGCGCTGCTCTTTCTCGCGGCGACGTTCGCCGGGGCGATGTTCGCGCGCTCGTTCAAGGAACTCACCTTCGTCACCGTCACGGTTTCGGTGTTTCTGACCGCCTACACGTTCGTTCCGGCGATTTTCGCGAACGTGACGCCGATCGCGCTCATCTCGCCACTGACGCTCGTCGTCCGCGACCTGCAACCGCTGGAGTCGGTCACGCCGGGCGCGTTCGTCTTCGCGACCGCGCCGTTTCTCCTGTGTTCGGGCGTGTTGTTCCTGCTCGGGGTCGGCATCTACCGCGAGGAGGATCTGTTCACCCAGCGGCCGGTCCCGCTGAAGTTCCTCGACGCGCTCGACGCCCGCGTGTCGAGACCGCGCGACGTCGCCGTCCTGTCGGGGCTGTCGATTCCGTTCGTGTTCGTCGCAGAGCTGCTCGCGATCGCCGTGCTCTTCGCGCTCCCGGTCTCACTGACGATCCCGCTCTTGCTCTTCGTCGTCGCGCTCGTCGAGGAGGTCGCGAAGAGCGTTCATATCTACGCCGCCTTCGAGAGCGGGACGTTCCCGCGGGCTCGACGCGTCGCGCTGACCCTCGGCGCATTCTCGGGGCTCGGGTTCTTCGTCGGCGAGAAGTTCACCGCCGTCGCGCAGGTCGTCGGCCTGCCCGAGTTGGCGCTGGGACAGGCCGCGCTCGCGCCTTCGGGGATCGGGATCTTCTCCGCCGCGGGTCTGCTGTTCGCGCCGCTCGCCCTCCACGTCCTCACAGCGGGGATTACCGCGCTGGGCGCGATGCGCGACCTGCGGTGGTACGGCGCGGCGTTCGTCGTGAGCGTGCTCGTTCACACGGCCTACAACCTCTCGGTGGTGACGTACCTTGGCTGAGCGCAGCGGGTCGACAGACAGTTCGGAGCCGCGTGACAAGCCGCCGCGACGACCGCCTCGAAACGGAGGCACCGACCCGCGGCTGACGATCGCGCTTCGGGAGTTCAGCAGCCTTCGAACGGAGAAGACGATCCTGCTGGCGCTCGCCCTCCAGCTATTCATCGCCGCCTTCTCGTCGTTCCTCGTCGTCGGCCTCGTCTCCCTGTACGACCCGGGACAGGTCGACGGCTACGAGGTCGACGTCGCCGTGGCGGGCGACGCCTCCGAGGAACTGATCCGCGCCTCGCGGGAGGTCCGCGGCGTCGACGCGCAGTTCTACCGCTCCGAGGAGACGGCGATGCGCGCGTTCCACGAGTACGAGGCGACCGGGATCGACGCAGTGGTGGTCGCAGAGACGCGCGACGAGCGGGTGTTCGTCCGGGCGGTCGCGCCCGACTCGAACGTCCAGACGACGATCGTCGTGGTCCAACTGCGAGACGTGGTGCGCTCTCTCGAACGGCAAGAGCGAGCCGATCGCGCCACATATCTCGACGCACAGCCGCTGGCACTGCCGCCGGAGGCCTCCTCGAGCCCGTACTTCGGATTCACGTACACGGTGTTGCTCCCGCTGCTGCTCTTCTTACCTGTCTTCATCTCGGGTTCCGTCGCGGTCGATTCGATCTCCGAGGAGATCGAGCGCGGGACGCTCGAACTGCTCCGCGTCGCGCCGCTCTCGCTGACGGACGTCGTCGACGGGAAGCTCCTGACCGCCGCGGGTCTCGCGCCGATTCAAGCGGCGCTGTGGATCGGGCTGCTCGAACTCAACGGGACGAGCGTCGCGAACGTCCCGGCGCTGCTCGCGCTGGTCGCCGCGCTCGCCCTCCTGATCTGCGGATTGGGCGCGGCGCTGGCGCTTCTCTCTCCCGAACGACGCGCGGCGCAGTTCCTCTATTCGGTCGGGGTGCTGTTGGTCTTCGGGGGGACGGCGCTGCTTCCGAACGGGCCGATCACCGCCGCCGCCCGGCTGGCGATCGACAGCGCCGGACGCGCCGACTACGCCGCCGTCGTCGCGGTCGTCGTCGGTGCCGTCGTCGTCTACGGGGTGCTTCGTCGCCTCGTCGACGGGCTCGACGCCGACGAGCTCTCCTAGCGCTCTATCCTCTTGGCGCACGGCTACGAAGACGAGGCCGATGCGGGCGAACGCCGACGCGGACGAACGCCGTCGAAGATCGAACACCGCGACGGCCAGATCCGGAACGCACACAAACCCGGGCGTCCGAACGGAAGCTATGGGACTCGGAAGCACGGCGAAAAAGCTCCAGAAAGTGACCGATATGGCCGAGGACGTGTACACGCGGCTGAACGATCTCCGCGATCAGGTCGTTCAGATGCGTGAAACGACCCAAGAGACGAGCGACCGCGTCGAGCGCCTCGAACGCGAGAGCGCCGAGATGCGGGCGGTCCTCGAAGCCCTCGCCGAGCAAGAGGACATCGACGTCGAGAGCGTCACGGCCGACGCGCACATCACCGAAGCGGAGTCGGGAGGAGACGAGCAGAACGGACAGAACGACGGGGACCGTTCCTCGGCTGGTGGAACCAGCGACGACAGCGGCGGTAGCGGGAACAGCGACGACAGCAACGGCGGCCACAACAGCAACGACGGCTCACAGTAATCCGGAACCTGTCGGACCGGGAGAAGTGACGCGAGAAACCGTCGTCGGAGACTACTCGGCCAGCCGGGCGTGTTCGACTTTCATACACTTGTCTTGGACGAAATCGAGTCCGGCTTCTGCGGCCCGCTCGCCCGCGTCGTCGTCGGTGATTCCGAGTTGGAGCCACACGGCTCGAACGTCGCCCACTGACTCGTGGCGTTCGATCGCCGCGTCGACGACTCCTCCGGCTTCCTCGCTCGGACGGAACACGTCGACTATATCGATCTCGACGTCCCCGGGAACGTCGGCCAGCGCGTCGTAGGCGGTCTCCCCGAGGATCTCGTCGGCGAAGGGGTTCACCGGGACGATTCGATAGCCGTTACGCTGAAGATACGCCGGAATGTCGTGAGCCGCCTTTCCGGGCGTCGTCGAACAGCCGACCACGGCCACCGTTTCTGCGTTCAGTACGGATCTGAGTCCGTCGTCGTCAGTGATTGGCATACGCGAAATGAGGGACGGCGGACGTAAAACGCTGCCGCGGCAGCGAGGCGGCTTACCGGGCGTTGCGACCGAGCAGAACGTACAGGAGGATTCCCAAAATCGGGGCGAAAAAGACGACGAGCGCCCAGAGGAACGCCGGATGGGAGCTGTTCGTTTTCGCATCGGAGTACGTCCACACGATCATCGCGATCCCGACGAGTAAAAAGAGGATTCCGATCAACACGCCGACCGCACCGACAGCACCTTGAAGCAGTACACTGGAGGGCATTATCGAATCGGACGAAACTACACGAAAAATAGTTTCTGGTTCTCGATGTTCGCGGGCCCGCGACGGCGTTTCCGGACTGTCAGTCGTTCGCGAGTCGAACGGTCGGCTCGCCGTCCTCGCTGGTCGTCACGATGCCGTCGAACAGCTGCTTCAGCGTGTTCATCGTCTGGTCGTCGTGCGCGCTGGCGTCGATCGCGAAGACGCCGAGGCCCTTGACGCTCTGAATCCGGCCGGTGAACACGTGGAGGAATCGGAACACTGTCTGTAGATCGGCGTACATCAGAAGCGTCGACAGCGAGTGCAACATCACGCGGTTGCGCTCGATGCCTTGGTCTTGGTAGAAGGACTGTAAGATCTCCGAGAGCTTGATCCCGATGCCCGTCATGTCGACCGGCGAGGAGGCGTACTTGATCCGCTCGTCGTCGCGGACGTCGCCGACGCCCTGCTGGCGCGTGACGCAGTCGATGACAGCCACCGGCCGGTCTTCATAAGAGATGCGCTTCCCGAAG
Source organism: Halobellus sp. LT62 (assembly GCF_037031285.1). Classification (NCBI taxonomy): domain Archaea; kingdom Methanobacteriati; phylum Methanobacteriota; class Halobacteria; order Halobacteriales; family Haloferacaceae; genus Halobellus; species Halobellus salinisoli. The sequence goes on from NZ_JAYEZO010000001.1 coordinate 1,298,036, forward strand.
TCGTCAAGCACGCGGTCGGCACCGTCCTTCGTGGTGACGATGATCGCGCCCTCGCCGCTCTCGGTCCCCGAGGCGAGGACGTCCAGACAGAGCGAGCGCTTTCCCGTCAGGGGCGGGCCGCTAACCAAAATGTTCGTTCCGGGAGGGACCTCTGCGTCGAGGTCCGGGCCGAGGTCATACATCCGGGTTCCTCGGCGTCGAGCCAGCTACGAGAGAGGCGGTGGTTCGATCGATCGACTCGCCGGGAGTCATTAGACGAGTGAACCATAACAGGTGCAGATAATATTCTTTTTGATTGCGACGGTGGATTTCGGCTGACGGCCGCAACGCATCTGTGGCCGCGCGGGTTTAAATCGTCTCGACCGCCCGGAAGTCGCTCCGTCCTCGTTATACGACCGCAACGACGTCGACCGCGCGGCCGATGACGAAGGCGGCGGTCGCGAGGAACATCCCTCGCTTCAGCCGCCGCTGGGCCGTCGACGGGTCCGAAAAGGACCGCCGAACCGCCGACAGCATTAACGCGTCCGCGGGGATCACGATCGCGAGATAGACCACACCGAAGACGTCCAGTAGATACGGCGCGGCGCTCGCCGCGACGGCGACGGCCATCACCGCCGCGCCGAGTCGCAGGGCGACTCCCTCGCCGGCGACGATCGGGAGCGTCCTGAGTCCCTCCTCGCGGTCGCCCGCGAGATCCTCGACGTCCTTGACGATCTCGCGTGTCAGCGTCGCCAACGCCGCGAGCGCGAAGAGCACGAGCGCCGCGGAGTCGGTGAGCTGCCCCACCGATGCGGCCCCGAAGAGGAACGTCGACCCCGTCAGGTACGCGACGACGACGTTGCCGACGCCCGGTAGTCCCTTGAACAACTCCGTGTAGGCGACCAGCGCGAGCAGGTTCACCACGGCGATCGCAATCGCGACGGGCGGCAGCGCCAGCGCGGCGACCACCGCGCTGAGGAACAGCGCGACGCTGAACGCGAGCGCGCCGCGGGCGCTGACGGCTCCGCGGGGGATCGGTCGATCCGGCCGGTTGATCCGGTCGATGTCGCGGTCGAAGTAGTCGTTGACCGCGTTGCCCGCGGCGGTCGCGAAGACCGTCGCGGCCACGCTGGCGACGACGGCGACGACGCTCGAATCGAGACCCGCGGCGACGAACGCGCCGGTGAAGGTGAGCACCCCCGCGGCGACGGCGTTGCCGAGGCGCGTGAGATCGAGGAGGCCGCGGAGCGTTTCGGGGGCCGTCGATCCGTCTGATTCCATTCGTCTACCCGTGTCAGCGGCGGCGAAATAAAGGGCGCGGAGTCGACGCGTCGCGACGCGTGTGAGAGCCTCCGCTCGCGCGATCGAACCGCCGCGTGCGACGTGAGAGAGTTCCAATCCCCCTATGCCGCAGCCTTAACCGCACTCGGCGACAACGAGATCCCAGAGATGAGCGATCCGACCACAACACAGAACGGTTCAGGCGCGACAGATCGGAGCGAGGGGGTCAACGTATCCGTCGAGCGACACGAGAACTCCCCCAGTATCGCGGTCCGCGCCGCGTACTTCCTCTTGATCGGCTGGTGGGCGAGCGGGATCTGGCTGAGCGTCGCGTGGTTCCTCGTCGTCACGATCATCGGGATGCCGATCGGGATCAAGATGATCAATCTCGTGCCGAAAATCGTCTCGCTGAAAGAGCGGCGGATCGAGACGACACTCACCGAGAGCGCGTCCGGTGACGTCACGATCACCGAATCCGGGAGCGAGCAGCACTCGCTCGTCGTCCGCGCGGTGTACTTCCTCCTCGTCGGCTGGTGGCTCAGCGGCGTCTGGATGTCGCTCGCGTGGGTCGCGAGCGTCACGATCGTCGGCCTGCCGGTCGCCGTCTGGATGTACGACCGCCTGCCGTACGTCGTCTCCCTGTACAAGTACTGACGCTCGTCTGTGGAAGCTCGGCTCTCGGGCGACCCTCACGCGCCTTGTGGTTTTTTTATCGGATGAACCGATGTACGAATTGAGGGGAACGCCTTCGACGCTGACCGTGTCGGAACAGCGGCGCTGTGTGAGAATTAGTTCTTCCCGCGTACCGGAAGCCGGTGGAGGGGATTGTGAACCTCACTCGCTCACTGCGTTCGCTCCCTGCTTCAAATCCCTCTACGGCTTCCGCTGTTCACGTTGTTCACAGCAGAAAGCCGGTGGAGGGATTTGAACCCTCGGCCTATTCCTTACGAAGGAATCGCTCTGCCAGCTGAGCTACACCGGCGCGGTC